>DBFNRV010000091.1:0-4839 GCA_048421225.1 Christensenellales bacterium | reverse complement strand
ACTTATTATTGCTTCATTTGTCAATAATGCTTGACATATTATTGACTTTATCATATACTTCATATTTGGAAGAGGGGTTTTTATATCTTTATGTTAATAAATGGCCCTCGAAAATGGACGGAGGCTAAGTTTGAACTTTAGTCAGAGAATGAATCGCGAGTTGATGCGGCAAAACAATATGAAGCTGATCTTGGCCTGCGTAATGAAGGCCGGCGAAGTATCCAGAGCTTGTCTGGCTGAGTCAACTGGGATGAGCGCTATGTCTGTTGGACGTATTGCCGATGAGCTGATCAGCATAGGACTGCTTCAGGAGAAGGAAAAAACGGAAATAAGACAGATTACGGCGGGCCGGCCGCCAAAGACGCTGTCGCTGCCAATAGACAAGCTGCTGTGCTGCGGCGTATATTTGGATAAGCGTATGCTGTACTTGGGCATAACGGATCCTTTTGGAAACCTTAGGGATATGGAGACGGTCCCGTATGCGCCTGACGAAGATTTCCTGCCGGAGCGGGTTCTGCCGTGGATGTCAGAGCAAATCGGTGCGTTTGTGGAAAAATGGAGGGGCAATGGCCTGCTGAATAAAGTGGGCGTTGCTGTTCCTGGTATTGTTGACACCGATAAGGGCGATATGCTCTTCTCCGCCAACCTTCATTGGAGGAATGTCGCCATCGCCGAACATCTCAAAGAACGCTTTACGAATTATTGCTTTTATCTGGAGAATGACACAAAGGCGTTGGCGCAGGCCGTCCACCGCTTTAGAAATGAGGATGATATACAGGATATGGTGCTATTAAGCCTGGGCGACGGCATTGGTTCGGCTGCAATACTAAACGGCCAGATTTGCCGGTCCGCTAAAAATATGGCGGGCGAAATTGGCCATATCATTCTAAATCCGGCGGGAAAGGTCTGTGAATGCGGCCAGGCCGGATGTCTGCAGACAAACCTGGCCAAAAGCGCCATTTTGAACGAGGCACGCAGCGTTTATCCCGATATAACAATGGATGAATTGTTGATGCGTTCAAAGTTCGGAGAGCCATTTGCTACGGCATTGGTTAACCAGGTGGTGGATTATATCTCAATAGCGATAAATTTGCTCGCCAACACCTATGCGCCAGAAGTGATAGTGTTAAGCGGCAGTACCATTTGGGATCATCCGCTTCTGCGCAGTATGGTTGTACAGAGCTATAAAAACCGTCTGAATGATTATATGAAAGACGCCTTTAAGCTCAGGTTTGACGATTTTGGTACCGGCGGATATATAGCCGGCGCAGCTGCGGTTGCATTTGAGCATGTTGTTGACTCCCTCTCCGCCGTATATGCGTAATAGGTTTGGATGGTCCGTTTGTGGTGATTCTATATTAGCGGGCCATATGGGAGATTAGGCGCAGTTATTGTGTTCATAACGCACGGGTAAAAAGAGACATCAGGCTGATTCGGCGTTAAAAGTTAACCTAAGAAACTACTGGGATGAAAGCAAAATGCTGCATACGAAAACAATTATAGCAAGCTCTTTGAAGGAAGTGGGCCGGTTGGCCGCGGATCTGTTTGAAGAGGTAATCAATAATAAACCTGCATGCGTGGTAGGGCTGGCGACAGGCTCCACCCCCCTCCCCCTGTACCGCGAACTGGCCGCCCGTGATAAGGCGGGGCGCCTCGACTTTTCACGTGTGCGGTCAGTAAACCTGGATGAGTACAAGGGGCTTTCTCCCGACCACCCTCAGAGCTTCCGCCGTTTTATGCAGGAAAATCTATTTGCTCATATCTCAATAAAGCAGGAAAACATCCTTTTCCCAGACGGCCTAACCACAAATGCCGAAGCTATGTGTATGGAGTATGAGCGGCAAATTGAGGATTGGGGCGGCATTGAGCTTCAGCTACTTGGAATTGGGCATAACGGACATATTGGCTTTAATGAACCCTGTGATCATTTTCCAAGCCGGACGCATGAGGTAAAGCTATCAGCAGTTACTAGAAACGCCAACAGAAGGTTTTTTCCGTCATTGGATGAAGTGCCGGCGGCGGCGTTTACCATGGGTGTTGGATCTGTTATGTCCGCAAGAAAGATCGTTATGCTGGTTACTGGAAGTGATAAAGCTGAAATATTAAACAAGGCATTTTTCGGGCCGGTTGTTCCAGAGGTTCCAGCCTCGATCTTGCAGTTTCATCCAGACGTTACCCTGATTGCAGACGAGGCCGCATATGGCTCGCTTCAACGTTAAGCTTAAGCCACGATATTTGGAGGTATACCTATGAATTACTTGGGAATTGAATATGAAATAAAGAATAAACCCCTTCTGGATGAGTCGTTTGTCCCGTTTGGAGCATGGATGGAAGCATATTTGAGCAAAGCGGAGCATCCTTTTTCAGTGGCAATCGAGCGTGATAGGGGCGCCGTTTCCGTATTCCATTCATTTTTGAGGGACGACGCCTTCACAGAGGCTAACGACCGTTATGTTGAGCGGCTGGTAAAGTTTCTGTTATGGAGTATCGGCGGATTCCGCATATATCTTCGCGGCTGCGATAGGCAGGCGGAAAAGCTTAAAAAAGCCTATAGTGCCGGCTGTGCGCGGTCCTTTGATTCGCAATTCATGGAGGACGTCTATGAGCGTCCATTAGAAATCGTGATTGCCGATGAGACTCTCTTTCCTAAGCGTCGGGAGCTAAACCTGCCGATTGGAGGCCATCTGGATGGGTGCCGCATAGGGTTTGACGCCGGAGGTTCCGACCGTAAGGTATCCGCTGTGATCGATGGCAAAACAGTTTATTCCGAGGAGGTAGTCTGGCATCCAAAGCTCTCCGAGGATCCACAGTATCAGTTTGACGGTATCGTAGACGCGTTTAGGACCGCTGCCGCCCATATGCCAAGGGTTGACGCTATCGGGGTTTCTTCCGCCGGCGTTATAATCGGAAACAGGCCCATGGTTTCGTCCCTTTTCATAAAAATTCCGCGTTCGCGCCGCGACGAGGTAAAATCGATCTATGAACGCGCCGCAAGGGAAATAGGTGATATGCCTATTGTCGTAGCAAACGATGGCGATGTAACCGCCCTGGCGGGCAGTATGAGTTTAAAATCCGGTTATGTAATGGGGTTGGCCATGGGAACCTCGGAGGCGGCTGGATACGTTTCGCGCGACGGCAATATGTCCGGCTGGCTCAATGAATTAGCGTTTGCGCCAGTTGATTTAAACGAAGAAGCCGCGCGTGATGATTGGTCCGGCGATATCGGCGTTGGCTGCGGGTATTTTTCGCAGGATGCAGTTGTCAGGCTTGCGCCTAAGGCGGGCATTGAACTGCCAAGCGGTTTGAGTCCTGCTGAAAAGCTAAAGCTGGTACAGGAGTTGGCCGGTCAAGGAGAAGAATGTGCGCAGGACATCTTTGCGGCAATAGGCGTTTATCTGGCCCATACGCTGGCTTTATACAGCAGATTTTACGCTATCCGCTATCTGCTCGTACTGGGCCGTGTAGCGTCCGGCATTGGCGGGGATATAATTGTTTCAGAATGTAATCGCGTTCTCTCTGAGGAATATCCAAAGCTCAGCGGGTCAATCCGCGTTATGCTGCCTGACGAGCAGACGAGGCGGATTGGCCAGTCGGTTGCGGCGGCAAGTCTGCCGGAGACTCGCTAAGGAGGCTGACATGCTTTTTAAAAACGCTTTTATATTTACTACAGATGCATCCTTTGTCCATGGAAGCTTTAGAGTAGAAAACGGAAAATTTGTAGAGGTCTTGTACACAGGCGCCGATGAAGACGGTGTTGATCTGAATGGCGCATATGTTATTCCGGGCCTGGTCGATATACATAGCCATGGCAATTCAGGAGCGGATTTCTCTGACGGCGACCGCGGCGGGCTTATCACAATGGCAAGATATCTTGCTAAAAACGGCGTTACCTCTTTTGCGCCGGCCTCTATGACGCTCCCCTATAAAATATTGGATACAGCCTTTATTAGCGCATCGAAATTTGAGCATGAACGCACCTTTGATTGCGCGAGACTGGTGGGAATTCATATGGAAGGCCCCTTTTTCTCAGACAAAAAAAAGGGGGCGCAGAATGCCGCGTTTCTAAAGCTGCCTGATTATAGCGCATTTAAACGGCTGTACGATGCGAGCCGCGGTCTTTTGCGAATCGTAGATATTGCGCCGGAACTAAAAGGAGCCGAAGAATTTACCGCGCTTGCAAGCATCCTCTGCACGGTTTCCGTTGCGCATACGAATGCGGATTATGAGGAGGCCAAGGCTGTATTTTCGGCTGGCGCAACGCACCTTACGCATCTATTCAACGCAATGCCCCCGCTTCATCACCGAAGCCCAGGCGTTATCGGCGCGGCTGCCGAACAAAGCGATGTAGTAGCTGAGCTTATATGCGACGGATATCACGTGCATGAAAGCGCGGTACGTATGGCATTTAAGCTATTTCCACGCCGTATTTGCCTGATATCCGACGCCCTGCGCTGCTGCGGCATGCCGGATGGAAGCTATATGCTGGGTGGTCAGGCCGTACATTTAAAAGGTGGTGTAGCAAAGCTTGCGGATGGCACCATCGCGGGTTCCGCGTCAAACCTTTATACCTGTATGAAAAACGCTATAGCCTTTGGAATATCAAAAGAGCAGGCGGTACTTTCATCAACATTAATTCCGGCTAGGCAGATCAGAAGGGAGAAGGAGATCGGCTCAATCAGGCCGGGCAGGTTTGCCGATTTTATTATTTGTGATGAAGCGCTTAATAAAAAAGCGGTTTATTTAGAAGGCCGTTGTCTGTAGCCCTTCTCCCGCATATTTTTGTGTTTTTCAAAAATATCGTATCATTAAACACCAAATTGTTTATTTTTGTGCTAAAAG
>DBFNRV010000090.1:0-4738 GCA_048421225.1 Christensenellales bacterium | reverse complement strand
TCCCATCGATTAGCGTATAGGTTATATCAACGGTCCAAGCATCGCTGTTAATATTCGGATTAGATCTGTAATCTGATACCCTGTTATGAAACTCCACCGCCTCAGAAGCCGAACTGCTGTCCATACGGAATTCAATGCTTTTGTACCTTATTCCATCAATGGGCAGATTCCCGATTATAACCGCCGCGCTTTCAACCTCCCCAGGCTTGGGTATGTTATTATTCCTGAGCGAGCATGACATAAGGAGCAGGCACGGAAGGAGCAATGCCAGCAGCTTTGTTTTGTAAATTATCTTTGACCGGCGCATTTTAATACGCCCCGCCTTCAGTTACTATCGCGGGAATCTCATATGATAATAAGTCGTCTGCGCCGGAATCATATATGTACGCCTGGAATACAAGCTGGCCGTCGTCATTATACGTCAGGAAGATATCCTCCAATTTGGCGGTAGGGCTTATTTGGTCGGATACAGCGCTGTAATATTCAGATTCCGTATCAAGCTGTATGGTTTTATCCTGAAGATCGTTATACCGCATGTGATTCATAGCGGAGTATGCCCCGATACTCCCGTCGGACGCCCTTACAAAGACATTGCATATATCATCAGTCATCTTATTGCCTACATAGAAACAATAGGAAACGACAAATACGCCCTCCTGCTCGCCTACCTCAATTCCCTTATACTTATAGGGATAACCGCTGAAACAACTGCTCATAAAGCTATCGGCCGCTTCAGCCGCCTGCAGAGCGTTGATACTAAACGGTATATCAATGGAACCGGACTCGTCCTCGTCCTCCACATAACCGCTTAGCTCATTGGTATCAAAATATAGTTCGTCCTCCATGTAGGCGCACATTATATCAGTGCCGCTGATAAACATATATATATTGTCTTCATTGTCGTTATACAGGTCAACCGTACCATAGGCGTCGTGCCTGTCGGACAAATTCTTTTCCTTTAAATTCAGCGTTTCCGTATATTCAATGCTTCTAAGCGAATTCTTGAAGCTGATGGTTATGGACTCCCCAAGCTTCTCGTCCAGTACATAATAACCAAAACCATCCTCCGCGCTGTTTGACTGAATATCATCTTTATTTATCGCGCTGTCCGACGCAAATACAACCATAGACGTTAAACATATTAATATTACCAATGGTATTAAAAAGAACCTTTTATTCATGGTTGAATCCTCCTTGAATTATCTATATCTGATATGAATACTTAATATTGTTGTACCTGTATTCCACCTGTTTCTTATTACAGTAAACACGTTCATATAAAAGTGCTGCAAAAAAGCCCTATATTTTTATACTCTAATAATATAGTAATACGCTTTAATAGTCAACCAATAGTTCATCTTATGTAATATTATTAGAAGGGCTTGTTTCTATAATTTTTATTTACGCCCTGCCTCCGCGCATCCTGCCCGTAAACACCAATACGGCGGCTAGCATAACCATAAGCGCATATACGATAACCCATATCAGTTCCGGCATTATGCCCGCGTAATCCCCGGCTAGCGCGTACCGCGCCGCATTTACCGCATGCGAAAACGGAAGCATATCCGCAATGGCCTTAAACGCGCCGCCTACCAGATTGAGGTCAAACCATGTGCCGGACAGCCACGCGCTTAGATTAGTAAGCAGGGCCCCGCATATTCCGCCTACCTGCTTATCGCTCAAAAGGCTTCCGCAAAGCAGGCCCAGGCCGATGAACAGAATCGCCGTTGGAATTGATACCGCTATTGCCGCAAGGATATTAAAGCTGAAGCCGAGCCCCAAAAGCAAAGCCGCGGCATAACATACCGCCATCTGCGCTGTTGCCATGGGAAGCAGCGGCAAGGTATACCCGAGTATAAAGTCGACCGCTGTCATGGGGGACGCAAACAGCCTGAGCATAAACGAACTCGTCCTGTCCCTGGCTATTACCATGCCGGAAAACAGCGATATGAAGGACAGCCCGAACACCGCCACCCCTGGCGATAGCTTTTCAACGGCGAACAGCTCGACTGGAATATTCGACTGAATTAGGGAGAGCAGCAATAACAGCACAATGGGAAAGCCGACTCCAAAGGCCAGGTTCAGCCTGTCCCTCATTATTTCCTTTGAATTTCTCGAAGCAAACGACAGCAGTTTCATAAAACGCGGCCCCCTTTTGTACAAAGTTCCACAAAGGCGTCCTCAAAACGGTCCCTGCCGGCCGTCCTCCTTAGTTCGTCCGAAGTGCCAACCGCAACCAGTTTCCCTTCGGACATTATTCCGATACGGCTCGAAAGCGCTTCCGCTTCCTCAAGATAATGCGTGGTAAGCATTATGGTGGTCTGCCCTTTAAGGCCCTCTATCACGCCCCACAGCTCCCGTCTTGCCAAAACGTCAAGGCCAAGCGTCGGCTCGTCAAGAAACAGCACCTTGGGTTCGGAAATCAGCGCCATCGCTATTGACAGCCGCCTCTGCCATCCGCCTGAAAGAACTTTAGCCCTGCGCTTGGCTATTCTCTCCAAACCATACCTGGCAATGGCGGCATCGGCCCTCTCCTTCGCTTCCCTCTTTGTATATCCATAGATGCCGCATATGAGACGTAGGTTCTCCTCGGTCGTCAAGTTGGGGGCCACCGCGGTTTCCTGCGGTGAAACGTTTATAATAGCCTTGACCTTGTTTGGTGAACGCACAATGCTGTTCCCCATCAGGACAGCGTCCCCGCACGTAGGCCGTATCAGGCATGACAGCATCTTTATCGTTGTGGTCTTACCCGCCCCGTTTACGCCCAGCAGCGAAAAAAGTTCCCCCTTTTCGACGGACAAGTTGAGGGCGCTGACGGCGTTAATTCCCTTATAAGCCTTTGTCAGTCCGTACGCTTCTATCGCCTGCATCAATCCTTGCCCCTTTTAGACATTATCTCGTTTGCAAGGCTTAATAAGAATTCGCTCTTTAATATGGCGATACCCTGATCCTCATCGCCCAGCACGGCCAAGCTGTCGCCGGGCCGTATGTTAAATATATCCCTTGCCTTCTTAGGTATAACTATTTGCCCCCTGTCGCCTACCGCTACGATTCCAAAAAAGTGTTTGCCCTTGGGCGGTATTGGAATCCCGCTCTTCTTCGCGTCAAACTTAACCAGATCGTCCAGAGTGACTCCATAAAGCTCGGCAAGGGCAATGCTATTTTCTAGGTCGGGCGTAGTGGCGCCGGTTTCCCATTTTGCAACCGCTTGCCGTGATACGCCTATACTCTCGGCTACTTCCTCCTGGGAAAGGCCCTTTTTATGCCGCAGATAGCTCAAGTTAGTGGATATCATCCTACTTTTCACACCCCCTATAGCTTAATTATGCCATATTGTATCTATAATATCAGCTAACCGCACTTAACGAATCGACTTATCTTCCGTTATATCGGGTTGCGCGCATTAAATATTAATTGGGCCGTTATTCCCATTTAATCATTAGCATTAACTAATTTCAGCAGCAAAGAAAAATGGGCTCAGCCCCCCGGCCATATTCATGGCCCTAACGCCAGGGACGCTCACGCGGGTGCATCCTTTGTGTCAGATGCATCTTTTTTTCATCAATTTGTTATATCTAAAGGTTGTCATCCATTCCCAACACCATTACCAGCTCGCCCTTAGCGTCCAGCTCTCCATTGAACTCAAAGCCGCGCCTTTTATACATAGAAATTGCCCTCGTATTGCTTTCGTAAACGCTGAGATATATTTTATCGCAGCCATACTCCGCCATCAGCCTGCCTATCATTGCATTTAGGGATGCCGATCCGATTCCCCGTCCCTGAAACTTTTGATCGATCATCAGCCTGTCAAGCCATACGCGGCCCAAACTGCCCTCATCCGCAAAAAATCCATACATTGCAAAGCCCGCGGGCATTCCATCAGCCAGGATAACTACGGGGCGCCATAAAGGGTTCCTTTCCGCTTCGGACATACAGCATTCTATCGGCTCTATATTATTCTCCTGTCCAGGGGCCACAGCCATGCCCTCCAAAAGCCGCCTGTTGGCAATGTTGACAGGCTCAATCCTCAGATCCATAAAACTCGCCTCGCCTATATTGATACGCCATACCAAATTTCGCTCCCGTGGGTTTAAAACAGCAGAGCCGGTCTTATGTGGCGTATTCCGGCTCTGCTGTTTATATCAAAATACAATCGGATTATCGCTTATGCAATGCTTGACGCTTAATAATTTTCGGCCTTCAGCTCAAAATATGCCTTGGGATGGGCGCACACCGGACATACCTCCGGAGCGGTGGTACCAACGTGTATATGGCCGCAGTTCGCGCACTTCCATACAACTACGTTGTCGCGCTTAAATACCATGCCGTTTTCAATGTTTGCAAGCAGCTTAAGGTATCTCTCCTCATGCTCCTTCTCTATACGCGCAACGCCGTCAAACAGGAACGCAATGCTGTCGAATCCCTCCTCGCGCGCTTCCTTTGCAAAGGTGGCGTACATATCGGTCCACTCATAGTTCTCACCCGCGGCGGCATCCTTTAAGTTCTCAACGATTCCTGGCACTTGGCCGCCATGGAGCAGCTTGAACCAGATCTTTGCGTGTTCCTTCTCGTTATTCGCCGTTTCCTCAAACAGATTGCCTATCTGGACATATCCCTCCTTTTTAGCCGCTGAAGCGTAATAGGTATACTTGTTCCTAGCCTGGGATTCCCCGGCAAACGCCGCCATCAAGTTAGCCTCTGTTTTAGTTCCTTTAAGTTCTTTCATAATTTTTCTCCT
>DBFNRV010000089.1:0-46245 GCA_048421225.1 Christensenellales bacterium | reverse complement strand
TATCATCCTTTATGTCCTCAGTTTTGTAGATTAGCTGCCAATTATTATAGCCGGCGATTCCCTGTGTCTCATCCTCCTCTAAGTCTTCATCGAATTGTCCCTCCACATTGGATTTGCTTCCATTCGCCATGGTAGGCTTCAATGTTTCTAAGGGAGTAGTCATAAGGTTATCCACTTTGTTGCATCCGTATAGACACAGCATCGTTATTACAATGGCTATAATTATAGTTGTTTTTATATGTTGTTTAGACAATTCCCTATATCCCCTTTCTTTTTAAATTGTAAGCGTTAATACAAACTTGTAATCTGGTACAATCATTTGGTACAGACTTAAGTATATTTCCCAGTAATTATCCCACTTGCGATTACATGAGGAGCTAGCGCTAACTGGCCATGGCTAACTATTTACTTTAGCATAGAGCAATTTATATAGAATAGGGCTATCCGGCTTAATTATTACTCCGGCCAAAAGAATTCATCGGGATCGAATATCTCCTCCTGCACAACTCCGTTAATTAGCCTGTCCCATGTGAAAAACGAATAATTGAAATAGCCTTCCAGCCCGCCATCAGTCTTGAAATTTATTCTGTCTATCAAATTTGTGCTGATTATCTGAAGCTTTGTCCCTGCCTTCAGAGTAATTGGGCTATATAAGCCCGTATCGGCATCCTTTAGCATAAATGCTTCAAAGTCCTTAATTATCGTATGGTATTTCGGTTCACAGCCTTCCTCAACAACTATATTGAAAAACAGGCTGCTCTGCACCAACATCTCATTTGAATAAGCATATTTCATCGTGACATGCTTAGCGCCGATAATATTATCAAAGAGCATTTTTAAGGTTATATAACCCTCTTCCACGTCGACTGGATACTTGTCTATGCATGAGCGCACAAAGCAAAACCTGCCGTCCCAAACATAGGTATCACAGGTTGACGGAGCGTCAAAGTCCGTATACTGCGCCGCTATTATAACATCGTCTAGTTTCCCGTCCCCATTCAGATCCAGGATTGCGGCATAAGCGCCTTCGAACTTCTTTGGACTTCCTATTTCATAGTTGTAGCCGTCCTGACTCAGCATCAGCTGATAGAGTCCATCCCGCGCTTGTGTAGCCCACAGCTTATATTTATACCCGCCTGCATCAATCGACTCGCCTATGTTTATAAAGTGAACCTCCATATCATCCTGTATATTCGGTTTCCTTTGTATTATATACCAATCGCTATAATCATCAACCTCCTTCAGCGTTTCATAAATATCGTTTACAGGGCTCCGCGCTACCGTTTGCGTCTGCTCCTCAGTGGCATCCGGCGTGCCCTCAGGTTTAATCGTGGGATTTATTGTTTGCTCCCCTTCCGTTTGACAATCTTGTGAAACACATCCGGTTAACAAAACCGCACATGCCAATATTGTTATCGCCAATAACAAGCCAAATGTTTTTTTAACCATATAAAACTCCTTTCACAATAAAAAGCGATCATTTATTAACGCTGAAAGTTACTTGCGCTTAAAAAAAGAATTATTTGAAACATGGGCGACGAATCATCTTATAATTAATATATAGATAAAATAATCAACTTATAAAGTCTATGTTATAACTGTTATTGAAAATGGATGGCGGCGGACTAATAAGACATTTAGCGTCTACGCCGCCAATCGTTAGCTAGTCAATATAGGCGCAGTAATCCAAAATAACATTGCCCTCCTTATCGGCATCCGTATATCTTGGGCAATTATACCTTTCAATAAACCAAGCCGAACGTTCTATTTTCCATCCCTGATCCGCAAACTTTTTCATGCAAGCGTTATGCACGTCCATGCCGAAGAGCTCTCCAGAACTCTGCTTTCCATATACGTAGCACACGCCTAGATCCCCCTCGGTAACTGAAACCGAGTCAAAGCCCTCCGGCGCTTTATCCTCGGGCGACATCAGGAGGCCGATCCAATATTCAAAGCCTTCTTCAGAATACCGCATCATGCCGACATAATCGTCGCTGATATGCTCGATTCCTCCGCACTGCTTAAGATCGTTAAAATAACCTCTTTGAAACCACTCCTGCCATTTTTCGGAGTAGGATCCATACATATCCCTGTCCTTATCTCCATACCTCTTGCCGATGAGTTTCAGCTCAGGCATGTGCTCCTTAAACACCTTAATTATCTCTGCCATTGTACCTCTCCTTAAGTATTTAAATCGATTATTTATTAATTATACCATATTAGCCAGCGTGGCGCCACAGTTCAGCTTTTTTATATGCTTTAACAGACTCAGTGAGACACGGCAATCAGCATTATTACTAAGTGTAAACCGAACCAAAGCGGCTAACTACCATCTCTCTCAAGTCTTATAAGCCTTGGTACATGGCCGCGGTTTCCATACGCCGCCAAGTCTCATATATTATAATTATAATCGTGCTTTAAGCTCGGCCGCTTCCACAGTGTTTTGCATAAGCATGGCTATCGTCATCGGCCCTACGCCTCCGGGGACCGGCGTGATAAAATCCGCTTTCGTCCTAACCGACTCGAAGTCCACGTCCCCTACAAGCTTTCCGTCAACCGTTGAGTTTCCTACGTCTATTACAATCGCTCCTTTTTTAACCATATCCCCGTCTATCAATCCCGGCCTGCCCGTCGCCGACACGATAATATCGGCCTCTTTAGTGAATCTGAATAGTTCACGGGTCTTTGAATGGCATAGCGTAACCGTTGCATTCTCATTGGTCAAAAGCATGGAGGTCGGCCTGCCAACCACCATGCTACGACCTATTACAACCGCATGTAGGCCCGATATATCCCTGCCCGTACTCTTTATAAGCTCTATTATCCCCCTTGGCGTACACGGCGGAATTGACGGCAGGTCTATCATGAGTCGTCCTGAACTCTCAGGGTGGAATCCGTCAACATCCTTTTCGGGATTAAGCACGCCTATGACCGCATGCTGGTCTATGTGGGTTGGCAACGGAAGCTGCACCAATATGCCGTGAACAGTGCTGTCCTCGTTTAAATCCTTTACCATGCCAATAAGCTCTCCCTGTTCCGTATACTCAGGCAGCTTAAAAACACGCGCTTCCATACCCAGCGCCCTCGCCCTTTTGGCCTTGATGCCAATATAGCGTTCCGAATACTCGTCTCCACCCACAAGCACTAGGCAGAGGCATGGTTTGACTGACTTCAACGCCAATGATTCTATCCTAGGTCTTAGTCCAGAATATACCGCCTCCGCGACCGCCTTGCCGTCAATTATACCTGGCATTTGACATTTCCTCCCTTGCTTACAGCCTAAAATAGTCTACAGCGCCACTGAAAAAATCGTTTACATAATTTCCCGGTACGTTTTTATATAGTCCCTCACGGCAGCGCTCGCTGTGCGCCATTCTTCCAAATATTCGCCCGTCCGGCGAGGTAATGCCTTCGACGGCCCAGTCTGAACCATTGGGATTTGTATCCATATCCATTGAAGGCGTGCCGGAAAGATCGGCGTACTGCGTAGCAATCTGCCCGTTTTTCTCCAGATTTTCAAGAAGCTCCGCAGCGCATACGAAACGCCCCTCCCCATGCGAAACAGGGGTTAAATGTACATCTCCGACATTATAACGCATCAACCATGGCGATTTATTGGATGCTATCCTTGTCCTGACAAGCCTGGACTGATGGCGTCCTATCCTGTTGTAGGTAAGCGTTGGGTTTGACGCATCCACTCCCCGTATTTCACCATAGGGCACAAGGCCGAGCTTTATGAGGGCCTGAAATCCGTTGCACACGCCGCAGATCAGTCCGTCGCGCGCATCCAGAAGGTCTGAGATTCTTTCGCTTATTAAAGGGTTTCTCATAAAGGCGGTTATAAATTTGCCCGACCCGTCGGGTTCGTCTCCGCTGGAGAAGCCGCCTGGTATGAACAGAATCTGAGACTTTGAAAGCCTTCTTGCAAACTCATGAGCCGATTCTTCAACCGCCGATGAGGTTAGGTTCTTTATTACAAGGATATCCGGTTCAGCTCCCAGCGCCTTCAACGCTTCCGCTGTATCGTATTCACAGTTCGTTCCCGGGAATACCGGTATTAACACCCTTGGCGATGCAATTTTTACCGCTGGTCTTGACCATGCGGACGCTTTATATGAGCATGTCCTTATGGCTTGACCGCGGGCTTCGGCATGTGTCGGATATATTGGTTCCAGCCTGCCCTCATATGCTTTTTCAACAGTTTGCAAATCCGCGCTGCCGTCGCTTACCTCAATGCGGTACCCCTTGGAAGTATTCCCAATAATATCGCCCCCGCCTACATCGCCTTTGAATCCAGGCGCCAGCTCCACTATAAATCCTCCGTAACAGGGCTTGAATGCAAGGTTGGAATCAACGTCCAGCCTTGCTCCTATTCCGTTACCCAGGGACATCTTAAGCAATGCCTCCGCTATGCCCCCGCGCCCAAGGGCGAAAACGGAAACAGCTTTCTTTTCCCTTATCAGCCTGGATACAGTTTCAAACGCCTCAAGTAGCGGTTTCCCGCCGCACAGGCCGCTTACCCATCCTTCAGGCGCGATGAGCATCAAATCCGAACCCACGCTCTTGAACTCAGGAGATATCACATCGCCTGCTTCAGCCACAGCAACCGCAAATGATACGAGCGTGGGAGGTACGTCCAGGTTATCGAATGAACCGCTCATTGAATCCTTGCCCCCGATTGCAGCCAGTCCAAGGTCAAGCTGCGCTGAAAGCGCTCCCAAAAGCGCTGCCATAGGCTTTCCCCATCTCAACGGATCGTTTCTCAGCTTTTCAAAGAATTCCTGCAATGTTAGCCAGCATCGCGATATGTCGGCTCCCGATGCTATTACCTTTGATACGGAATGCACCACTGAGGCATATGCCCCCTTAAACGGATCGGACTCGGATAGGTAAGGGTCATAACCATACGCCATAACGGAGCATGTTTCGGCCACGCCGGATAGCATCGGTATCCTCGCCGCCATCGCCTGGGCGGGCGTCCGCTGCCTTGCCCCGCCAAATGGCATTATCACCGTGCCGGCTCCTATTGTGGAATCAAAACGCTCGCTCAATCCCCTCTTTGAACATATATTGAGATCAGAGGCCAGTTTAACCATTCTATCTTCGAATGATCCGCCCTGTATTTCACTTTCATGAGGGATGGGAGCCGCTACGCGTACGTCAGTATGCTTTGCAGCCCCGTTTGAATCAAGGAAATCCCTTGATATATTCACGATCTTACATCCATTATGCCTCATTACCAGACGTCTGTCGCGCGTTACGCAAGCAACAATGGTAGCTTCCAAATTTTCGTCGCCGGCCAATTCAAGAAACCGTGGAACATCGTCCTTCTCAAGCACTACGGCCATGCGCTCCTGCGATTCGCTTATAGCAAGCTCTACGCCTGATAATCCCTCATATTTTCTTGGGACGGCATTCAGATCTATGTCAAGGCCGTCGGCCAGTTCGCCAATGGCCACCGATACCCCGCCCGCACCGAAATCGTTGCACCTCTTTATCATGAAAGCGGCTTCCCTGTTTCTGAACAGGCGCTGAAGCTTTCTTTCCTCCGGCGCGTTCCCCTTTTGTACCTCCGCTCCGCATGTGTCAAGGGAGGCGGTGTTATGCGCCTTTGATGAACCCGTTGCCCCGCCGCAGCCGTCCCTTCCCGTACGTCCGCCTATCAATACTACGACGTCGCCAGGGGAGGGCCTTTCCCGCCTTACATTCTCGGCTGGGGCCGCCCCAACGACAGCTCCCAGCTCCATATGCTTTGCTACATATCCTGGATGGTAAATTTCATCGACAATACCCGTTGCCAAACCTATCTGGTTGCCATAGGAGCTGTATCCGTCCGCCGATTCCACCGCTATCTTGCGCTGGGGCAGCTTCCCTGTGAGCGTCCGCTGCTCATAGGGATCGCCCGCGCCCGTTATCCTCATAGCCTGATATACGTAGCTCCTTCCTGACAATGGGTCGCGTATCGCGCCGCCGATGCAGGTGGCCGCGCCGCCAAAAGGTTCGATTTCCGTGGGATGGTTATGCGTTTCATTCTTAAACAACAAGAGCCAATCCTGAGCGCGTCCGCCGCTTTCAACTTTGATCTTTACGGTGCATGCGTTTATCTCCTCAGATTCGTCCAGATCCTTAAGCTTCCCCACTCTTTTAAGGTATTTTCCACCTATCGTCGCTATATCCATAAGTGAAACCGGCTTTTTTATTCCCAGCTCTTCCCTTATTTTGATATATCGTTCATACGCGTTTTTAACCGCTTCGTTTTCAAATGAAACGTTCCCTATTTGAGTTAAAAACGTTGTATGCCTGCAATGATCCGACCAGTAAGTATCTATCACGCGTATTTCAGCCAGGGATGGATCTCGGTTTTCGCTCCTAAAGTACTCCTGACAGAATCTTATGTCCGCCATGTCCATGGCAAGGCCGTACTCCTGTATGATGTTTTGAAGCGATTTGTCGTCAAATGATATAAACCCGCTTATCAAGGGCACTGGCCCTGGCTTTTCGCACGAAAGTTCAAGCGTGGCTGGAAGTACGAAAGAAGCTTCCCTGCTGTCAACCGGATTAATTACATACGCTTTTATTTTCTCGAATTGATCGTCCGTAATAACCCCCTTAAGCGCAAATATCTTCGCCGTGCGCACGGAGGGGCGCTCGGATTGCGAAATAAGCTGGATACATTGCGCTGCCGAGTCGGCGCGCTGGTCAAACTGGCCAGGGAGGTATTCGGCCGCGAAAATCCTGCATTCTGGAAGCTGCGGCAGTTCATCATACGTTACATCCGTTTGGGGCTCTGAAAACACCGTTTTGCAGCAATATTCAAATAGCTCCCCATCTATTCCCTCCACATCATAACGGTTAAACAGCCTTATTTCCTTGAGGCTGTCTATACACAAAAACGATTGCAATTCGTGCAGCAACGATGAAGCCGCCACATTAAAGCCTTCCTTCTTCTCTACATAGATTCTGTAAACCATGCGTTATCCTCTCATTCAGCAAATCCGCCAAGGGCAGACCTGCCAATATCCCTTCTATAATGCATTCCTTCAAAGTATATCTTTCCGGCCGCTGAATAAGCCGCGTCAATAGCTTCCTTCAATGTGCCTCTTACAGCAGATACGCCCAATACTCTTCCGCCCGACGTAACAAACGCATCCCCCTCACGCTTTGTTCCAGAATGGTATATTGTTATACCGTTAAATTCCTCGGGCGCCCCAAACACTATCCTCTTTCCCGTCTCGTACGCTTCGGGATAGCCGCCAGACGCCAGCACGATATAGCATACGGCTCCATCTTTAAACTTTACATCCATATCCTTTAAGCGCCCTTCTTCAACAGCAATCATGAGTTCCAGCAGATCCGCTTCCATTAACTGGAGTATCGCCTGTGTCTCTGGATCGCCAAACCTCGAATTGTATTCGATGACCTTTGGGCCGTGTTTGGTAAGCATCAATCCAAAGTACAGGCATCCCCTGAATAAACGGCCTTCCTTTTCCATAGCGCGGATTGTTGGGATAAATATACGCTCCATACATTCCTTTGCTATATCGTCCGTGTAGAACGGATTGGGGGCTATTACGCCCATTCCGCCGGTATTTTTCCCCTTGTCATAATCAAGCGCGCGCTTGTGGTCCATGGATGAACCCAGCGGTACAATGGTGCTTCCGTCTGTAAGCGTAAGGACCGTTACCTCTGGCCCCTGCAAAAACTCCTCAATTACAACCCTCGAACCGCTGTCGCCAAACGCCAGGCCGCGCATCATGGCGTCCACGGCGTTTTGAGCTTCAGCCCTGTCGTTGGCAATTATAACGCCCTTTCCTAGCGCTAGCCCGTCAGCCTTTATAACAACGGGGTAGTCGACCGCGTCAAGGTATCTTTCAGCATCGTCCGGATCGTCAAAAGCCTTGTACTCAGCCGTGGGTATGCCGTACTTTTTCATAAGCTCTTTAGCAAATATCTTGCTGCTCTCTATTTCCGCCGCCCTTTTAACAGGACCAAAGCACGGTACGCCCACCTCGTGCAGGGCGTCCACCGCGCCCAGCGCAAGCGGGTCGTCCGGAGTTACTACTACAAAGCCAATCCCCTTATCCTGCGCAAACTTCACAATACCGCTTATATCCTTGGCGCCGATTGGTACGCATACTGCGTCCTCCGATATCCCGCCATTGCCTGGAAGCGCATATATCGTGCCTGCGTTAGGGCTCTGTCTGATTTTTTTTATTATTGCGTGTTCCCTTCCCCCTGAGCCGATTACCATTATGTCCATACCGTGTTACCTCCTGACAGAATCAATGATGAAACAGCCTTGCGCCTGTTAGCGCCATTGCCATCCCATACTTGTCGCATGTAGCTATAACCTGATCGTCCCTGATCGAGCCGCCAGGTTGAGCTATGTATTTAACGCCGCTTCTATGGGCGCGTTCTATGTTGTCGCCAAATGGGAAGAAGGCGTCGCTGCCAAGGGATACGTCGTTAAATCCAGAAAGCCACTCACGTTTTTCATCGCCGGTCATGGGCTCTGGCCTCACCTCAAAGATATTCTGCCATTTACCTTCGCCCAATACGTCTCCATACTCCGTATCTGAAAGGTACAGGTCGATTGAATTGTCGCGGTCAGCGCGGCCTATTCCCTTTTTAAATTTCAAGCCAAGCGTCTTCGGATGCTGGCGCAAATGCCAAATATCCGCCTTGTTTCCGGCAAGGCGGGTACAGTGTATTCTTGATTGCTGCCCCGCCCCTACGCCAATCGTCTGACCTGAGGAAGCAAAACAAACTGAATTAGACTGCGTATATTTTAGCGCGATCAAAGCAAGGATAAGGTCGCGTACGGCTGAGTTGGGCAATTCCTTGTTATCCGTTACAATATTCGTTAATAAATCCGCCGTGATCTCAAGATCGTTTCTGCGCTGTTCAAACGTAACGCCATATACCTGTTTTTTCTCTATCAGGTCCGGCACGTAATTTTCGTCTATCTGTAGCACGGCGTATCCGCCGTTGCGCTTTTTTCTTAAAATTTCAAGAGCTTCACAATCATATCCTGGGGCTATTACGCCGTCGGATACCTCCTTTTTTATGCAAACCGCCGTTGAAACGTCGCATATATCGCTTAACGCTATAAAGTCGCCGAACGATGACATCCTGTCAGCCCCCCTGGCCCTGACATACGCGCACGCAAGCGGAGAAAGCTCGCCTTCGCCAGCAAAATACGCCCTTCTCAGCGCATCGTCCAATGGCATGCCAACAGCGGCCCCTGCCGGACTCACATGCTTGAAAGAGGCGGCGGCCGGTAGACTAAGCGCAAGCCTCAGCTCCCTTACCAGCTGATAAGCGTTAAGCGCGTCAAGAAGGTTTATATAACCCGGACGCCCGTTAAGCACTTTAACGGGTAGTTCGCCATGCTCCATATAGACGCGCGCAGGCGTTTGATTGGGATTGCAGCCGTATTTCAGTTCAATAGTTTGCATCGTTTGCTCCTTCTTGTAGCACTTTCTATTAGCCTAACTTGTTTATTATCCTGGTTTCCACACGCCCGCTCGTTAGATTTACAAACCTAACGTACAGCGCCACCCTGTTTTCCCCGTTAAGGCATTCCCAGATATGATCTAAAAGTCCACCCGCATCCCCTGATAACAATACGCTCCTTGGCTCGCCCTCAAAGGATGGCAGCGGGTTAAGATCCTCTGAATAGGTATGTATCAGGTGTCCTTTCCCCGGATCCGGCATTTGGTATTCATAAAAAAACCTTTCGCATCCTCCGCTTTCTCCACGCTTTAATATACTAAGTTTATAGGAGAAACCGCCGCCATGGAAATCAACCATTCCGCTTATGCGCGGAGTGTAGTTCGGCGCGTCGGGCTCGTATTCCCTGGAGCGCAGCGCCGCTTCAAAGGAACTTCCTCCATCGAGCGCGCGGCAAATGGTATCGGTCTGATCCCCGTTTGTAACTACAACCGCTCCGTCAAGAGTTTTCACAGGGTCATATATTATCAGCGATGGGTCGGTCATCCTGCTGGGGTCGTACGCCTGGGTCCTCAAGGCCACCCCATCCTCGACGAATATCCGGTTGCGGCTATTCTCGCTTCTTCCCATAATGAAATACGCTATGATCGCGCTTCCGCCGTCATCGCTTCGCCCTATCGCAATTCCGCGTCCTGGATAGCTGTTTTTAAGCAGCACTGCTCCAATATCTTTATCACTTAATGAGTGCATGTTCATCCTCCTCCAACACCTTTGCGCATACCATCTCAGCCGCCATTGGCAGCAATACCCATTCGCACTGCTCCATTACACGGCGCTGAAGCGTTTCCGGCGTATCGTCCGGCATCACATCCACCGCCTTTTGCAGCAATATCTCGCCGCCGTCCGTAACCTCGTTTACATAATGGACAGTGGCTCCTGTTACCTTAACCCCATATTCCAGCGCGGCTTCATGTACTTTCAGGCCATAAAAGCCATTTCCGCAAAAGGAAGGTATCAGCGAAGGATGTATATTGATTATCCGGTTTGGGTAGCGCCCCACGAAGTCCGAGCTGAAAATGGACATAAATCCCGCAAGGATTATTATGTCTATCGAATACTCTTTGAGGAGTTCTTCTATGCGCCTTTCAAAAGCCGCCTGGCTTCCACACTGCTTTTTAGATACCGTTGCAGCATCAATGCCGGCATTATGAGCGCGTACAAGCGCATACGCGTCCGGCCTGCTGGATATTACCAGTTTGAGCTCGCCACTTTTAAGCTCGCCTTTATTGCCAGCGTCAATGAGAGCCTGTAGATTTGTACCCCCTCCGGATACCAGCACGGCTATCTTGGCTTTTTTATTATAATGGTTGTTCCTATTCACTTCCTGTATATCCTTCGTATTTACTGTATGACAACGCCTTCGCTTCCGCTGATGACATCTCCAAGCAAATATGCGTCCAGTCCAGCTGCGTTTAGCAGATTAACGGCCTTATCCGCCTCTTCATTAGACACTATTGCCGTCATTCCTACGCCCATATTGAAGGTGTTGAACATGTCGCGCTCCGGCACGTTTCCTTCCGAACGGATAATATCAAATATGGGCGGCGTCCGCAATTTGCTCCTGCATATCCTTGCTGTGAGTCCCTCTGGAAGGCCCCTGGGAATGTTTTCATAAAAGCCTCCGCCCGTGATATGCGTAACAGCCTTTATCCTAACCTGTTCTTTCAACGCCATTACTGAACTAACATATATGCGCGTAGGCTTAAGCAGCTCCTCCCCCAGGGTGTTTTCAAGGCCGTCATACCTCAAGCCTAAATTCGCCCCGTCGTCGTCATCTGAAATGCCAAATATCTTTCTTATAAGCGAAAACCCGTTGGAATGCACACCCGAGGAGGGAAGCGCAATCAAGACGTCTCCCGCCTTAACCGAGGTATTGTCAAAGATCTCCCCGCGGTCAACAATGCCAACCGAAAATCCGGCAAGATCATACTCGTCCTCAGCGTAAAAGCCAGGCATCTCGGCCGTTTCCCCGCCTATAAGGGCGCAGCCCGCCTGAACGCAGCCTTCGGTAACGCCCGATACAATGCTAGCCACGCGCTCCGGAACATTTTTTCCAAGCGCTATATAGTCAAGAAAAAACATCGGTTTTGCTCCACAGCAGATTATGTCGTTAACGCACATGGCAACGCAGTCTATTCCAACCGTATCGTGCTTATCCATATAAAACGCCAGTTTGAGCTTTGAGCCGACACCGTCGGTTCCGCTAACGAGCACTGGATTGGAAATTCCGTTCAAATCCGGCTCAAACAGCCCGCCGAAGCCCCCTATATCCATGAACGCTCCCTTTACCTTGGTTCTCGCTATATGGGGCTTCATCAGCTCCACAGCCTTATATCCCGCCGTTATGTCCACACCGGCGTTTCGATAGCTTTCACTGTGACTTTTCATTGCTAAACGTCTCCTACTCTTCCCTTATTCTTCCTGAGAACTTGCTTCGTCCCGCATGCTGAGGGATTGGACATGGGTATTCGCCTGTAAAGCAGCCGGTACAAAAGCCAAGCTTTGTGTTATCTGCAAGCTTTGTTACGTTTGTGGTGCTCAAAAAGCCCAGCGAATCAACATCCAACATGGTCTTGAGTTCATCATCATTATGCTTCCAGGCAATCAATTTATCCTGTGAATCTATATCAGTACCGAAATAACAGGGATACAGGAACTTTGGTGCGGATGAGCGCACATGAACCTCTTTTGCGCCTGCATCCCTGAGCAGGCGGACAATACGCGCAATGGTGGTTCCCCTGACTATGGAATCGTCTATAAGAACCACCCTCTTCCCTTTAACCGTCGCCGCAACCGGATTCAGCTTTATACGAACCTTCTGCTCACGGTCGGCCTGCGTAGGCTGTATGAACGTACGCCCTATATATTTATTTTTAATAAATCCAACGCCGTATGGAATCCCCGACTGTTGAGCGTATCCAAGCGCCGCGTCTATGCCTGAATCGGGCACGCCAATTACGACATCGGCCTGCACGGGGTGTTCAAGCGCCAAAAATGCCCCTGCGCGGCGCCGCGCCATATGAACGGAGCTTCCGTCGATAATGCTGTCGGGCCGTGCAAAATATATGTGCTCAAATACGCATAACGCTGTGCCGCAGCTGTCGCAGTGCTCATCAACGCTGGTTAGCCCTCGCTTGTCGGCTATTACGATTTCCCCAGGTCTTACGTCGCGCAGATAGGTCGCGCCTATGCTGTCCAGCGCGCAGGTTTCCGAAGCGAATACATATCCGCCTTCAAGTTTGCCTATACAAAGCGGATGGAACCCGAACGGATCGCGTACGGCCAGTAACTTGTCCCTTGTCATAATAACAAGGGAATATGCGCCTTTGAGATTATACATCGCCCTGCATACCGCATCCTCTATCGTATCCGTTGGCAGGCATTCTTTAATTATATTATAAGAAATGACCTCCGTATCGCTTGACGTATGAAATATCGATCCCGCCGCCTCCAGCTCACTTCTTAGCTCCTCGTCGTTTATCAGGTTTCCATTATGTGCAAGCGCCATGCATCCCTTCATATGGTCTACGGCCAGCGGCTGCGCGTTAAGCCTGGGGTTGTCGCCAGTCGTTCCATAGCGTACATGACCAATGGCTATATGCCCGGCTCCAAGCCTTTTGAGTACGGGACCCGTAAACACCTCGTTTACCAGTCCGGCATCCCTATGGCAGTTTATTACCCCGTCCTTGCATACGGCTATACCGCAGCTTTCCTGCCCTCGGTGTTGCAAAGCGTACAAAGCGTAGTAAACCGGTGAAACTACGTCGCATGGCTTATCCATATATATGCCAAATACCCCGCATTCCTCATGCAAACTGTCAGATACATGCTTTTTCATCTTTTTACCTTCCCATAAGCCGTTTTAAAATTTCACGGTACGCGTCCTCTACGCCGCCCAGATCCCTCCTGAAGCGGTCCTTATCAAGCTTTTCCTTTGTCGTCGCGTCCCAAAAGCGGCACGTATCGGGCGAGATCTCATCAGCTAGCACCAGTTCTCCGTCCGTTGTCTTACCAAATTCAAGTTTGAAGTCGACCAGCTCAATGTTTAGATCGCTAAGATAATTGGACAGTATTACATTTATTTTCAGCGCATAAGCCGATATGGCGTCCAGTTCCTCGCGCGTAGCAAGGTTTAGAGCGAATATATGGTATTCATTAACCATAGGGTCTCCAAGCGCATCGTCCTTATAGCAGCATTCAAGAACTGTCTTGCTCAACTTTGTCCCCTCAGGCAGCCCGAGACGCTTAGACAATGAACCTGCAGCTATGTTTCTTACTATCACTTCAAGAGGAATTATTTTCACCCTTTTAACCACAGTTTCCCTATCCGAAAGCTCTTCAACATAATGAGTAGGAATTCCCTCCTTCTCAAGCATCCGCATCAGATGATTGGTAACAACGTTGTTTATCGCGCCTTTGCCTACGATTGTTCCCTTCTTTTCACCGTTAAACGCTGTTGCGTCATCTTTGTATTCAACAATGCACAATGAGTCGTCGTTTGTAGCGTATACCTTTTTTGCTTTTCCTTCGTAAAGCTGAACAGTCTTCTCCATTGGTACTTCTCCTTTTATTTATTATCTCATGTTTGTCTGACAGTCTCTTCCGGCTAATCCGGAAAAGCTATCGATAACCGCCCTAATATGTAATTCAAAAGACCTCCGCGATACACGGAGGCCGCTGTTATATCAGGTGTAGTTCCCTACAAGCCGCCTATCCTTTTCAATAACCGCCTTTTCCATGCTCGCGCGAAGCGCCTTTATTCTCATGAGCAATTCTTCGTTTCCTAAGGCTATAATCTGGGCTGCCAAAATAGCCGCATTGGCGGATCCGTCGATGGCCACCGTGGCCACTGGTATTCCAGACGGCATCTGGACCGTTGATAACAGCGCATCAAGCCCGTCTAGGGTCGAGGATTTTATAGGAACCCCTATTATTGGCAGCACGGTGTTTGCCGCCATGGCTCCCGCAAGATGCGCCGCCTTGCCAGCCGCCGCTATTATAACGCCAAAGCCGTTGTTTTCTGCATTCTTGGCAAAATCCGCCGCTATGGCAGGCGTTCTGTGCGCCGAAATAATCCGCGCCTCAAAGGGAATCGACAGCTCTTTAAGTTTGTCGAACGCTGGCTGCAATACAGCCAGATCGCTGTCGCTGCCCATGACTATGGCAACCTTCTTCATTTGATAGCTCCTTCTTTCTATAGTGCGGAAATATACCCGCATCTTAATTATAATACCAAAAAACCATATTATTTTGCAATAATCTGCAGTGCCAATATATAAACAAATACCATAATATAAGCTAATATATTCCGCCATTTATAGAAATAACCTCCATAACATGATATTATAGTTGCTGTATTTAAGGAGGGCATGACATGCGATACATACATGCCGCCGATATAGAGCAAGCCGTTGCAGATCTTTGCATTACGGCTTGTTGTTGCGTTCCTGCTGACGCCATGGCGGCCTTGAAAAAAGCACTTGACATTGAAGCGGAAGATAGCGCCGCGTATGCTGTTTTGAATCAAATTATCGAAAATCACAAACTTGCCGCTGAGCGTATGCGGCCTTGCTGCCAAGATACGGGCTTGGCCGTCGTATTTCTGGATGTGGGTTCTGACGTACATATTGAAGGCGACGTATATTCTGCGGTTAACGAAGGGGTTAGAAGAGGGTATGAATCGGGTTATCTGAGAAAATCGGTCTTAAACGCAATAACCCGCATAAATACTCAGGATAATACGCCGGCTGTAATCCACGTCAGGTTTGTGGATGGGGACAGGCTGCAT
This sequence comes from Christensenellales bacterium, assembly GCA_048421225.1. GTDB lineage: Bacteria > Bacillota > Clostridia > Christensenellales > CAG-138 > UMGS946. The sequence goes on along the minus strand of DBFNRV010000089.1, from coordinate 30,944 downwards.
ATAGCCGTGGCCCCCAAGGGGTTTGGCAGCGAAAATAAAAGCCGGCTTTACATGTTAGAGCCGTCACAGGGGATAAGCGGCATTATTCAGTCCATAGTAAAAACGGTGCTGGATGCCGGGGCCAGCGCGTGTCCCCCAGTATTAGTGGGAGTAGGTATAGGCGGAACAATGGAGGCGGCCGCTCTGCTCGCCAAGCGTCAGCTGCTAAGGCCTATTGGCGCGCCGTCTCCTGATAAAACGCTCGCTGGCATCGAAATGGAGGCCCTAGAGTTAATAAACAAATCAGGCGCTGGCCCCATGGGCTTAGGGGGGGCTACGACTGCGCTGGCCGTGCACGCCGAAGCCGTGCATACGCATATAGCGGGCCTTCCCGTAGCCGTAAATTTACAATGCCATGCGTGCAGACATGCGGAAAGGACGCTATAGATGCTAAACAGAAGCGTAACGCTTCCTTTAAAAACCGGCAGCGTGGAAATGCGGTCGCTGCGTTGTGGAGAATCCGTTTATCTCTCTGGTTATATATATTCAGCGCGCGACGCTGCCCATGCAAAATTTATGGAGCTATTGAAGTCTGGAGATAGGCTTCCCTTAGAAATACCCGTATGCATATACTATGCCGGCCCCTGTCCGGCGGCACCCGGCGAAATTATCGGTCCCTGCGGCCCTACTACCTCAGGACGGATGGACCCATATACGCCGGTACTTATTGACCATGGGCTTACGGCTATGATAGGAAAGGGACCCCGCTCCAGTGAGGTCAAGCGGGCTATGAAGGGAAAGGCCGTTTATTTCGCAGCTACCGGAGGAGCCGGGCTTCTGATTGCAAGCTGTATAAAAAGCGCTGAGGTTATAGCGTTTCCCGAGCTTGGAACAGAGGCCGTAACGCTGATGAGAATAGAGGATATGCCGGCAATAGTGGCAATAGACTATTACGGCGGCGACCTGTATAATATAAGCCGTGGTTAGCAGACGGCCCAGACCGCCAGCGGGCCATTAAGCGCAGTAAATAGCAGTAAATACGTTAATTGACCTTGTTAAATAAATTAAAGGAGCAAATTAGAGATGGCAACTTGTGCAATAACCGGAGTAAATTGGGGCGATGAGGGGAAAGGCAGAATGGTGGACCTGATCGCCGATGGCTATGATATAGTAGTACGCTATCAGGGAGGAAGCAACGCGGGACACACAATAGTAAACGAGCATGGGAAGTTTGCCCTAAACCTAATACCTTCGGGAATTTTCAGAAGTGGCGTTGTTAATGTTCTTGGAAACGGAATGGTAATAGATCCCGAACACCTCGTAGGCGAAATAGAGGGCCTGCGAAAGGCCGGAATCGAGATAAGCCCCGAAAACCTAATGATCAGCGATCGCGCTGTGGTGGTATTCCCCTTTCATAAGGAGCTTGACTCGCTTGAGGAAGGGCGCCTTGGCGATGCGAAGTTTGGCTCTACAAAGCGTGGGATAGCCCCATCGTATGGAGATAAATATCAAAAGAAGGCCATACTTATGGGCGAACTTCTCATGCCTGAAAAGCTCCAATCCCGATTAAAGGGTATATTGGACTGGAAGAACCTAATGATAGAAGGGGTATACGGCGAAAAGCCATACTCACTCGCTTCAATGATGGATTGGCTGAATACCATGTGTGAAAAAATAGGCGGCCATATATGCGATACTGGAGCATTTCTTCGCAGAGAACACGCTGAGGGAAGGAACATAATGTTTGAGTCCCAGCTTGGCGCGCTGCGTGATATAGACTTTGGCATTTACCCGTATACCTCATCCTCATCGCCGATAGCGGCTTACGCCCCTATCGGCGCAGGGATGCCTGGCGTTAACATTGAGCGCGTTGTAGGAGTGGTTAAGGCGTATTCCACATGCGTCGGCGAAGGGCCGTTCGTTGCGGAATGGCTCGGAGATGAAGCTGACGAGCTGCGCCGGTACGGCTTTGAATACGGGGCGGCAACGGGCAGGCCGCGCAGGGTTGGACCGCTTGACATGGTGGCGACACGGTATGGCGCGCAGATGCAGGCAGCCACGGAAATAGCGCTGACTAAACTGGACGTCATTTCGTATATGAAGGATATACCGGTCTGCACCGAATATGAGCTTAACGGAAACAGAATATCCGATTTTCCGTTCCCCATGCTGCTCAATGACTGCAAGCCTATATTTACTACGCTTCCCGGCTGGGGCGAAGACATAAGCGGAATCCGCCGTTTTGAGGATCTCCCGAAGGCGGCGCGCGATTATGTGCTCTACGTAGAAAGCGGCATAGGAAAGCCGGTTTCCTATGTTTCCGTTGGCCCTGAGCGCGATGAAATAATAGTACGCTGATAGTCGCTTCAACTTTACAATAAGGAGAATTGTCAATGAAGAAGGAAATGTATGAAAGCCCCCTCTGTTCCCGCTACTCATCAGAGTACATGCTCAACCTTTTTTCTCCCGATACGAGATATCGCACATGGAGGAGGCTTTGGACAGCGCTGGCACGCGCGGAACATCAGCTGGGATTGCCGGTTACCGCCGAGCAGGTCGCGGAGCTTGAAAAGCACGTTAACGATATAATAGATTATGACGCTGTAGCAAAGAAGGAAAAGGAAATACGACATGACGTAATGGCCCACATATATGCTTATGGGCTTGAGTGTGAAAAGGCAAGGGGAATAATCCACCTTGGGGCCACCAGCTGCTATGTAACGGACAACGCGGATCTTATAATCTACCGCGACGCGCTTTTGCATATCCGGCGGGAACTTGTGGCGGTTATCGCGCGCCTATCCGAGTTTGCCAACATGTATAAGAGCATGCCCACCCTTGGATATACACATTTCCAGCCAGCGCAGCTCGTTACGGTTGGAAAGCGCGCCTGTCTATGGATACAGGACCTTGTTCTTGACGTAGAGGAGCTAGATGCCGTAATGGAAAGCTTCAGATTTCTCGGATGCCGCGGAACAACCGGAACTGAGGCAAGCTTCTTAAGCCTGTTTGAGGGCGACGGGGCTAAAGTGGATGAACTCAACCGCCAGATAGCGGCTGAGTTTGGATTTGACCGTATATTCGGCGTTTCCGGCCAGACCTATCCGCGCAAGTTTGATAGCAGGATTTTAAACGTTTTAAGCTCTATAGCCCAGAGCGCGTACCGCTTTGCCAACGACATGCGGCTATTGCAGCATCTCAGGCAGATTGAGGAGCCCTTTGAGCCGGATCAGGTTGGTTCGTCGGCTATGGCGTATAAACGCAACCCTATGCGCTGTGAACGCATTTGCTCGCTTGCCCGATACGTTATGTCAAATGCCGTGAACGCGCCGATGACCGCGTCGACCCAATGGTTTGAGAGAACGCTTGACGACTCCGCAAACAGAAGGATAGCCCTTCCGGAGGGTTTTCTTGCTACGGACGCCGTTTTGCGGCTTATGAGAAACGTTACCACCGGACTTGTCGTAAATACAAAGGTTATTGAAAGAGCGGTAAATGAATATCTCCCGTTTATCGCTACTGAAAACCTATTGATGAGCGCTGTCAAGAAGGGCGGGGACAGGCAGGCCCTGCATGAGGTGATACGGCGCAACTCGATGGAGGCTGCGGCCCGTATGAAGGAAGGCGAACCCTGCGATCTGCTGGACAGGCTCGCTAATGATGATGAGTTCAACCTTACGCGGGAGGAGATAGAGGTCACGCTTGAGCCTAAAGCTTTTATAGGCCGCTGTTCTGAACAGGTGGAGATGTTTCTTAAGGATTGCAGCAGGGTATGCCCATCGGATGGGATGCTTGATCTGGGTGAAGACTCAATTAATGTTTAGCGTTAACTATCAAACGCATTTGGCCGGTTTATGCCGGCCTTTATCCTTTGCCGCCTTTTTAGGAACTTATATAATGAAAACAGAAGTGCGGTAAAGTTTTGATTCGTACCGCGGCGGATACTACGCTGAAATGCTCCGTAAATGGTGGAACAATAGCGATTATGGTTTACGCTAGGTCTCCCAATGCCATTTCAATTTCTATGGATGGAGCAATAGCGCTGTGCATAACGGTCGGGCGGCAACATTTGGTTTACAATATTAATTCACTGAAATTCTATTGGTGAAATGCATTTTTTGTTAGTAGCGATAAGTAGGCTTACATAGGTATAAAAACATGTGAGACTGACCGGCAGAAAAGGGGTTACGGTCCGCTTTGCTTATATATTATTTATTTGATAAAACACATATATGGAGTTTTTGTTAGTATAAATATTAAAGAGATGCCCTAGCATATATACAAAAATTTAAACCTGACGCTTTTGATTTCTGAAAGTATCAACTGGGCGTCATGCAATCCAGCGTAAATAATAAGATGTTCAGGGAGATATTCTATCATGCCGGCCTCGACATAAAAATAACGGAATCATAAAAGCCTTTTGACACGCTCCATAGGGATAGATTATTAATCACATATTTGGTCCAATCCTTTTATATCCGCTTACCCGTCCGTCGATAGCGGCGCCTCGCCCGTTACATTGGTTATAAAGGCGTATTCGCATTCATTTACGCCCCATGAACATGTAATGCGAAATCCCACCATTCCCAACCCGCCGCTCATATCTGAATCTCCACTCTGGCTTTTTGATGGGATAACGAAATAGGCCCTTTTAAGCTTAAAATGAATTTCTATCTCCCTTGGCCCGGAGCTGGGGTTACTCACCATTTCGTTATCTCCTAGTAAATAGTATTCTATTTTTACCTTGTCAGGGACCGTCGATGGGAAACAAATATATATCTCGCCACCGGCCATGGTATCTATAATGCCGTAACCGCCGTCAATAAAGAGCTTAAACGTATCCTCGCGGTCGTATATGGACCCATTCCACCTGTTTTTTGCCACTATATATCGTATTGCGCCGTCCGAATAGGTAAGCTCAATATTGGCCGGTTCGTTAACGCCCTTTCCACATGCCGGTATAAGCGATATACATACCACAACCAAAATTAATGAGGACAAAAGTCTTTTCATCTCAAAACCCTCTTTTATATATGCAGTACGTAATTATAACACTTATTATTGCCTTCTATCAAATTAAGCCGCAAATCAAAAAGCAGTATCCTTAACTGGATACTGCTTTAGGCCAAGCTGTTAAACTCAATCGTTATTTTTTGCTGATAGCGCCAAACTTACATTTTTCCATACATGCGCCGCACTTAATGCACTTTGAAGTATCTATCACAAACGGCTTCTTAATCTCTCCTGTGATAGCCCCGACAGGACATACCTTTGCGCACAGTGAGCAGCCCCTGCACTTGTCCGGATCAATCGAATAGTTAAGCAGCGCCTTGCACTGGCCCGCCGGACAGCGCTTTTCAAATATATGAGCCTCATACTCGTCGCGGAAATAGCGCAAGGTGCTCAACACAGGGTTAGGCGCAGTCTGCCCCAATCCGCAGAGAGCCGAGTTTTTGATGTTTATCGCAAGCTTTTCCAAGCGGTCGAGATCCTCAGGCTCGCCCTTGCCGGAGGTTATCTTGTTAAGTATTTCAAGCATTCTGCGGGTGCCGATTCTGCACGGAGGGCATTTGCCGCAGGATTCGTCGACCGTGAACTCAAGGAAGAACTTTGCGATGTTTACCATGCAGTTGTCCTCGTCCATGACGATCATTCCGCCGGATCCCATCATTGAGCCTATTGAGATAAGGTTGTCATAGTCGATCGGGATATCCAAGTGCTCAGCCGGAATACATCCGCCTGAAGGTCCGCCCGTCTGCGCGGCTTTGAACTTCTTTCCATTTGGAATACCGCCCCCGATATCGTAAATCACCTCACGAAGCGTTGTCCCCATCGGGATTTCAACCAGTCCGGTGTTGTTGATCTTTCCGCCTAAAGCGAAAACTTTTGTGCCCTTGCTCTTCTCGGTTCCCATGGACGCAAACCATTCAGGCCCCTTAAGTATTATCTGGCATACGTTTGCATACGTCTCAACGTTATTTAAAAGCGTGGGCTTTCCAAACAGGCCCTTTACAGCGGGGAACGGAGGACGCGGACGCGGTTCGCCACGCTGACCTTCTATTGAAGCCAAAAGCGCGGTTTCCTCTCCGCATACGAACGCGCCTGAACCAAGCCTCAGGTCTATGTCGAAGCAGAAGTCGGTTCCGAATATGTTGTCGCCGAGCACGCCGTTTTCGCGGGCCTGCTTTATTGCTATGCGCAGACGTTTAACGGCTATTGGATACTCGGCCCTTACATATATATAACCCTGCTGGGCGCCGATAGCGTATCCCGCTATGGCCATCGCCTCGAGCACGCTGTGCGGGTCGCCCTCAAGTACGGAGCGGTCCATAAACGCGCCCGGGTCGCCCTCGTCAGCGTTGCAGCAGACGTATTTCACATCGCTTTCAGGCTGCTTGGCAAGCTGCCACTTCAATCCCGTCGGGAAGCCTCCGCCTCCACGTCCGCGAAGCCCCGACTTCTTTATGATGTCAACGACTTCATCACGTGACAACTCGGTCAGGCACTTTGCCAGCGCCGCATAGCCGTCAAACGCTATATATTCATCAATATTCTCGGGGTCGATTACGCCGCAGTTGCGCAGCGCAACACGCCTTTGCTTTTTATAAAAATCAACCTCGTCCAGCGAACGGATTTCTTTTTCCTCTGTGACGCTCTCTTTGTAGAGTAGGTCGGTAACAATACGGCCTTTGAGCAGATGCTCCGCTACTATGCGCTCCACGTCGCCAACCTTGATATGGCTGTAAAACGCTCCCTCCGGATAGATGATAACTACCGGCCCTGTTTCGCACAGGCCAAAACATCCCGTATGTACTACCTTAACCTCTTTTTCAAGGCCAGCCTTGGCTATTTCCTCTTCAAATTTCTTTATTATGTTCGGTGAGCCGGAGGAAGTACAGCCGGTGCCCGTACATACCAATACTTGTGAACGGTAAAAATCCATTATAAGAACCTCCTACAGCTTATTTATGGTTTGATTCGTAATAGCCGATCGTATATTCATCAACCGCCCTGCCGTTGACTATATGTTCGGTAACTATACGCGGAACCATATCAGGATTGACTTTAACATAGGTGACCTTTTCTTCTCCAGGCTTATATACCTCAACTATTGGCTCAAGCCTGCAAACGCCTATGCAGCCGGTCTGGGCGACAACCACATTGTTTAGCGAGCGCTTTGCTACCTCGTCCATGAATGCCGCAAGCACCGGCCGCGCTCCCGCAGCAATGCCGCATGTCGCCATGCCTACTACAACCCTGGTGCCGTTATGGTCCTTACGCAGATTGATGTTTTCAAGCGTCTTCTTGCGAATAGCTTCAAGTTCCTGTAATGATTTCATTATTTATATACCTCCGTTTAATTCTTCAATGCCCTGATCCAGATATTCACGCATCCATGCCATTACATCGGGGAGATTCAGCGGTATTCCCTCGCCGAGTATACAGCGTATTTCCCTTGTGTCAAAGCTAAATTCCTTTTCATCCACCGTATACCTGTATACAAAGTTAACCCCCTCGTTGCAGGCGGCCAGCGCAAGCATCGTTTCCGCCATGTCCCCAAGGGGCGGACGGTCTATATTTGATATGGCATAAGAAGCGCTTATATACGTCCCTTCGCCCGGCTTGGAGCTAAGTTCAAATTTTCCCCCGCACTCCTCTGCGCCCATCTTAAAAAACGGTATCCCCAATCCAACCTTGCGCGTGGTTCGTGACGTCTCAAACGGGCTTACCACCCTGCCGACCGTTTCCTCATCCATTCCGCAACCATTATCCTTGACGGAGGTAAAAATAGCGTCCCTATCGTGGTCGACAGTAACCTCAATTTCTATAAGGGTTGCTCCGGCGCTTATGGAATTCTGGGCGATGTCCATTATATGAAGGGCAATTTCCTTCATCAGCATGGTTTTACCCCATCTGGCGGTGCTTCTCGATGATGTCCTTTACATCTCCGGGCACCAGCCTGCCGTAGACGTCGTCATTTATCATCATTGCCGGCGCCAGACCGCAACAGCCTATACAGCGCGTGGCGTTAAGCGTAAACATGCCATCCTCGGTGGTACGGCCGACCTTGATGCCAAGCTGCTTTTCAAGCTCGTCAATTATAAGCTGCGCTCCTCTTACATAGCAGGCTGTGCCAAGGCACATGCCGATAGTATATTTTCCGCTGGGCTCAAGGGTAAAGAGTGAATAAAACGTGGCCACACCATATATTGTAGAAACTGGTTCGCCCGTCTTCTCGGAGATGTAGTTCTGCACCTCCTCATCGACGCAGCCGATTATCTCCTGCGCGCCCTGCATAATGGGCAACAGGCCGCCAGGCTCATCCTTCCACTGCTCGATGATTCTGTCTAGCTCTTTAAACTGTTCCTTCCGAGTGCTGTTCTCGTTGGCCATTACCTTACCTCCTCGATATATCGCCCCCACCAAAGGGCATATTTAAAAATAAACAGCGATAATTTCGCATCAGAATGATACTAACATATGTGGTTGAGAAAATAAAGGGCCTACATTATTATAATGGGGATATATTTGTTGGAAAACGATGATTTGAGAGGACAAGCGTCTGAAAAACCATAACTTTGTAATCAGGTTTTTATACGCATTTGTAAATTTTGATCGATAACATATTAGTTATTTAAGCATTGAAGTGAATCCAGATGAATGCTATTATTTATAGAAAGTTTAGGCTGGATTAATATAAAGGGCAACGCGAGGAGGAGGTGAATCATGAAGCTCTATATTAAGCAAAAGGTGTTCTCCATAGGTGATAGATATAACGTTACCGACGGCGACGGAAACGTTATATTCAGCGTTCAGGGAGAGATTTTTACCTGGGGTTCAAAGCTTCATATCTTTGATGCCTCAGGTAGCGAGGTTTTCTTTATTACACGCAAACTGCTTAGATTTATGCCGGAGTACGCGATATATTCCGGCGGCGTTCAGTGCGCGACAATCCACAAGCGCTTTACGCTTTTTTCCCACAGCATTTCAATAGAAAGCCAGTACGGCATGTTTGAAATAAACGGGGATATCTGGGGGATGTGCTTTGACATCATGTGCAATGGTTCACTGCTGGGCCGAATAGACAAAAAATGGCTGTCATGGGGCGATTCCTACTGTCTGGCAGTTCAGGATGACAGCAACGCCGCCTTTTTCGTTGCCATTGTAATTGCTATAGACAACTGCATACATAACGGCAACAACTGACAGGCGGCGGTTCGTCAGCTATCAAGGTTCTCAAGATATATGTCTATGTCCGAAAGGGAGCTAAACGCTATGCCCTTTGACAGGGCTTCTACCGCGGTTTCGTCAACGCTCGTAACGTCGATGGATAGGTTCATCAGCTGCTCTGGCTTCAGTGTTACCTCATCGGTTCTATATACATACAGACGTCCATCTTCCAGCTTAAGCAGATAATGATCCGGACAATGGCCTTCGATATTACACTGCATCAGCAGGTTTTCTTTTGCAAACTGCACTATCGTATAGCCTGGATACATCTTTTTTATTTCATCCTCGGTCATTCCCGTTAAAGACGCCGTCGGGCTACGGGTTATGGTATGTCCGCACTCCAAAAAACTATATTCAAATATGACTTTCGTTTCAGGGAGCACGCTCTTTGGTCCCATATTTGCTACGTTATCCGTATCGTTGGGCAGCTCGGCAGCTTCGCTGCCTCCAAATACGAGATATCCTATGCCAAGTCCTGACATGAAAATGAAAATTGATATACATGCCAACATCACAATAGTCTTCTTTGAAGTTTCACCGTTAAAAATACGCATAAATATCCCCTCCTGTTCATAAGTTTTTCCTAAACAGCAGGGAATTATACAAACACATTTATAATAAATATCATTATTTAGGATTGAGAATATTATACGCTCTAGCTAAGCGATCCAACCGCCAGCATCAGAAGCGGCACCGCTATAAAGCACGCAAGCGTCGTCAGGCTCATTCCCGCGGCTACATACCTTTCATCCGCCTCGACGCTCGACGCAACTACAACGGCCTGCGTCATCACAGGCATAGCCGCCTCAATAACAAATACGCTTTCTCCAATTCCGCTGAATCCCACCATTTTGCATAACAAAAGCATCGTTGCCGGGGCAACAATAAACCGCATTAGCAATACAGCCGTCATTCCCCTATCTATCCTTATGTTTTTTATACCCGTCTCAAACAGAAGATATCCAACGTACAGAAGCGCCAAGGGTGTAACTATGTTTCCAAGATATGAGCAAAAGCTTATTAAAAGCTTTGGGGGTTCAAATCCAATCAGCAGCAGCGGTATGCAGACCAACAGCGTGATGAGCGGCGGGGTCGCCATCCTTTTAGCGTCATTTATAAAGCTGTGCTTTGTACCCTCCTTATCACCAGAACGCTGTATCAATGAATTTCCTATAGTCCAAAACAACGATGTGTTGACAAGGTAAAAAAACATTACATATGGCACCGCAGCCTCTCCAAACAATTCCCTGCACATCGGCAGTCCTACGAAGATTGAGTTTGAAAACGCGCACATCACGATAAATCCGCCCCTGCGTATGCGCTCAATTCTAAGCAGTTTGGAAAGCAAAACGCCAAGGATAAGGGTGGTGGCCATTGACAGTATAGGAAGCAGCACCAGATAGCCCGTGCCGCTTAACATCTCGCTGGAAAACTGCGTAAAAATATTATAGGCGCATAACGCTGGCATGCCAACATTTATAATCAGCTTTATTACAAACTTTTTGTGCTCTTTTCGCATCCACCCAAACCGGCCAAACACATACCCGACGGATATAATCATAAGTACCAGCAGGACGGCGGACAAAGAGTGAAGCATTTCAGACATATAGACCCCTTAGCCGTGATAGAATATTCCGTTTAAAACACATAAAAAGGTCAGCAATTAAACAGTATTCATTTATACGGAGACACCGTTTATGTATGCGCGGCTGCCGGTTTCAACGCCCGCCTCGCCCTGGCAAAACACCGCTGTAAAATATCCTCCTGGGATTATCGATGAAGCCCAAGCGTTTAGGCGTGTGAGCCACGCATTAATACCAAAAGCTACGAATGCTTAGTTGGTTAGGCTTACCATTCGGGCAGGCGTCATGCGCCTTCCATCTGCCAAGTCATCTAATAAATAAAGAATCAGTGGGGAGAAACCGGCATTTCATCATAGGCGGCCCTTGGCCCCCCAACATACTTTGGTCTGGTGCGCGCCATGGTTACATTTGCTTCGCCAAGTTTTCTTTTATTCGTATGTATCGGTACAACCACAGGATGCATATGCATTCCAATAAACGTTCCTCCTATATCTATTCCAGCGGAAGCCTTACCCCTAAGATCCTCCACAATTACCGGATCACTGAAGCGTTCAATGGCCTGCATTGCAAAGGCTCCGCCTGCATGCAGCTGAGGGCGTACCCATACCTGGGTAAGGTCATAACGCTCCATGCACGCCCTTTCTACAACGAGGACCCTGTTTAAATGTTCGCAGCATTGAACCGCAAGATATAATCCCCTATCAGTGATGGGGCCATAAAAAGCTTCCATTATTTCGCGGGCAACATCTAAACTTGAATTTGTGCCGATCAGCCGCCCTCCAACCTCGCTTGTTGAGCAGCCTACAACGACGATGTCCCCCTTTTTCAGCATTACGGCGGCGCTGAGAAGCTCGTTAATCGCTTCCCTTGCCTGCATATTGATGTTATCCATACGTTTCCTCCATGCTTGATAAAACAGCTATAATTATATCTGAGTATACATATAATTGCAAATACCGGTTTATCATAGCAGTTTCGCGTTTTAAACTGACTTTAGGCCAGTTTAAAATATGCAGCCAGTTTTACGTTCCGCTCAGCGTGTCAAAAAGCGGCGCGCCGCTTTTTTAAGGTTACGGGTTTTGCCTCCCGTCATTCGGGTTCCCTGGCGGAAAAACCCGCAAAATCGCCAAGGCAATGCGCTTCGCTTGTACAGCACGAACTGAGGTTAACAGCAAAAACTTCAAATGCAAGCAGCTATCAGGCTGGATACTGGGGTATTTGCCCCATACCTCGCCAAAGGGGACTTTTTGTAAAAAGTCCCCTTTGGCTGCCCAAGAAACAGCATTTGAGTATTTCTTATTTGAGCCGATCCTAACAGTTAATCGGGGTAACGCCGTAAAACTTCGCCAGCTTGACAATGGTATAATGGCTGATGTCTTTGAAGCAGTCCTCTTCATAGCTCCCCAACGCAGGCTCGAAAAGGTATGTCTGCTCCGCTAACTGTTCCAGTGTCAAGCCGCGTTCCAAAATTAAGCGTTACTGCCATCTTTACTTTCATGCTTTACTTCATTTATAAATTCCGACATATTGGAACTTGCATCTTTGTATAATTTAATGCTGTTTATGCCGCTTGCTATCAATATTATGGCCAGTATTAAAGTTATTATCCAACTTTTCATATTCTCGCCACTTATTAAGAGCACTATAAACGCAAGGATGGCTAATACACCAATTATAAGCTCAACAATAGATGATATTAAAAAGCTTTTCATTACAATTTTGTTTCCATTTCTATAAATTTGTCATTATATAAATTATTATAGCATATTACGAGGATCGTGCATATAGTCAATTTACAGCGGAATCTCTTAATCATTCTTAATTATATCAATTAAAAAATAGGCAGTTAATTCACTATATAGTACTACAATAATTGAATATAATCGTTAATTCATCATATTGCATGTTTTTGCGCAAGGCGTTATAATGGGCGCAGCAAAGCAAGGAGGCGACACCGATGTTGGATATTCTTGTTACAATACCGGCGAATGAAGAGCATATGAATAAGCTCGCATATGCAGCCGGCAGCGCGCATGATGTACGCTTTACCGTTAAAAATCAGGATGATCTTGCCCCTGAAGACGTGGATGGTACAGACGTAATAATCGGCAATATACCTCATTATCTAATCAAATATGCCCGTAAAATGAAATGGCTTCAGTTGAATACGGCGGGAACCGACGGATATCCTGAGCTAATACCTGACGGGGTCAAACTTACAAACGCCAGCGGCGCGTTCGGCCTGGCAATCAGCGAACATATGCTCGGCATGACGCTTATGCTTATGAAGCGCCTGCATCAATACAGGGACAACCAGATCGAGAGGCTGTGGCGCGACGAGGGATCCGTCGCATCCCTTGAGGGCGCGATCGTCCTGTCGGTGGGGCTTGGAGACATAGGCGGGGAGTTTGCGCGCAAATGCAAAGCCCTCGGCGCATATACCATAGGCATTAGGAGATCCCTTCACGACAAACCCGATTATGTTGACGAATTATATACTTCTGAATCACTCGACTCGCTTCTGCCCCGCGCAGATGTGACGGCTCTGTCAGTTCCCGGCACTGACGCCACGCAAAGGATGATCGGTCGGGAGAGGCTAAAGCTAATGAAGCAGGGCGCGATCATACTAAACGTCGGCAGAGGAAACGCGCTTGATACCGATGCGCTAGCGGACTATGTTGAGTGCGGTAAGCTTCTATGTGGTCTTGACGTAACAGACCCTGAACCCCTTCCGCGGGAGCATAAGCTGTGGAACCTGAAAAATGCGGTAATTACCCCGCATGTGTCCGGCTTTTTCCATCTTAAACAAACCCTGGATCGTATAGTTGATATATCAGCCAGAAACCTGAGCCTGTATCTTGCCGGCGAACCGCTTCTAAATACAGTGGATAAAGAATCCGGCTACCGATCATATTTAGGGAGGGTGTAATCTATGAAGGATTTAGTTAAGAATAAGTATTATAAACCGGTTGCGTGCGGCGTGCTCACAGCTATAGTGACAGTGGCCACGATGTTTTTATCCATTCCCATACCAGGTTTCTCTGGAGCGTACATGAATGCCGGCGACGCGGCCGTATATCTTTGCGCATATATGATCGGCGGCTGGTGGGGTGCCGCATGCGCTGGAATAGGCAGCGCGCTCGCGGACGTTCTCCTTGGCGCAATGGTGTACGCGCCCGCAACCTTTATCATCAAAGGGTGCATGGCGCTTGTTGCGTTTATGATAATGAAACGCTTTAACGGCAAGACCAAGTTTGCCGCCCTGCCCTTAGCCGGACTTATAATGCCGCTTGGCTATTTTGTATATGAAACCGTGATCGCAGGCGCTGCTACAGCCGCTGTAGGCATACCGTTTAACTTGATTCAATATGCATGTGGAGTAGTATTGGGCACCCTTGCAATAATCGGCATAAGGAAAGCGCTGAAAATTGAAATGTAATAAAGGCCCTTAGGGCGCTTTTAGCAATGAAGCCACAGCCTTTCACTGGCTGTGGCTTTGTTCTATACGCGCCTTGTGCGCAGGGCAACAATATGATTGCTTATTTAGAGTTAGGTCTTGATTAAATAGATCTATTTAATGATCATAGCGCGCAAGCCTATATCATATCCATGGCTTTTTCTCTTTATAGCACCCTTTTGCTTTTAATTTAATACAACAAATTTTGGGCACCTCTACTTGGTCTTTCTTACCTCAATGCTGAATTGCAATGTCTTTTTGTTGCAATAAAACTATGCCGCAAAATTGCACACGGGCCCGTATTATTAATTTACGCTTACGTTTGTTTATTTATAATCTTATATTGGAAGAGACTTCCCCTCATCGAAACCCTGATATGAATTCCCCCACTGCCATATCAGTATCAAAATCCGCATATTCTACCCTGGCAAGGGCCAGTCCCTTTGCCGGCGCTGTTATCCCCAGCAGACTTCGGTCTCCTTTTTTAAAAGCCTCTGTTATACAGCCCTTATCATATCTGCCCATGCCAATCTCAAGCATCGTTCCAACCATAATCCTGACCATGTTATATAAAAAGCCGCTGCCGGTAACTTCATAGTAAAGCATATCGCCGTTCCTGCTCCAAGCAGATCTGTAAATGGTCCTTACTGTGTTATTAACCATGGATCCGGAAGATTTAAACGCCATGAAATCATGCTCGCCAATGAATACGCCGGCAGCCGCATTTAGACTCGAGATGTCGAGAGGATAGTGCACATGCAGGGCCGTATTTCTTGTAAAGGCTGATGAATGGGGCGAATTCAACACGCTGTATATATAGCTTTTCCTTATCACATCAAACCTTGAATGAAAGCCGGAATCTACAGCGCCGCTGTACTTTATCCTTATATCAAGTGGAAGGCCGACGTTTAGCGCGTACGCAAATTTTTCCGGCGGAATCCGGCTGTCCGTATCAAAATGGGCTACCTGCGCGTACGCGTGCACTCCGCTGTCGGTTCTTCCG
Source organism: Christensenellales bacterium (assembly GCA_048421225.1). GTDB lineage: Bacteria > Bacillota > Clostridia > Christensenellales > CAG-138 > UMGS946. Next base: position 15,691 of record DBFNRV010000089.1, on the reverse strand, counting down.
GAAGCGTGAAGGACACAGTTCTCGCCAGTAAGCTTGTTTAGCTCCCGCTCAATCACGTATTGAACGGCGATTCCATTGGGTTGTATCTGCCAGCCGACGTAACCCGTTCCATCGTATTCTATTATCAGCCTTATGCGTTTCATGCAATTTCCTGCCCGATCTAATGGCTTATTCAGCATCGGCCGGCATTATAATATGCTTTTGACCAGCCCCGCCAAATACCGTTCGCTATTTTAGCATTTGCGGCTCGTGTTTGCAAGCCGTGCTGTACGGGCCAAAAGCTATATTGTTGTTTCAGGTTCTTATCGCCCAAATCGATAGGCTGAGGTATAATGGGTAAAAATATATTTTAGAAATCTATTTGTTTTTTCCCGACACTTTGGCATTCTGAATTGTTTTATAGGTGAAAGGAGAGGTAAAATGGCAGATACTTTGTTGCGTACGGACAAAGAAATAGCGGATATATATGCTCGTCATGTTAATACCGTATACCGCGTTTGCTTCGCCTACTTAAAAAATCCGGCCGATACGGAGGATATCGTTCAAAGCACGTTTTTGAAACTAATCCAGTATAAGGGCAAGTTCAATGATGAAGAGCACGAAAAGGCCTGGCTCATAGTAACCTCAACCAATATGTGCAAAAACCTATTGAGGCATTGGTGGAGAAAACGGATTGACATGGATGAATGCCGTGAGCTATATTCCGGTAATCAATCCCCAGCGATAGATGAAACGCTGGAGGCGGTGCTTGCACTTCCAAAAAGATATAAAACAGCGGTGTACCTTTACTACTATGAAGGTTATACCAGCAAGGAAATAGCGGGGATGCTTCATAGGCCCCCGTCTACCATACGAAACCATTTAAGCGAGGCAAGAAAGTTATTAAGGAACAAACTGGGAGGCGATTTTAATGAAGGATGATCGTATTATAAATGCATGGGATACGGTATCGCCCGACGCAGCGGCTAGGGAACGTATGTTTAGGAACATTGCAAACTCTAGCGAACATAAAAGTAGGAGAAAGGTTATGAATATGAATAAAAAGTTGAAAATCTTAATTCCAATAGCCACATGCCTTGTGGCGGCTCTTGCGATAGGGGCATTGGCGATGTCCGGAGGTGATCCGCCACACGAACCAGATATAGAGAATTCGTTGGCGGAAATAGCGCCGGTGTTTATTGACGCTAAAGTCTATATCCCTGATTATGAGAATTTAAAGCTGACATATTCAACTGTGAACATTAAAGGAAGCAGCGATGCGCTGCTGAATGCGCTGTGTGAAAATGGAGTGTTGCCGCAGGACCTCGTCTTTAACAGCTTCAACATAGAGGATAACGGTAAAGTAACTACTGACGGCTATACCGTCACTAAGGAATTTGGTGACCGGTTCCTAAAGGCTGACATGTCTCAAGCGTTTACAGACTATCTCAACAGTCTTTCAGCGCGCGATGCGAGACTTACCATTGCCGCATTCTCAAATACGTTTATTGAGTTTTATAACCTAAAGTCCATTGATTTGACCATAGACGGAGACATCTTTAAAACCGAACACTTCGACTACAGCGGCGGATTAACCTGGTTTGATCCGGAGGATATCAAATAATATAGCTTTTGACATATAGATATACCGTCTGATCCGGTACGCCAAATTCGATTCTTTAATGGCGCGCCGGATTTTCCCTATATGACGCTTATTACATGAGCGTGTTTTTCCGCTCCGGACGCGCATATGCTTTATGTATACCTAACTGTTAGGAGGCATGTTTGCATGACCCCTTTATTATTATCGATCCTTTTGTTTTTGCTCGGCTTGGTTATACTTGTGGTCGGCAGCAACCTCTTTGTTGATACAGCTTTGAGGCTGGCAAAAAGGTTTCGGGTGCCGGAAATTATTATCGGCGCTACCATGGTAAGCTTTGGAACGACGCTTCCCGAGGTAATGTTTTCAGCAACCGCAGCTTTTCACGGACATGTTGATATGGCTCTTGGCAATGCCCTTGGCTCAGTTATTTGCAACGCCGCTTTTATTGCCGGCATAACGCAGACAATCCGTCCTTCCCCTTTGGACCGTAGGTCGTTTGCATCCGGCACGATTAACTTTTTCATCTTTCTTACGATTTACTTCATACTCGCAATGGCGTTTGGCGGGATTCCTAGGCTGTGTGGAATCCTCATGGTAATTCTTTGTATTGTATATACCATACGCACCTTAAGGGGGGCCGGCGCTGACATTGCCGCAGAGCCAGTAAAGGGGTCTACATTTGTCGATATTTGCTTGCTGATTCTCGAAGGATGTTTTTTATATGCCGGAGCCCACCTGCTTGTAACCTACGGGCCGGTAATAGCCAGATATATCGGAGTTCCCGAACGGGTAATATCCCTGACCCTTGTGGCCCTTGGCACATCGCTTCCCGAATTGATGACGGCGATTAACGCTCTTCTTAAGGGACACGGCGCACTCTCAATAGGCAATATAGTTGGAGCAAATATATTAAATCTTTTGCTTGTAGGCGGCCTTGCGTCAGCTATCTCCCCTATTGTTTTTCCCAGCACTATTCTATCCATAGAACTCCCGCTCATCGCCTTTATTATGGGGGTACTGTGTATTCCCGCCATAATTCGGGGCAAAATGATGCGTTGGCAAGGCATAGTATTAATCGCAGCATATATCGCTTATATACTGTATCTTTTTTAAACATTAATAAACGTACTGATAAAAATCGAAACTTTTGCGGCAGCATCAAGATGCTGCCGCAGGTTTTAAGCCTATTGATCCCTGTCAAGCGTTATTGAGACTATAACGGTTAGCTGATACTCTTGTACACTGAACCAGCGCCGATTGAATCCCCCAAAGGTTAGGCATAGCTGAACGCCCGATAGGTGTTTTTTGGCTTTAAGGAAGTCCCTATCTTGTATCCTAGCTCAAACGTACAACGTTTAAGCTTGCTCCAACGCCTCCCTGCAGAGCTGCCGCGCCCACAAGTCCAAAGAGCTGTAACTCCAGAGTGTCCCCCGCGGTAAGGCTAGCGATCCTAGTCGCAGAAAAGCTGCTTATAGAAACTGCTGGAGCAATAGTGGTTCCTGGTAATGCAGCTCCATTTAGCATAACGCGCGACGAAAGCAACAGGGCGGCTGTAGTAGCAACACGGTATGTTATTATGTATCTTCCGGTTTCCGGAACCGTGAAAATCGTATTTGCCCCGTTAACTGTAAAATTATCCAAATTCTGTTCATCTGGAAGCGGTACTGCTGTTCCACCAAGGATAACCGCAATGGTCGATCCCTGAGTATTTAGTGCGCTCATACTATTGGTTGTTACCGATGTTCCCGTGGGACCTGTCGGTCCCGTCGGGCCGGCAAGGCCAACCGCTCCGGCGTCGCCCGTCGGTCCCGTCGGGCCTGTCGCGCCAGTAGGTCCGGTTGTTCCTACAGCTCCCGCGTCGCCTGTCGGTCCTGTTGAACCCGTCGGGCCTGTCGGTCCCGTTGGACCTGTCGCGCCAGTGGGGCCGGTTGCACCTACAGCGCCCTCATCACCTGTCGGTCCCGTCGGGCCTGTCGGACCAGTGGGGCCGGTTACGCCTACAGCTCCCTCATCACCTGTCGGTCCCGTTGGACCTGTCGCGCCAGTGGGGCCGGTTGCACCTACCGCTCCGGCGTCGCCCGTCGGACCCGTCGGGCCTGTCGCGCCAGTGGGTCCGGTTGCGCCTACAGCTCCCGCGTCGCCTGTCGGTCCCATTGGGCCTGTCGCGCCAGTGGGTCCGGTTGTTCCTACCGCTCCGGCGTCGCCTGTCGGGCCCGTCGGGCCTGTCGGTCCCGTGGGGCCGGTTGCGCCTACAGCTCCCGCTTCACCCGTCGCTCCTGTCGCGCCAGTCGGGCCGGTTGCACCTACCGCTCCGGCGTCGCCCGTCGCTCCTGTCGCGCCAGTGGGGCCTGTTGCACCTACCGCTCCCGCGTCGCCCGTTGGGCCGGTTGGACCTGTCGCGCCAGTGGGGCCGGTTGTTCCTACCGCTCCGGCTTCACCTGTCGGCCCCGTTGGGCCGGTTGCGCCAGTGGGGCCTGTAACGGTCAAAAGTTCATAATCGGGTGAAGTATCGGGAGTACCGGACGGAGAATCAGTGGTTACTCTGTAAAGACTGCCGTTGTATATAATAATATCACCAACAGGATAGTTCGGCGAGTTGTTGGGATCGAATACTTCCGCGTCATTTAATCCTGGACCCGCAGGGCCAGTTGCCCCCGTTGGTCCGGTGAGACCTGTTAGCCCCGTTGGTCCCGTCGGGCCTGTTGCTCCGGTTGTTCCAATTCCAGTCACGCCTGTAGCACCGGTTGAACCGGTGGGACCCGTGGGACCCGTCGGACCCGTCAGTCCAGGGAATCCCATGGGACCCATAGGGCCTGTCGGGCCTGTTGGACCCGTGGATCCCGCTGGACCTTCGGGTCTGCAGCAACAACAGTTGCTCGGCCTTCCGCACCTTGGGCAACATGTATATCCATTATTAGAAGGAAATTGATTCACTTCAATACACTCCTTTTGTTCTTAATGCCAGGGTTGTAAGTCACCTGGTCAATGACGATATATATACCGTCCTAATAATATATTCATGCACAAGCAAAACCGTGTCCACTTAGCACCATATTGAGGGCAAAGCCTATTTGTTGAGTATTTCAGCCTTACATGTGGATACAAACGTTGGGTCGCTGTTGTTGGGGCCTACCACAACCAGCATGCCAAATTCGTTCTTTAATACCGTACCCTGAGCGACCGTTTGACCGCCGGAATTTATATCTACGCCCGTTGTGCCGACAGGAAGGTATGAACGCACTGCCGCTTCACAATCCTTGCCACAGCCCTCTGGCGCCGGCACCGGTGCGGGCAGGTATGTTATAGCATTATTGTAGACCGCGCTCGTTATCCTTACGGAGACGATCCTGCAAATTGACACAGCCTCCTGAGGGCTTCCCTGATTGTTGACAAGCTGAAGCAAACCGGAATTCGGGTTAGAATTCGGCCCCGGAAGCAACGAACCGGCGCGCCCGCTTGCATTATTGCCGCTTTCCATCGCAACTACAATATTGTCCGTTGGATAAAGCTGGATGATTTGCCGCAGTATATTGCGCATCTGTTGTATACAGGCGCATTCTGCAGAGTTTTCATTAGATCCGGTAGGTCCCGTTGCCCCCGTCGCTCCGGTTGCTCCCGTCGCTCCGGTTGGACCTGTCGGCCCCGTGGGACCTGTTGGACCAGTTGCACCAGTCCCAGTTGCTCCGGTTGCTCCAGTTGGGCCTGTAGGCCCCGTGGGACCTGTTGGGCCTGTTGGACCAGTCCCAGTTGCTCCGGTTGCTCCGGTTGGACCTGTCGGCCCCGTGGGACCTGTTGCACCAGTCGCTCCGGTTGGACCTGTTGGCCCCGTGGGGCCTGTTGGACCAGTTGCACCAGTCCCAGTTGCTCCGGTTGCCCCCGTTGCTCCAGTTGGACCTGTCGGCCCTGTGGGGCCTGTCGGACCTGTTGGACCCGTTGCTCCAGTTGGACCGGTTGGACCTGTTGGGCCTGTTAAGCCTGGAAAGCCCATGGGGCCCATAGGCCCGGTCGGGCCTGTAGGCCCCGTTGGACCCGTCGGCCCTCTATTGCAGCAACAGCAGTTGCATGGTCTTCCGCATCCTGGGCAACATGGAAATCCATTATTAGAAGGAAACTGATTCACTTAATACACTCCTTTACTTGCTAATGCCAGGCACATAACTCCTGACAAATGACGATGTATACATCGTTATCGATAATATATTCAAATGGGCATGAAACCGTGTTCATATATTGTCATTCGCCTATTCCCTTTTTTATAAAGTAGTCTTTATTAAGCTGGTAAGCTTCGGAATAGGGTTTATATTCTCCAGCCATTTTGTTGTATTCGTATGCAAGCTGTAAGTTTCCCATTTTGTCATGACACACGCATAACTGTATACAGGGCAGGTATCCATAACAATCAGGGGAGACAAAGGCCCCCGAAGCATCGTCTCTCTTTCTCGTCAAAGCGAGCTCATACCAAAATGCAGCATTTTCATACTTTTCCTCATGCATGAAATGCCACCCTATATCACAGCATATCTCTGCCCTCGGAGTGTCAAACCTCATGGATTTCAACAGCGCAAAGAGCGCGTCTTCCCTATTGTCGAGCCTGTAATAGCAAAGCGACAGAACGCGGCAGGCCTCAATGCTGTTTTCAATCCAACCCTCGCCTGAATATACGAATTCGTTAAGAATGGCTACCGCATCTTCAAACCTATTGTGATAATATAGTTCGCGGCCATAATAAAACTTATCGCGTGGAGAAAGCGGAGCTCCATCAGCTAATTGCCTTTCATAGATCTTAAGATTCCTGTCGCTGTAGTTCACTCCAAGCTTTTTATGTGTAACTGCCGCCTCTGTATATAACGTTGTGCCGTATCGTGTAATAGCCTCATGAACCCTTCCTTGCCAGATGTTCTTACCGTTATTCCTTACAATTCGTTCTCTGTAGTATGAAAAGGTTGGCCTTCCATCCTCATCAAAGGCAGTGTTGTACTTCATCATTATTATATCTGTATCCGGTGGAACGGATGTCTTCAATTCGGCCAGCTTTTCCCTGTCGGAATCTAAGATTACATCATCGGCGTCCATCCACATGCAATACTGCATAGTTGCCTTAGAAAACGAATAATTGCGGGCCGCCGCAAAGTCATCAATCCATTTAAAATCATAAACCTTATCTGTATATTTAAGTGCAATCCGCTTTGTATCATCATCGCTGCCTGTATCTACAATTATGATCTCGTCTACAAACCCCTTTATGCTGTCAAGACAGCGCGCCAGCACCTCTTCTTCGTTCTTTACTATCATGCATAAGCTTATCGTCATAAAATCATCACCCGAGCCTCTGGATTATTTGCGGCCACGCTCCAAAAGCAGGAACAGGCCTGCAGATTATCGTATTCTAACTTAATGCAATATGTTAAATTGTTCCTACTTAAGGAATCGATAGCAGTGATATGGCGTAATAATTATCATATAAACACTTGAAAGGAGCTAAACCATGTACCCTATTTACCCATACCTTGGGCATCAGCGCAAATGCCGCGATGTAGGGCTTACATTTCCTCCCCAGCATCAGGACAGGCAACCCGGTTTTGAATACCTTATGGATCCCAGGCCTATCTCAGAAAATCCGGGGTATAAAGGAAGCGGTAAACTAAGCGGAAGGACAGCGCTTATATCCGGCGGCGACAGCGGAATCGGCAGGGCAATCGCATATGCATTTGCAAAGGAAGGGGCCAACGTTACCATCGCTTATCTGGACGAACATAAAGACGCGGAGGAAACAAGGGACCGAATTGAAGAGCTAGGGGCGCGATGCGTACTACTTGCCTGTGATTTGAGAGAGGAAAAAGAAGCCCAACGCGCAGTTGACCAGACCATAAACCAGTTTGAAGACATTAACATACTGGTAAACAACCATGGAGTACAATTTGTACAAAACAGCATTCTGGATATAACGGAGCAACAGCTGGACAACACTTTCAGAACTAATGTTTATGGATTTTTCTTTTTGATAAAAGCATCCCTGCCATACATGAAGCGCGGAGCATCGATTATTAATACTACGTCGATAACCGCTTATCAGGGGAATGACCGGCTTATCGACTACAGCGCATCAAAGGGCGCAATCGTATCGCTGACCAGATCCCTCGCACGATCTGTGATAAAGCAGGGCATAAGGGTAAACGCAGTAGCGCCCGGTCCTGTTTGGACTCCACTGCAGCCTGCCTCCTTCCCAGCCGAGGACCTTGCGACGTTTGGGACATATACATCGGAAACGCCGATGAAACGGGCCGGACAGCCGTTTGAAATAGCTCCGGCTTATGTGTATCTCGCCTCCGATGATTCGGCATTTATGACCAGCCAGGTAATGCATGTCGACGGGGGGTCGTTTGGGTATTCTTAACGTTCAATTCAATCATTATGCTGGCATATTGGGGGCCGTGCTTAGACGGCTGTGCCGTATCATATGTTTTGCCTAAAACGCCTTATACTAAAATGCATTGAATCCGAGAGAAGGCGCCCCAGGCGCCTTTTTAAACCATTCGGAAATAGCCGCATTGTTTATTAGATCATTTGCCCTTATGTTTTTGATTTGCCGTTCCCAGTCCGTTGGGGTTGTTTTTTCTCTATGTTTTAGACGGATTTACCTGGACCGAACAATGTTTAACCGACGGGAATTCCTTTTCAATAGAGCTGTGAATGGCTTCGGCAATAATATGAGCGTCCGAAAGCGCAATCCGTCCGTCCGCCAGAATTTCAACGTCAACGTAAATCTTGTCGCCAAATACGCGCGTTTTCAAACTTTCTATGCCTAAAACGCCCCTCTGCACTTGAATTAAGGCACTTATCTTATCTGCAGTTTCCTTGTCGCAGGCCTCGTCCGTTATCTTTTTAACGGCATCCATGAATATATGCAGCGCCGCCTTAATTATAAAAGCGCAGATAAGCACGCTTATAATGGGATCCAGTATCGGCGCTCCCAGCCTTGCGCCCAGAACCCCTATAAGACTGCCGACTGAGGAAAGAGCGTCGGCCCGCTGATGCCAAGCATCTGCCATCATTGCGCCTGAGTTTATCCTCTTTGCCGCGCTTCGCATATGCCAATACATAAATTCCTTTATGGCGATGGACATTATAGCTACTACTAGAGCCAGCACACCCGGGGCAGGGTTGTCCAGATACTCGCCCATAATTATGCTGGCTACCCCCTCGTAGCCAATGCCAAAGCCTGTGGCGAACAGTATAACCGATAGTATGATTGCGGCAACGCATTCAAGCCGCTCATGCCCGTACTGATGCTTTTCATCGGGGGCTTTGCTTGACAGCTTTATCCCGATTATTACTATAACCGTATCCAAGACATCCGCTATGGAGTGCACAGCATCCGATATAAGCGCGCTTGACTTTGCAAAAATCCCAGTGAACAGCTTTGCCAACGATAAAAAGACGTTTGCTCCAATGTTGTGTATTGACGTACTCAATGCAATCTGTTCATTTGTTTTTAACTTTTTTTCATTCATATTTTAGTTCTTATCCCCCATTTGGGCCGTTTTAATGCCAATAGGCTATAAATAAAACGCCGCGAAACAAACCGTGTCCCGCAAACGAATAAACCTGCATGTCGCTGCCAAAAATCCGGCACATGCCTGCGCAGTATCCAGCACAGGCCCGTCAGTTTGTAATCCACTGGAGGCGCTGAACAATACAGTTTAAAAATTCCTTTTCTAAATTATCACTTATTGAAATCTGTGTCAAGACATGGAAGGTCATCTTCTATATGTTATGATCCTTCAACGTGCTCAAAGCTGGCACTGTCGCTAATAAAGTCGAATTTTTCGACTTCCCCTATTCTAAACCTGTATCTCACCCTGCATGAAACGCTTTCATGAATAGTCCTCGACATCCTTCCGGAGCTTGGAGCAAGCAGCGCGTGTGGTTTTTTATCTAGGACGTCTATTGTAAGACGCAGCGCGTCCTGGCTCACCTCGCAGCCCAACGCTCCTGCCCGTTCTATCTTAACGTGCCGGTAAGTAGCAAGCCTATATTCCCTTCCTTCACAGTAAACGCTGCCTATACATCCCGTAAACCTACCCGCCAAAAACGGTATTTCAGCGATCGACAGCATTACGCAGCGCGGGTCTCCCCCGTCCCTCCAGCCGCATTGAGTCCAAATGTAGCCGCTGGGAAACGATGTCCCCCTGTCCGCCTCTATATATCCATGTCCGTTTTCAAAGGCTACCGGTTTCCCATTGATCTCAAGCATCCCTCTGACATCATGAAAGAGACTGAAGACCCCATGCCTGCATTGCATAAACGGCACAAACCTAAATGGACCCATAATATCGGTGTTTGGCCTATGCCACTCTCCAAACTTGAGAAAGCCTTCTATATTCATTCCTTCCGCTGTAAAGGATACCTCTATTCCCTTTTCCGTAAACCTGTTTTTGCCCAACGTTACATCCAAAGCGCTATGATTTGCCGAAAATTCCCCGATTGGATATTCAATTCCCGCGGAACCGGACGCCGTTATCACCTGCAAATGCGCAAAACGCCGCCCCTTTTCATCCACATGAAACGACGGGATAAACGCTATTGTTTCTTCTTCGGCTTGCTGTTTTATGTACCACCCCTCAAAATACGCCTTCCTGCCGCCGCCTCCGTAAAATCCACGCATAATATGAACTCCTTTTGATTGCTGGAAAAGCTCCGGTTTTAAACGGAATTCTTCAAATAATAGGTTGCTCATATGATAGCAATCTGAATCGCGGTCCAAAAAAAATTTGTCCTCAATAGGCGGACGCTGCTAAAAGTTTTTATGCGCAGTGCCCGCCTCAATAATCCGGCTATATAATAATGCTGTGGCTTATTAATTACCCGGCATATTCAAATACCTTCCGAACCCTTTCATGATCCGGCGTGGCGTCGGACCATTCCGGATAGGTTACGTGCGAATCATTTATCTCAGTAAGCGTAAAATGCATAGCATCCGAACCGCTGCCAAAATAGCCGCCCCAGTAAAACCCCGCCCGCGCAAACGCCAGCTCGTGCATTATGTAATTAATCAATGCGTCCGGTACAAGTCCTTGCCCCTGCCTTTCTCCCGAATAGCTGAAACAATATACGTTATCAATGCCCTCAATGGTTTTTAATCCTTCATATGTCAGCATAGATATGGCATTTTTAATCTGAGCCCAGCTCGTATCCACTCCATCAGCATCAACGCGGATTTGGTTGACAGGTATATTAGAATTTAAGTCTATACATGTGCCAAAGCTGTGGTGACTGATTTTGGACATGGAGGCATCCTGGAATCTCGCAACATACGCGCCGTCAGCAGGGTTGGGCTTAACTATATCCGATAACCTGAAAACTCCTGTGGAAGAGCCATCGGAATAGCTCATATATACCCAAGAATCGTTAATATAGTCAAACGCTTCCTTGAATTTATCATAAGCCGCCGTATGAACTTTAAAATTATGGCCGCCAAACTCAATCGACTTGATATACCTGTTATACCATTCGTCGTCAATATATATTCGGCGTGACGCCCTTTCCCTCAGCTTATACCTAAACAGGAATGAATCATCACCAATTAGCTCATGAAGAGCGTCGTATCCCGTCGTATGAATCTTATCCCTGGTCAGCGTAGCCCATTCGCTTACGGTAAAGTTGGCCCGCCACAGCACCACGTCGGTTTCAGCACCGTTTGAGCAGATCAGTTCAATCCTTTTTTCCCCAGGCCGAAGCCTTGAAAAAGAAGCCATGCTGTTCAGGCTGCCTTCATAACCATTTAGGGAGTATTCCAGGGAGCCCATATCGCCCTGGCGGGCAGTAACATCGATTTCTTTGCTGTTTTCACCTACGTTCCATACGATTAGATTGACCTTTGTTATGGGTTGATCGCTTATTATCTTCCCTTCAACGCTGAATGACTGGCCAAGTACGATCGCCGTGCTTTCGCGCGGCATACGTTCCCACTTAAACTCAATGGTATTTGAGTCTTTATCCAATAGTTCAACAGGCGTGGGGGTAGGCTGCATCGGATTGTACTTTCCAGCGTCAGGGGTGCTATCATTGTCCGAGGGAGATATGACCGGCGCATATGTAGGCATTAATATGTCATACGGCCTTTGCGTTGCATCCGTCCCTGAAGGGACGTCCATTTCCGTCTTTTCAGTACAACCGGTTGCTGCCAGCAGTAAAATGGCCGCGATGACGCCTGTTAACCTTTGTTTCATCTAATTAACTCCCCCGAATGTCATTTTTTGTCTTATTAGCGCGATAAACGTTCCTGTATTTAGTATAATAGCTTTTTGTATACATAAACAAGCGGGTTAGTCATTGTTTACAGATTGTTAAAACATACATTCTATAAATCCGCGCCTACGGCGCTACCCATTTATAGCCTTTTTATATGATCCATGGTATAATATCCTCAACCTTGCTAAAAAGGAGAATTGATGGATGGATATGTACAAAGCAATATCCGATCTGGTCACCGTCAATGGCGTGACCGGCCATGAAACGACCGTTTCCGGAGTGGTTGAGGAATACTTCAGGCGCTTCACAAACGATGTGTGGCATGATGTTTCTGGCAACACATTTGCTCGTATAGGAACCGGTAGGCCGGTTGTTATGATCATTGCGCATATGGACGAGATCGGAATGATGGTAACGGATATTGAGGATAACGGTATGCTCCGCATACGTTCCGTGGCCGGAGTGGATCCAAGGGTCCTGCCCGGATCCGAGGTAGTAGTTCACGGAGTTGAAACGTTAAAGGGCATAGTTGGCGCTGTCCCTCCCCACCTTATAACGGGCGGAACCGACGCGGCATACAAGATGGATGATCTTTGCTGCGACGTCGGGCTTGACCCCAAACGCGTAAAAGAGCTGGTAAGGGTCGGCGATATAGTCACCTTCGCTCTTGAAGCGCCGTTAAAGCTTAAGAACAATTTGATAGCCGGCAAAACGCTTGACGACAGGGCGCTGGTTGCTTGCATGTTCAGATGCGCCGAAATACTGGCAAGCCGTAAGCTGGCGTGCTCGGTGGTGCTGTGCGCCTCGACACAGGAGGAGTGCGGCGGGCCAGGCGCCGGCGTAGGCGCGTACAGCGTGGAGCCTGATATGGCTATAATCCTTGACGTGACCCATGCCGACCAGCCCGGCGCCGACCCGCTCGACGCATGCGCAATCGATAAGATAGCCGTATGCCGCGGAGGCAATATACACCCAAAGATAGCGGATATGCTGTTGGATGCCGCAAACGAGCTTAATATCGCGGCAGAAACCGAAATTGCCATGGGCTTCTCGGGCACGGACGCCGACTTCGTGCAGATGTCGCGGCGCGGCGTTCCTACAGGCCTTGTATCGCCGCCTGTAAAATATATGCATACAACGGTCGAGGCTTTAAGCCTGGACACGCTTGAAAAGACTGCAAAGGTGGTTTCCGAGTTTATAGCCCGAATCACATCCGACTGGGAGGAAAAACTATGCTTGGACGATTAAAGGAACTTACTGAGATAAACGGCGTGAGCGGCGATGAGGGTCAGGTACGCGTATATATTAAGAATATCGTATCTCAATATGCCGACGAGGTATGGACGGACGCAATGGGCAACCTTTATGCGCATAAGAAAGGCGCTAAAAGGCGCATAATGGCGTGTGCGCATATGGACGAGGTTGGCATGATGGTTCGCGGCATACGCGACGACGGACTTATAGCTTACGCCGCCGCGGGAATCGACCCGCGGGTCGTGCCCTCAAAACGGGTGGTTATAGGCAAAGACAAGGTGCCTGGCGTCATCGGTTCAAAAGCGATACACCTCCAGAGCCGCGAGGAATTTGAAAAAGCTTATAAGCATAAACAGCTGTACATTGATATTGGCGCCAAGGATAAGGCCGACGCTCAAAAATACGTCAAGCTGGGAGATTATATTTCTTTTGCTACCGAATTCAGCGAATTCGGCGAAGGGCTTATAAAGGCAAAGGCGCTGGACGACAGAGTTGGATGCGCCATAGTTATGGAGCTATTGAAAAACAGCTACGACTGCGACTTCTACGGCGTATTTACCGTGCAGGAGGAATTGGGGTTAAGAGGCGCGAGGACGGCGGCATACAATGTAAAGCCGGAGCTGGCGCTTATACTTGAAGGTACGACGGCCAACGACATGCCTGAGACACACGGGCATCAATGGGTTACCCGTGTTGGAAAGGGCGCAGCTATATCGTTTATGGATGGAGGAACTATCACGAGACCCCAGATGCTAAACGAACTTAAGGACTGCGCGCAGAGTAACGGCATAGCTTGGCAGATACGCCAGGGTACGCGCGGCGGCACCGACGCGGGACGGATCCATCTGTCAAACGGAGGAATAATTACCGGCGGCATTTCCGTACCCTGCAGATATATACACTCGCCGGCTTGCGTTGCCTCGATCAGCGATTTTAACAGCGCCTACATGCTAGCGGACCGTTTTTTGACGGAAAAACGCTTTAACAGCGTGCTGGACAACGTTCAAAACGTATAAATAGCCAGTAAAAGGAGAATTGACCATGTTTAAAGATATGTTGAAAGAGATTCTGGCGGCTTATGGAGCAACGGGCCGCGAACAGACGGTAAGCGACGTAATTAAGGCATATGTTTCGCCCCATGCGGATGAGATTTATAACGACGTGATGGGAAACCTTATTGCAATCAGGCGCGGCACTTCCGGCAAGAAGATAATGCTAAGCGCACACATGGATCAGATCGGCCTGATCGTATGCGACATAGATGAAAAAGGGTTCCTCCGAGTTTCCAATGTTGGTGGAGTCAGCCCCATCGTAAGCGCAGCGCGCGAAGTTGTATTTGAAAACGGTGTTCGCGGCGTGGTATATTTTGAAACCGAAAAGGCGGGTATAGATAAGGCTAACCTCTCCACCTTATTCATTGATATCGGAGCAGAGTCATACGACGAAGCGGCGGCCAAGGTTCAGATTGGCGACATAGCGGTTTACGCCACCAACTTTGTCGACATGGGCAAACGGTTTGCGTGCGGCGCCCTGGACGATAGGGTATGCTGCGCCATAGTCGCTGAAAGTTTTAGAACCGCAACAAGCGAGCACGACATATACGCCGTATTTACCGTGCAGGAGGAGGTAGGACTTAGAGGCGCTACAACGGCGGCCTATGCTATCTCTCCCGACTTTGGAATCAACCTTGACGTTACGCTTACGGGCGATACGCCAAAATCATCGCGCATGTCTGTAAAGCTGGGCGCTGGCCCCACGATAAAGGTTATGGATTCATCGGCGATCATTCCGGTATTTGTACGCAGATTTATGGAAGATGTGGCCAATCAAAATGATATCCCATTCCAGAACGAGGTGCTGAGGGCTGGCGGAACCGATGCTGGAGCCGTGCTTAAGACAAAAGGAGGTATACCGGCGTGCTGCGTTTCAATACCGACGCGCTATGTTCACACCCCTGTAGAAACAGCGGATATGGACGATTGCCTAAATGCAGTCAAGTTTGTTAACGCAATGATGGCGAAAAAGGAGCTTCCCACGCCGTAAAGCACGTTGCCAGTAATTTTGATAAAACGGCACAGAAAAAGGTATACGCCCACAAGGGAATAAGACAGTATTTGTAGGACGGCTTAGCTTCCCGCTAAACCGTCCTGCCTTTTTTCTCTCGTTCAGCGGTTTGCGTTTCCCCGTCATGTTCTAGTTCCCCAATGAAGTTCCACATTTTCTGGCATCGGTGTCAACTGGACTTATCCATGGTATGGACGATGGTTTTTTAATAAACGCATTGACGATAGTAGGTGTGAGTTCCTTGATATACATATGCTTGCGGGTCACAGCAGTAAAATTATAAAAATTCACCTCATATTGTTCGTAGATATCATGGTATACCTCATACTTTCTTCCGGAGGCCTATTCGGCCTCCGGCATTGATTTTATAAATTCTATTACCCCTGGGTATGAACGCAGTTATCTTCACAGCATTCATAGCATGCGTATTCCGTTCCCACCGTTTTAAATATAAAGTGCGTCACGGCCCGTCATATCCGCTTGGGATTCCCTCCTCAAGGCTTTGCTCATATTCCCTTATGGCCTCTTCTACCAGCTCTT
>DBFNRV010000088.1:0-18666 GCA_048421225.1 Christensenellales bacterium | reverse complement strand
TTTTTAAGAAACATGTTAGCATTGCCTGGGAAAAGTATTTCAATATAAGCGGCGCGAAGCCGCTTTTCGCGCTGATGAGGAATATAACGATGATTGCAAATGTTTCAGTAGATATCGCTCACTCGAATATAGACAGGCTTTTCAGCTATATCGTGCCTGAGAACATGGATGTGAGTATAGGGCACAGGGTGCTCGTCCCTTTCGGCGCCGGAGACAGAAGGACAGAGGGCTTTGTTGTCAGCCTTGACTATGGTGCTCAAAGCGAGCAAGGCAGCCTAAAGCAAATTATACGAACGCTGGAACCATATACGGTACTTTTGCCGGATCAGCTGGAGCTTGCAAAGTGGATGGTTAAAACCTATAAGTGCCTTCTTGTTGAGGCGCTCAGGATTATGATACCGGCACAGCTGCGCGGAGGCCGTGTTAAAGAGAAACGTATACGCACCGTAAGGCTTGCAGACGGAATAGATATCGACGCAGTTATAAGAGGAATGTATTCAAAAAATGGCAAGCTTAAATCCTCGGTTCAATATGAGGTCGTCGATATGCTGCAAAAAGCTGGATGCGAGATGAGCGTAAAGGATATATACGGCTTTATTCCAGGAGCTCAAAGCGCGATCAGTTCGCTTTTGGGAAAAGGCATTTTGACAGAGGACGGAAGAACCGTGTACCGCCAGCCCTATATGGATGATGTGGCGGTAACACAGCCCCTTTCTATGACGTCGGCCCAGGAAAACGCTCTTAGCGAGATAGTATCGGCAATCGACAACAGGTGTGGAAGCTATCTTTTGCACGGAGTAACGGGAAGCGGAAAAACAGAGGTATATATGCAGGCGATTTCGCATGCGTTATCCGCTGGGGGAACTGCCATTGCCTTGGTTCCGGAGATATCCCTTACTCCTCAGACGGTTGACCGGTTTAGAGGCAGGTTCGGCGACCGCGTGGCCGTGCTGCACAGCCGCCTCAGCTCGGGCGAACGGTTTGACGAGTGGAGGAGGATAAGGCTTGGACGGGTAAGCGTGGTTGTCGGGGCAAGAAGCGCTTTGTTTGCTCCCCTGGAAAACATTCGTCTTATAGTAATAGACGAGGAACATGAGCAATCCTATCATTCCGAAACCTCTCCGAGATATAGCGCTATCGACGTTGCATCGCATAGATGCTCTTTAAACGGGGCAGTACTCGTGCTAGGAAGCGCGACGCCCTCACTGAACGACTATTTTAAAGCTATGCGCGGAAAGCTTACGCTTTTGGAGATGCCCGATAGAATAAGCGGAATACCGATGCCAAAGGTAGAGGTGGTAGACATGCGCAAGGAGTTTTTAAGGGGCAACAATAGTATATTCTCCACCTCTTTGTATAACTCGCTTAAAGAGTGCTTAAGCCACAACGAGCAGGCTATATTATTCATCAATAGGCGGGGATATTCCACATTTGTATCGTGCAGGGGTTGCGGCCATGTGTTTTCGTGCCCGGATTGTGATGTTTCCATGACATACCATAAGCCCGAGGAGTGTATGAAATGCCACTATTGCGGCAGAGTGGGCCGCATTCCTGACAAGTGTCCCGAATGCGGCAAGCCGTATATAAAATATTTCGGAATTGGAACGCAGCAGGTTGAGGAACAGTTCCTTAAGTACTTTCCAGAATATATGGCCCTGCGAATGGATATGGACACTACCGGCGCCAGAAACGCCCATCAGAGGATACTGAAAGCCTTTGAAAATAAGGAAGCTCAGGTATTGATAGGCACACAGATGGTGGCCAAGGGCCTTGATATAAAAAATGTAACGCTGGTCGGAGTAATAGCGGCGGATGCCATGCTGCACATACCAGATTTTAGAAGCTGTGAACGTACCTTTCAGCTCCTTACACAGGTAGCGGGAAGGGCGGGCAGGCATAAAAAGCAGGGGGAGGTTATTATTCAGACATATTCACCCGATCATCCCGCCGTTGTTTTTGCATCAAAGCATGACTATAGGGGGTTTTACGATTATGAGATAGCCCAGAGGAGAGCGTCCCTTTTTCCACCTTACTCAGCTTTTATAAGAGTACTGATCTGTGCGGAGGAAGAACGCATGGCCGAGGAACTGTCGGAACAGTATGCAAATGGCATACGTGAAATTGTGGATAACACCCTTAAAAACCGCGGGGCTAGATCCAGCGAGGTTTTGATGATTATGTCGTCCCCAGCTCCGGTAAAAAGAAGGCAGGGAATTTACAGGTATCAAGTGCTCATGAGGTTTGCCCGTACAAGAAATACGCCTGCGTTGGTAGACGCAATATACGGTTATGCACTCTCAAATAGGCGGGAGGAAATTTCACTTCCCGAGATCAACCCAACAGACATGTTTTAGTTTATTAAGCGTTACTGCTAACCTTGCATTGCCGTAATCTCCTTGCGTAGCTGTTTTATTATACGCTTTTCTAAGCGGGATATATAGCTTTGAGATATGCCCAGCATATCCGCTACCTGTTTTTGAGTATACTCACGATTGCTGTTTAAGCCAAACCTGAGTTCTACAATACGCTTTTCCCTGTCAGTAAGCTTCTGCATAGCCGCATGCAGAAGCTCCTTGTCGGCCTGCTCCTCTAGCCCCCTTGATACGGAGTCGGAATCGGTACCTAGTATATCCGACAACAGCAATTCATTTCCGTCCCAATCGATGTTAAGCGGCTCGTCAAGTGAAACTTCCATCTTAAGTTTGCAGGTTCGCCTAAGGTACATAAGTATTTCGTTTTCAATGCATCTGGAAGCATAAGTCGCAAGTTTAATCTTCTTGCTTGCGTCAAATGTATTTACGGCTTTTATAAGGCCTATTGTTCCAATGGAGACAAGGTCCTCGATGCCAATGCCGGTGTTTTCGAATTTTCTGGCAATATATACGACAAGCCTAAGATTTCGTTCGATAAGCGTCTGTCTTACATCCGTATCGCCAGCAAGAAGTCTGGTCATGAGTTCAGCTTCCTCTGCTGGGGAAAGAGGCGGAGGAAGGGAATCGCCGGAATTGACATATCCTATCAGGCGGCCAATTTTAAGCGCACGGTATAATTTTTCTAGAAACTTTGCTAAAATCTTTATCATATTGTACCTCCTTAAACGTCGGCAGTATTGTAATGACCCAGATCGGGCAACGCCGATGGCGGTATGAGCGCGTCGGCGCCCCCAATGGAGACGGGGCCAATGGCCACAAAAGCATCAAGAACAGCGTTCATTTTCCCAGAAAGCTGAAGCTTGTCAGGACGGAACCCATAAACGAACCCGTTTCCGCCAACGGTACGGCATGGTATTGGAATCGTCGCAAAACATTCAAGCTCCTTGGAACTGACGACCACGACAGGAAGCCCGCTTATGGGCTCAGAGAGCATATTACCTGTATCCACAATCGCGGACGCGCAAATTGAAACGCCCTTATGGATTACTTCAATTCGCAGCCAGTTATTATTGACCAAACGCCTTTCCAAAACCCTTCTTATGATCCTTGGCATAAACGAGGCCAGTAAAGCTGAACCCAGCATAACCCTTAGAGGTACGGCGGCAAGCACAAATCCGCTCTCTAATTTACCGCCCAGCAGGAATGTTAGGCCTACTGCGGCCCCGCCTACCGCAAAGGTTGATACAAATAGGGCAAGCACACTGAACATATACTCCTTTGCTGTTTTAAACGGAATGGCCAAAGCCATAAAAACCCCCAGTCCGAGCTTCATTGGCAATGACATAAGAAGCGGCACGGTTCCGACGGAAAGCGCGGCGTATATCGCGCCTAGGGCAGAGGCGGCAATCATTCTCCAGCATGGCAAACGTCTTGAGAGCATGGCCGCCGCTGTACGAAGGATAAGCGAATTCATTAGCGCGTTATCCAGAAGGAACAGTTCTATATACATATGGTTCACCCCGACTTATGTCAATATAACATATGATAGGCTGGCCATATGTAGAACGAGTGACGTGAATATATGTAGTGTTTGGCGAATTAGAAAACCAATTAGACCTATTCAATATTGTTAATGTACGGCTAATCTGAATATCGCGGCATACATTTAGAGTATAAAGCAACACGCTTTCGTGTGAGGTAAATATATGAGTACAAAACGCCGTGTGATTTCATTGATAATGGCAGCAGCGATAGTGCTGTACGTGATATTTATACCACAATACTTACAGGATCAGCTGGAGCGAGATCCATACAGGGAATGGATCGAACCAGAGGATGAGCCTTATTCGGGCATAATAAGCATATGGCATATTGTAGGCTTCAAGCCTTACCTTGGCAGCGTAGGAACATGGCTTAAGAATAGGGCGCATGTAATTGAATCCCGCCACTACGGAGTATTCTTTGAGGTCACAGCCATGACGGTTGAGGAATGCTCGGAGAGAATGCAGAAGGGGGAGACGGCTGACATTTACTCCTTTCCCTCCGGATGGTGCGCCGCAGATATGCTTAGAAAAATTGAAACAGCGAAGGAATATGTTACAATAGGTCGATTGGCCGAAACGGGAACTGTCGGTCAATCGACCTATGCGGTGCCATTCTTATATTCAGGATACATGCTATCTGTCAATACGTCGATTGCTGCGGAAAAAGGCGTTACTATGCCGACCGACCGAATCGTTTCGGCCGATTGGCTGAGGGATGCGGTCCAGAAGCTTGATTACAAACGCGGCAAGAAGCAGGAGCATGTGCATGGCCTATCAGGGCGGAAGCTGGTAGCCGCAATGTTGGGGGTCAATAGTGAAATCGTCGACTATGAACGGTTTAGAGCACAGGAAGCTTCTATGGCCATCACCGACATAAGGGCGGTAGGAGATCATGAAAGGCGCATTTCCGCGGGCAATGGGTTTTCTTTTGAAATCTGCGCCGTGCCATATTATACGGATTTGGTTCAATATATAGGAATAGCGTCGGACATAGAGGAAGTAAAGGTTAAGTACGCTTTGGAACTTATAGACGTAATATTGGGTGCAAAAGCGCAGGAAGCGCTTGAAACCCTTGGCATGTTCCCCGTAATGGAATCCGAGTCGGCCCCCGAGTTTGAACAATCGTCTGTAGGGCTGCTTTATAGCAAGCTTACTGACCCAGCAATTCCAAACACCTTTGATCTCAATTCGCTTAAGGATAGACTGGATTTAGCCGTAGACAGAGCGCTTAAGGGAGATAGCGGGGAGTTTGGACAAATTATTAATACCCTTGTACCAAGCTTTAAAATGGGGTAAAATTTAATTGTAAGTTATGGCGCTATTGACCAAAAAAGGAGTTATAATGCCGGATTTTTTAAAGTTGATAAATAGTCTCAATGGCTTAAGCCATAAAACAAATGTTTTAATGAGGGAATATACCTCATTTAAAATTGGGGGTGAGGCGCCTGTTATGGTGGAGCCGGAATCTGCAGCGGATGCGCGCAGGATTCTATCCATTGCCCAAGAATACCGCATACCTATTTTTATAATGGGTAACGGAACAAACCTGTTAGTAAGCGACGAGGGCATAAACGCAGTTGTAATGCGTATATGCGGGAGCATGAGCGGAATCAAAATCTACGGAACGGATGTTTATGCGGGTTCTGGAGCCCTTTTGAGCTCGCTGGCAAAGCATACGGTTGAAGCCGGCCTTTCAGGGCTGGAGTGGGCTGCGGGCATCCCAGGCACCGTCGGAGGAGCAATTGCGATGAACGCTGGGGCATACGGAGGAGATATAGGTTCGTTGGTTAGCAGAATTGACGCGGTGCACCATGGAAGGATTTTGGCTGTCAAAGCGGCGGATTCGGATTTTGGGTACCGCCGAAGCAGATTTGTACCGCCTGAATGGATAGTTTGCGGAGCCATGCTGAGCCTTAAAAGGTCAGATGGAATGGCCGGCGCGAAAATGGCTGAGTATATGAATATGAGACGAAAAAAACAGCCGCTTTCCTATCCCAGCGCCGGCAGCGTATTTAAGCGACCCCAAGGGGAATATGCGGGGGCGTTGATTGAAAGGGCGGGGCTAAAGGGCGAAACGGTTGGCGGAGCCAGGGTTAGCGAACTTCATGCGGGGTTTATAATAAATACAGGGGGAGCAACGAGTACGGATGTACGTACATTAATAAAAATAATTCAGGAACGAGTCTACAGCATGTCCGGCATTATGCTGGAACCAGAGATAAAGTTTGTTGGAGGATGATATGCATATTATAATCGTTACCGGTCTTTCGGGGGCGGGAAAATCCAATGTTTTAAGGGTTCTTGAGGATCTTAACTATTACTGCGTAGATAATCTTCCGGTGGAGCTGATGCCGGATTTTGTAAAACTTTGCAAAAGGGCGGAACCAACCATCGAGAAGGCCGCTCTTGTTATTGACAGCCGGGAAAGCGTATTTAGAAGCGATTTAGAGCTGGGCTTTTCGGCTCTTGACGCTATGGAGCAAAAATATGAGATACTGTTTTTGGAATGCAGGGATGATGTATTAGAGCGGCGTTACAGCGAAACACGGCGGCGTCATCCCATGAGCTCCAATATAATTGAGGGTATATCCATTGAAAGGGAACTGTTGCAGTCGTTGCGCGAACGGGCAAACTATGTAGTAGATACCAGCGATATGAGGCCTTATGAGCTTCACCGCTATATAGAGAATATGCGTCTTGGCGACAGCCAGCACCCGTTTATGCTTATCATATCAAGCTTTGGATACAAAAGGGGCGTTCCGATGGAAGCGGATATTGTAATGGACATGAGGTTTACAAAAAATCCGTTTTACGAATCGGGGCTTCGTAATCTCTCCGGAATGGACGAGCCTGTGCGCGAGTACGTACTTCGTGATCCTTCTGTAATGGACATTATAAATAACCTGGAACGGATGCTTGATAAACTGATACCGAAATATATAGAACAGGGCAAGCACAGACTTATGGTTGCCTTTGGGTGTACAGGTGGCCGGCATAGATCGGTATGCGCCGCATATGAACTGTATGCAAGGATGAAGGACAAGCATCACTGCATATTGGCCCATAGGGATCAGGGGAGAGAGGATAGGGATATCAGCGAAAGGTTTGTTAACCGCTGATTATTCTATGCCGCTGTCCGCTAGATGCAATCGCGGAGGGAAATATGTCATTTTCGCTTACTGTAAAGGATGAGATAGTGTCGCATAAGCTGCGTGGAGAAGGGGTTTGCGGGTTTGAACTTGCGGCTCTCACCGGCACAGCTGGAAGCATACTATTAAGACGCGGAGAACAGTGCATAGAGTATACGACGGAAAGCTTCACCGTTGGTCGGCACATAGCTAAGCTTGCTCATTCGCTCTATGATATCGAATCATCCATAGCGGTTATGGAGCGTGAAGGAAGAAAATCCAGAAGCACCGTTGTCAGAATAACAGGCAAGGGCTGCGAAGGAATGCTCCACGCTTCAGGTATGCTGTCAAGCACTGCAAACGGCGTATCAATGGGCGGAGGGATGGACTGGACGCTGCTTGATACCCAGGCGAAAAAACGCGCGTTTTTGAGGGGGGCTTTTCTTGGCTCAGGCTCTATCAGTGACCCAAACCGATCATATCATATGGAACTCGTTTGCAGGACCGAGCATTTGGCGCAGGGCATAATGGATCTGCTATCTGAATTCGGGCTGAATGCCAAGCGATTCGAGCGCAAAGCCAGCCAGGTTGTATACATTAAGGATGGCGATATGATATGCGGTTTCCTAGCTCTGATGGGCGCCTCTGAAGCTGCGCTGAGGATAGAGGACGCAAGAATGCTAAAGAACGCACGCAATGACGCTATAAGAATTACAAATTATGAAACTGCGAATATGCAGAAGACGGCAAGGGCGGCCGCGGCCCAGATCCTGAAGATAGAATTGATAGCCGAGCGTATGGGCATAAGGGCGCTGCCCCAGCCGTTATTTGAAGTTGCCGAGGCAAGACTTAACAATCCAGAGGCTACGCTGTCACAGCTTGCGGAACTGCTTGGCCTGGGTAAGTCGTGCGTAAATTCACGTCTGAAAAGGATATCGGATATAGCGCAGGACATTGAAACAGGGATGGCTGACTTCTGAGCCACAAAAAACAGGATGGGGGGAGTAAAATGACCGACTTTGTACACCTGCATGTACATACTCAATATAGCCTGCTGGATGGCGCCGCGCGCATAACCGACTTGACAGCGAGAGCTAAGGAACTTAATATGGACGCGCTTGCAATAACGGATCATGGCGCAATGTATGGAGTAATAGATTTCTATAAGGCGTGTATAAGCGCTGGAATTAAGCCGATTATAGGCATGGAGGCATATGTGGCCCCGCGCTCAATGGAGAAAAAGCAGGGAACGAGAGAGTATGCCCATCTTGTCTTGCTTGCGAAAAACAATACAGGATACCATAATCTCATGATGCTTTCATCACAGGCATTTCTTAAAGGGTTCTATTATAAGCCCCGCATTGATTATGATATCTTAGAAGAATACAGCGAAGGGCTTATTTGCCTTTCAGCATGTTTGGCGGGCGATATACCTACTATGCTTCTTGAAGGACGAGACGACGAAGCGAGAGCTATAGCCAAGCGTCTTAAGGTCATGTTTGGGGAAGATTTCTATATAGAGCTTCAGAACCATGGGCTTAAAGAACAGCTTGAGGTTCTCCCCAAGCTAAACGGCCTCGCAAAGGAGCTTCATATAAAAACTGTAGCTACTAACGATATACATTATGTTGATAAAGCGGACGCGGAGGCTCAGGATATCCTTTTGTGCATACAGACTAACCGCTTTGTTGATGATGAAAACAGGATGAGGATGAGCGCCGACGAATTTTATTTAAAATCCGGCGATGAGATGAAAAAGGCGCTTTTTGATTACCAGGACGCAATATTTAACACTCGTGAGATAGCGGATAAGTGCAACGTTGAGATCAAGTTTGGCGAAAGGCACCTTCCCGAGTTTAAGGCGCCTGACGGCATGGATAATGCAACCTATTTGAGAGAGCTTTGCCTCGATGGTATAAATAGACGAGTACCCGACGCCGGCCAGGATGTGTACGATCGGGTAAAATACGAACTTGACATGATCGCTTCGATGGGGTTTGTTGATTATTTTCTTATTGTTAAGGATTTCATAGATTTTGCTAGGGCAAACGAGATAGTGGTCGGACCCGGCCGTGGCAGCGGGGCGGGAAGCATGGTTGCTTATTGCCTAGGTATTACAGGCATTGACTCGATAAAATACGGCCTTCCTTTTGAGCGCTTCTTGAACCCTGAGCGAATATCAATGCCGGATATAGACGTGGATTTCTGCTTTGAGCGAAGGCAGGAGGTTATAGATTATGTCGCAGAAAAATACGGCAAGGATCATGTGGCTCAGATTATTACCTTTGGAACGCTTGCTGCGCGCGCCGCGGTTAAGGATGTAGGCAGGGCGCTAAGAATGCCCTACGCTGAGGTGGACCGCATTGCAAAGCTGATTCCAGGGGAGCTTAACATGACGCTCGACCACGCTATGGAGGTTTCGCATGAGCTTAAGGCGCAGTATGAGGCCGACCAAAAGATAAGGAAGTTAATTGATCTTTCAAAAAAGCTTGAGGGCCTACAGCGGCACGCCTCCACGCATGCTGCGGGGGTTGTTATAGCTGCAAGGCCAGTATCGGACTATGTGCCCTTACAGAAGAATGATGAGGCCATCACTACACAGTTTACCATGAACACGATCGAGGAGCTGGGTCTTCTAAAAATCGACTTTTTGGGATTGAGAACGCTAACTGTTATACGCGACGCGCTGAAATACATTGAGCAGGGCGGCAAGCCAGTACCTAATCTTGAGGGGATGCAATATGACGATCAATCTATCTATGATATGATCTCAAGAGGCGATACGGACGGCATATTCCAGCTTGAATCAGGGGGCATGCGGCGGTTCTTAACGCAGCTGAGGCCGGATTGCCTAGAAGACCTTATGGCAGGCGTTTCGCTTTATCGTCCTGGTCCTATGAAGCAGATACCGCGCTATGTTGAGGGAAAGCACGATCCGTCAAAGGTTAAATACCTGCACCCAAAGCTTAAGCCCATCCTTCAAAATACTTACGGCTGCATGGTATATCAGGATCAGGTAATGCGTATAGTCCGCGACATTGCGGGATATTCAATGGGCAGAAGCGACCTTGTACGAAGGGCTATGTCAAAAAAGAAGCATGATGTAATGGCTAAGGAGCGGCACAACTTTATATATGGCATTGAAGACGACGGCGTTCCCGGCGCTTTAAAAAATGGCGTAAACGAGGCAACGGCAAGCCGTATATTTGACGAAATGATGGATTTCGCGTCATATGCTTTCAATAAATCCCATGCCGCCCCATATGCTGTACTTGCCTACAGAACCGCATATTTAAAGCTGTATTACCCCGTTGAATACATGACGGCGCTTATAAATAGCTTTCTTGGCAACGCAGACAAAATTGCTCAATACATATACAGCATAAAGCAGATGGGGATCAAGGTGCTGCCGCCCGATATAAACCGAAGCCAAGCAAGGTTTTCAGTTGAATGCGGCGCGATAAGGTTTGGCTTGGCGGCGGTGCGCAACGTAGGAGAAAAGGCAATAGACGAACTAATTGAAGAAAGAAGCCTAAATGGGTACTTTTTGAATTTTTACGATGTTGTCAAACGCGCGCCAAGCATAAACAAGCGGATGGCCGAGGCTCTTATCAAGGTTGGCGCCTTCGATTTTTCGGGGGCAAGGCGTTCCCAGCTGGCATCGGCCTACGAGGAAATAATGGATTCAGCTTCAAACGACAGGAAGCGGCGAGAAACCGGCCAAATGTCGCTATTTGATATGGCAATAGTTGTAGCTGACGCCAAGCCATATCAAGAGCTTCCGGATATCGGCGAATTTCAGCGAAGGGTTATTCTTTCAATGGAAAAAGAAATGGCGGGGGTATATATATCGGGCCATCCTTTGGAGGAATTTAAGACCGAGCTGGACAGGCTTGGGATAACCGCATCGCAGCTGGCGGAGCAGGATGAAACCGGCGCAACTGCAGTAGAGGATGGCTCACATGTGCGTATCGGCGGCATTATAACATCAATAAGGCGCAAACCCACGCGCAGCGGCAACGGCCTTATGGGATATGGAATGCTTGAGGATATGACGGGGACTATTGAGATAGTCGCGTTTCCATCGATACTTGAAAAATATGACAGCCAACTTGTGCAGGATAATATCGTATGCATATCCGGCCGCTTTAATGCTAGGGACGAAAAGGGAAACAGCATATTGATTGAGGAAATTACGCCGTTGGTAAAGACAAGCGAGACGACAAAGCTGTATCTGAGGTTTGATTGTCAGGATGCCAATTTGAAGCGGCGGGTAATCGACATACTGTCCAGATTTCCGGGCAATATACCCGTTATACTGTACGACGTTGGTACAAAAAAACAATCCATTGCGCCAAAGGACAGATATGTAAACATAACGGATGGGTTTATGGAAATAATGCAAAGCATGCTTGGCGATGGCAATGTGAAGTTGGTTAAAAGATAGCAGGTGTGATATAATTAAAAATATTTTTAAGCTATATAGGGGTGTATATGATGAAACGTATCGGCGTGCTTACAAGCGGAGGCGATACTCCAGGGATGAATTCTGCTATAAGAGCGGTGTTTAAAGAGGGGGCGGGCAGGGGATATACGGTAATGGGAGTACTTCACGGCTTTAAAGGACTCTTAGAAGGCCGTATAAAGCAGCTTTCCCATGAGGACGTCGAAAATGTAATGCACAAGGGCGGAACCGTACTAAGAACTGCCCGCAGCAGCGAGTTTATGGCTGATGGCGGCATTGAGCGGGCCGTAAACATGGCGCATGCCTATGGGCTTAACGGTATAATCGTAATAGGGGGGGACGGCAGCTTTAAGGGCGCGAAACTTCTTAATGACTGTGGGATTCCGTCAGTGGGGCTTCCAGGAACCATTGACAATGACATGGGATATACGGATTTCACAATAGGCTTTGATACGGCTGTAAACAATATTACAACTGAGATATATAAAATCAGGGATACCATGAGGGCTCACGATCGCGTGGGCGTAATTGAAGTCATGGGCAGAAACTGTGGGGATATAGCGCTTTGGGCCGGCGTAGCGGGAGGAGCCGACCTGATACTCGTTCCAGAACACCCCGTGCCATGGGATCTGGCGGCAAAACGGCTTTCTGACAACAAGCTCAGGGGTAAGCTGACCTGCATAGTAATAATCGCGGAAGGCGCGGGGAAGGCTGAGGATTTCGCCAAATATGTGAGGGATAATACGGATGTTGAAATAAAGGCTATAGTGCCTGGATACATTCAGCGAGGGGGAAATCCGACTGCGTTTGACCGCGTCCTTGCGTCGAGGCTTGGCCAAAGGGCTGTAGAGCTTCTGGCAGAGGGGAAAGCAGGCAGGGCGGTTGGAATCAGGCATAACAGAATTATAGACGTAACGCTGGATGAGTCTATAAAGCGCGGCGACTGCTTTGATAAAAAGTTATATGATTTCAATAATGATGTTTTATCAAGATTTTGATCTGGAAGGAAAGTTTGATAATATATGAATCTTGCGCCCCCATTGAAGAAAAACGATGATATAATCCTTCAAATCGACAATCTAGGCTCGGAAGGTCAAGGTATTGGCCGCTATAATGGCTTTGCTGTGTTTGTTCCGCATGCCCTGCCGGGGGAAATAGTTCAAGCACATATAATTAAAGTCGCAAAAAACTACGCGATAGGCAAGCTTATCAGTATATCATCCATCACCGCAAACCGCGTTGAACCTCAATGTGCCGCGTTTTTTAAATGCGGGGGATGTACGCTTCAGCATCTGGAGTATGGAGAGCAGCTTGAGTTTAAACGCCGTCAGGTAGCGGATACCCTTGAAAGGATCGGGGGATTCGCTGGAATTAGCGTAGAAAAACCTCTGGGAATGCCAGATCCCAAACGGTATAGGAACAAGGCCAGTTTTCCATTTGCGGAAACTGAGAACGGCGTTGAACTTGGGTTTTACGCAATAAACAGCCACAGGCTGATACCGGTTGACGATTGTATGATCCAGGGCGAGGAGTGCATGTCCGCCATGCGTATTGTACGCGGATGGGCAAACAAATTCAAAATACCGGCATATGACGAACGTACCGGTAAGGGTATATTGAGGACCCTGATGGTTCGTACTACAGGCTTGGGAGAAATCATGGTAACAGTAGTCACAAGCGGGGCGTTGCCCCACGCTGACGATCTCGTTTCAATGTTAAGAGAGGGGGTATCCGGCCTAAAGACTGTGGTACATAATATAAACTTTCAAAATACCAATGTAATCTTAGGTTGTCAGTATAAAACGATTTGGGGAAGCGGGTATATTACAGAGCGGATATGCGGATTGCTTTTTGATGTCAGCGCGGCGTCCTTTTTACAGGTAAACACGTCCCAGACTGAGATATTGTATCAAAGTGTTATGGAATTACTGGATATACGTCGGGATGAGACCGTCTTGGATATATACTGCGGCATCGGAACAATAACTCTGCTGGCGGCCAAAAGGGCGAAAAAAGTAATAGGAATTGAGGAAGTACCGCAGGCAGTTGAGGATGCGGGGCGAAACGCGCGGAAAAATGCAGTTGAAAACGCTATGTTTATATGCGCCAGCGCAGAGGAAGCCCTTCCTACGCTGATTGCCCAGGGCGTTTCGGCGGACTGCGTAATTTTAGACCCTCCGCGTAAGGGATGCCATGAATCAGTTTTAAGAGCCATAGCACAATCAAAAACAAAGCGAATTGCGTATGTATCATGTAATCCAGCTACTTTAGCCCGCGATTGCAAAATGCTTGCCGCTATGGGGTACGAAATTAAATGTGTACAGCCAGTTGATATGTTTTGCGAGACAGCACATGTGGAGAGTGTCGTGTTGATGTCACGGGTTGAAAAATAAACAACTGAAAAAGTGTAGGAAACAAGGGATTTCCGGGAGTTGGTACGGTTTGGACAATCGTTTCAGCTCCCGGTTTTTTGTTGCCTTGTTAGTCTTGGGGAAGTGGTCTACTGTGAAAATCAGTGGAGGGTTGAGTGGACAGAATAGATATTGGGTAGGTTGTGGAGATAGAATTGTTAAAAGGGGTGTCGAGTAGACGAGATGGTTACAGGCATAAAAAGAAAGCACATCATTCCTGGTAGCGGGAGCGATGTGCTTTCACATTGTACTCATAAGGTCAAGAAGGAGTTTTTTCTGTTCCGCTGATAGAGAACTCCATCTTGAGAAAAGTTTTTGTTGTTCTTCAGTCAAAGCCGCTGGATTATCCCCTTCTGAGAAAAACTGTGCCAAGGTAATTCCAAAGGCATTACACACCGCCTCTAAGGTCGGCAGTGTTGGTGCATTATTTCTATTGAACATATTGGTTACTGTGGAGTGGGAAAGTTCCGATTCTTTTGCCAACCTATAATCTGTCCAGCCACGTTCTTCCATAAGCTGTTTTATGCGTTTCTGTGCATCCATACCATCACCTGCCTATCTGTAACTATTGTAATTCCCAAAAGGGTGATATAATAGTCACAATCAGTAGATATGATATTTCCCAAAAGGGAAAGTCAATGGTTATAGTATGGCGGGAAATGTGAGATACTATGATAAAAACGGGAGGCGGTTTGATGGCGGAGCAGGAAACAATTTTTGACAGATGGGCAAGAGAACGGAATGTTACCGTGGA
This sequence comes from Christensenellales bacterium, assembly GCA_048421225.1. Classification (GTDB taxonomy): domain Bacteria; phylum Bacillota; class Clostridia; order Christensenellales; family CAG-138; genus UMGS946. The sequence goes on along the minus strand of DBFNRV010000088.1, from coordinate 3,992 downwards.
AGAAATGAGAAAGATAATTTCAGAGCGGATTGAGAAAGGCTGGAACGATCCAGACTTGGAGAAACAAGAGCAGTGGAGAAAAATTCCTTGTGTCGGAGAAATTCCGACACTGGAAGAATGGCTACGCTATGCGGTTGAAAGATTGGAGAGCGAGGGCTGTAAAGAATTATTAAACCTAAATTTTTAAAGAATATAAGCAGTGAAAGATGTTTTTTGGTATCATTTCACTGCTTATATTTGTAGTAAAAAATATCATATGTACTTTTACATTGGGAAAATACTCCCGATAAGGCCATAAATTCCTTGACATAAAAGGCGATTCGTCATTTCAATCACTTCTTCAAGCGGGACTTTTTTGCCGTCCGCCACCCACTGTCGATACATTTCCGTACTGGCAGTCTGGATGTACGCAAACAGAATGTTGCGCTTATAGCGATCTAAATTTTTCACGACCTCCACCTTTCCCCATGTGGCGTCCATAACGTTGTTAATCATCTTCTGCCGGATGTAATGATAGTTCCCGCTGCAGGTGATCTTATCATAGAAATCACCCTTTTCCACCGAGTAAAGAAAAAATTCCCGATTGACCTTGTCCAGTTCTTCTGGCAAACGAAATTTGGCTACGCGCTGGGCATATTCCTGCGACATCTCACTCTGCAGCTCGGCCAGCAAATGCGTACCCATCAGGGCATAGTCCGTTGTCACATATACTGAGCAGACCGGCGTCTAGACGTAATTCCGCTAATAATTGTTCGCGTTTTTGTGCGTCCTTTCCAATAAAGATACCCGTGAACGCACTGATAATGTTTGATAACGCGACACTGCTCAGCACAACAGTATATTCGCCGGTTGGATATAAACACAATTCCTGTTTGCATTTTATGCGCAAAGCAATCAGGGGAGCACACATAAAAATTTGGAGTAACTCCTCAATATTATGAGCAATAGCATTATAGCTATACAGCTTATTATGAATATCTAGTAGACAGTTAAGATATGCAAATCTACTCGCATATTCGCAGTCAAACCCTGCCGAGTTTATAATGCGTATACTACTTGACATTGTTTGTATTTTTGCGCACTTAATCATACAGCGTGAGCTTTCTTCAAGTAATTCTCCTATTTTTTCCCATATAGATATCTCCTGAGGCGTTGGGTCTATTGCAAATTTAGACACTTTATTATTACATTTAGAATTTAATTTATATCCTGACGGGATTCCTGCCACTTTTGACCAGTATTCCGCATACTCCATGCCCTTCTGAACGCATTCATTATCGAAGCTTGTACAAAATAATCTTCCGACTAGGATGCACACCAAGGAAACTTGGAAACATACTCATGTTTTTTATACCAATATCTCTCCTTAAACTTTATCCTGCCGTCCCTATACAGTTCTGTTCCAGGAAAAGGTGCAAGAATCGACACATCCGCATCGTCTGCCTGTATTGCTTTCGCATTTTCAATTGTTTTTTTACTGTATCGGAAGTCTCGGATGGTGCCCAATAACGTAATTCACACAAGCTTTTATCCCACATTGTTTTGTCCACTTAATAGCAGCTATAGATTCTTCAACTTGTGCAGAGCGTTTATACTCATCCAGTATTTCTTACGCTCCCGACTTAATCATGTAAAAAAAATTTCACAAACCCTGTTTTATGCATAGCTTGAAGCAATTCTAAATCAACCAACTCGACATAAGTTCTGCACACGAAACTTACGGAAATTGCCTTTTGAATTATCATATGGCATAATTCTAACACCCATGATTTACTAATTGTGAAGTTTGGTTCTACAAATTCTATTTGCGTAATCCCGTAACTTACAATTTTTTCAATCTCTTGAACAACTAAATTGACCGGTTTGGTTCTTATTGTATGTCCCTGAATACTCGGTAAACCACAAAATATACATGAGTTTGGGCAGCCACGATGTCCCTCAATTGTCATTAAATTCACTTTCGTATAGAACTCCATGTCTAGCAAATCATATCTAGGCAGACACTCCCCTAATTGTACAAACGGTGCTGATTCTGTCCTAATATACTTAGTTTTGTTGTCCGGATCTCTAAATATGGCGTTATGTATCATGCTGAAATCCCCATTGAGGGAGTTTTGATCTGCGACTAATTCACGGAAGCTTTGTTCGCCTTAGCCATATAAAACAATATCAACGCTTGGATTATCATTAAGAATTTCTGCGCCTAGCAGTGAAGCATGGGGGCCGCCTGCAACAATTAATATGCTTTTCCGGATAGATTTTATTGCTGCTGCTATTTCCATAGCAAACAGATAGTTAATAAACATTATGCGTATACCTACAACATCTGGTTCAAAAATACCTATCTCTCTCGAAAGATGTGATTCTTCACACATATATGGGTGTGCTAGGCCATCAATAAGCAAGACATCCACATTAGGAGGAAGATAAGAAGCGATCAAGGCCTGCCCCAATGGAGGATATGTTGCAGGGGTGCAAACTCCATAGGCCGGCATAGGGGGGTGGATAAACATGACTTTCATAGTGCAACACTCCTATTTCATCAAATTATATTCTGGCATATCAAACGACGACAACGTATAGAACGTAGTATTTCAACATTCTACAACTAGCATTCCGTGATAGGATAGATAATACCTTCGCATAAATGTCTTTTCCAAACATACTTCGACTTTGCGTTAAACTCAGCCGTTTCGAAGATTTTGGTCTATCCTGAACACTAGGAATACTTACCATGACATCATCTCATTTCGAAGCCAAGTCACAATTCGCAGTGTTCAAAACAGTCATTAATATGATATTAACTTGTGACATATTCTTCTGCTCACTGTATTGCGTCCTGCGATATTGACACTTCGTCCTTTCTATAACCTCTTAGACCGTCTAATCATTGCAACGGGTATCCAGTGCTTCATACATTATCGATCTGTTACGAGCTCCTGAAGTACCTGTTATGTTTCAACAATCTTGCCATCACACTAACGCTTGTTCACTATATATCAAGTATCAGATTTATAGTCAATTAGCTTCCTTTCATACATACTATCGAAAAAAGCTTTTACATCGTGCTCAACCGTACATTTTGACATATTAGGATACTTTTCGCACAACAGTTCAATGATCTCGTCGATTTTTTTATCAGAACAAATCTCCTAAAGAAAAGCCCCTGTTCTGTTGAGACGTTTAAACTGTCCGTTGAGCGTGTTGAAAAGAAAAGCGTCTCCATTGTCCTCAACTCTCGAAATTATGGAATCTTTTTTAACGATAATCATGCTTTTTCTCCTCCATTCTTAATAATTAAGTGATTGTCAATTGCTAAATAGTGAATGTCCGATTTAAGAAAACTGCTAATTGCGTCAAATGGGGTTTCTACAAAATGAGCAATACTTTCATGCGATAACCCTCTCAAAAACAATTTGGCTAGCTATGATGATATGGGAGAAGGTCGTTACACTTCTCCCATATCAGGCCTAGGAGTTAGTCAAAGACTGACCAACTTGATGCCAAAGAGAGATCGTCCAGATCATCTATTTCCGGCACCACATACGCTTCATCCATCTCATACATCTTATTCACCTCCTTTCCTCAAAGATATCTGGTAATGATACCGAGTTGCAATTTGCTTCTTGATATACCGTAACGCTCTAGCTAACTACTAGCGCTACGATAATGCCGTACTGAAATGCGCCAGCAATAATATGTAATTATTGAGAAAATCAGTACTATTCCAACTATAGCTATAGCTATTCTCCAATCGAATTTATGAAAAAAGTAATAGCTAGGTACTGTTGAGATTAAGCCATAGGGAATGAATAAACAAAAGAGGAGTTTATAGAATGATTTAAACGCTGTTCCTGGGATTTTCATCGTAAGTTCGGTTAGAGACCATTCTATGTTTTCTAGTCCGGTTATGTCAGTTGTAAAGAATGCTACACAACGCACCAAAACTAATAAATCATAATATAGAACACACATGAGAATCATATAAAACA
>DBFNRV010000087.1:0-8347 GCA_048421225.1 Christensenellales bacterium | reverse complement strand
AATCCTGGCCGGCGGCCGTTAGCGCTGTTTAAAATCTCAACCTCCGCCGTTAGTATCCTCCATGCGCCATACAGCCCCCTCATAGCCTCCTATCGAAATATCCACAAAGCACCCAAGTTCGTCTACAGAGCTTGAAACCGACCTGTTATGTTCAAGGTCCCATCCTCCAAATCGCGCCTCGGCGGTACTTAGCAGCCTTTTAAAGCCGGCCGGCTTGCTCAGTCGAAGCCTATAGCTCTCGGCAGGCAGCGCGGTAAAGTTCAAAACGCAAATTACCCTCTCGCACTCTTCAAGTCCAGTGCGTATATATGCTATAATTCCCCTCTCACGATCGTCAACGCTTACCCATTCAAAGCCATCCCAGCCCGCATCGCATCCATACAGCGCCGGGGTAGAGCTGTAAAGTTCGTTTAGCGCCCTTACATAGGACTGCATTTCCACATGTCTGGGATAGTTAAGCAAAAACCAATCAAGCGGTTTTTTAAAATCCCACTCAATGAATTGGGCGAACTCTCCGCCCATAAACAACAGTTTCTTCCCCGGGTGGGTGTACTGATAAACGTATAAAAGCCTTAACTGCGCAAATTTTTCGTCATAGGTTCCATTCATCCGCCCTATCAACGAACGCTTGCCATGCACTATCTCGTCGTGCGAAAAAGGCAATATAAAATGCTCGGTAAACGCATAGACCATCGGGAACGTCAGCTTATCGTGGTGCCATTTTCTGTATACGCTGTCCATTGACATATAGGATAGAGTATCATTCATAAAGCCCATATTCCACTTAAAATCAAAGCCCAGCCCGCCCGGCGGCTTTTCCGTGACCTTTGGAAACGATGTGCTCTCCTCTGCAATCAGCAGCGCGCCCTTGCATTCCCTGCTTACTGCCTCAGACAGTTCTCCCAAAAAGTGTATAGCGTCCAGGTTCTCACGCCCGCCATATTGGTTGGGCACCCACTCCCCAGGTTCCCTGCCGTAGTCAAGATAGAGCATACAGCTTACCGCGTCGGCTCTCAAACCATCGAAATGATATTCGTTAAGCCAGAATACGGCATTAGAAATTAGAAAGCTCCTCACTTCGCTTTTGGCATAGTTGAAAAGGAGTGTGCCCCATTGCTTCTGCTCGCTTCGCCGCCTATCGGGGTGCTCGAAAATGGGGGTGCCGTCAAACTCGCGCAGCCCATGCGCATCCCTTGGGAAATGCCCGCCCACCCAGTCGAGTATTACCCCTATTCCCTCGCGGTGGCAGCTGTCTACCAGATACATGAGATCATGCGGCGAACCATACCTTGAGGTGGGGGAAAAAAAGCCCGTGACCTGATAGCCCCAGCTGTCATCAAGCGGATGTTCGGCAAGCGGCATAAACTCTATATGGGTATATCCCATTTCTTTCACATAAGGGACAAGCTCGTCGGCGAGTCTCCTGTAAGTCATGCCTTCCCGCCAAGAACCCGCGTGAACCTCATATATGCTCATCGGCCGCCTGATATGATCCTTTACAGCCCTTAGTTCCATGTATGACGAATCGCCCCACGAATATCCGCCTATATCCGCAACAATCGAAGCGGTTTCAGGCCGCGCCTGGCTGTAAAACGCGAACGGATCAGCCTTAAATATCAGCTCGCCGCTCTGCGTTAGTATCGCAAACTTGTAACAATCGCCGGGATGCGCATCATACAAAAAAGCTTCCCATACGCCGGTTGTACCGCACCTGCTCATTGCGCCCTTTGTGCAGTCCCATCCGTTGAAGTCGCCTACTACGTTTACATATCTGGCGTTGGGCGCCCACACCGCAAACCGGAAACACCTCTGATTGCCGTCTAAGAACCCGTGGCATCCGAGGGCGCGGTACGAATACGCATTCGCCCCTGTGTTAAACAGGTAGAGCTCGGTATCATTAAGATGCATCATTCCTCCGCTGCATTGCTAAAATAACATTTCATTATTATACAATGCCATCAATAATATATATTGTACCCTAATTTATTTATAATAGCAATCGTCAAGTTGGATTAAGTTGGACAAATACGACATTATATAATACATTAATGCATAGATCTGTGCCTATTTATCTAATTGCCCCCTTTCAGTATTGCCAAAATATCTATAGGTCTATAGTACCTTTAAAAACATTCTCGGCAGGCCCCGTCATGTATACCCTTCCACTTGGGGAATACAGTATCTCCAGCTTGCCAAGTTCAAGGTTTACGCTTACGCGCCTGCGCGTCAACCCGGCCAGAGCGCACGCTACAGCGGAGGCGGAGGCCCCTGTGCCGCACGCGAGAGTGATTCCGCAGCCGCGCTCCCATGGCCTTGCCGCTATAGAGCCCGAGTCAAGCACCTGAACAAAGTTGACATTCGTGCCTTCGGGGTACAGGGGGTGGCGTTCAATAGCCGGACCATACCGGCCCACGTCTATCGAACCTATATCGTCGACAAACGCCACCGTATGCGGGATCGTCATAAACATGCTTGAGACAGTAAATTCACGGTTAAGCACCTTGATTTTTTGCATCAAGAAGCGCCCCTTGCCCAGCATTGGTATGGAAGCGCGCCCAAACATCGGCGTACCCATATCCACGGTTACGCTTTCAACAGCGTTGCGGTTGAGGTTAAGGCGGGGACGCATTACTCCGCCCCTTGTTTCCACGCTGAATTCCGGCTCTGTTACAATACCCTTTTCGTACACGTATTTAGCAAAACACCGTATGCCGTTGCCGCACATCTGGGCTTCGCTGCCGTCGCTGTTGAATATTCTCATCCTTACATTACATGCGTGGGATTTGAGCAGCACCAAAAGCCCGTCCGCGCCTACGCCTGTAAACCGGTTGCACAGCCGTCTCGCCAAGGAAGCATAATCGGACACTTCCTCTTCACGGTCGTCAATTATTATGAAGTCGTTTCCCAACCCGTGGGATTTATTAAAGCTAAGCATTGGCCAAATGGACTCCTTTTGCTTTGAAACGTCATTGTATTATACTCTACATCGATTCAATCCACAACAACCCCTACTATAAAGCTGAAATAATCATGCCGCGCGGCAGCAGGTTTTACCCTGTCATATCAATTTAACACATGTGCGCTGTACATTTTGCCCATTTTATACTATCATAAGAGTTGCCATGTATTTCTTCGCTACCGGAGGGCGTATGGATAATTACCACTTTATCGTCAATCCCATTGCCGGTGCTGGCCATTCCAAGCGGCTTTTCAGCCGAGCGCAGGATATCATGGACAAAGAGGGGATAGTTTATACTCACGTTTTCAGTAAGGAATCGGGGCATGTTTCGGAACTCGTCCGGACCGCCATCGAGGTTGGCCATAAAAAGATCGTAGCTGTCGGAGGCGACGGCACGGTTCGAGAAGCAGCCCAGGTAATTATGGGGCGCGGGGACGTCACCATGGGAATACTTCCATTTGGTACCGGCAACGACCTTGCCAGAGCCCTGAAAATCCCGTTTGATCCCAATGGAGCGCTTAACGTCCTGTTCGGGGGATGCGTCCGGCCCATGGACATGGGGGTAGCCAACGGATGTGCTTTTACAAACGTGGCCGGCTTCGGATTTGACACCGAGGTATTAGTTCACACCGAAAAGTTCAAGCGCCGCTTTGGAGGGATGCTGCCCTATATCTTAGGAGTTATTCAGGCGCTGCTGTCGCTAAAGCCAATTCGCGTGCACCTGACTGCCGGCGACAGGGAAATCTATGCGGAAGCCTTGCTTGTAGCAGTAGCCAACGGAACCCATTATGGAGGAGGAATGAATGTTTCCCCTTCATCCGACCCGTTCGACGGCAAGCTTGACGTGTGTCTGATAAAAAAAGTGGGTCTGATAAAGTTATTATCGCTGCTCCCCGCTTTTATAAAAGGGCGCCATATAAATAAAAAGCCTGTAGATTATTTTCCGGCAAGGGAGCTTAGAGTCGAGAGCTCCGTAAACCACAGCATCAACCTCGACGGCGAGCTTGGTTCCAGCACGCCCGTAACATTCGGGATAATCCCAGGGGCACTGAATATCTTTGTCCCAGATTAAAGTTAATAGGCGGATGACAGCCGCTTATCCAACCATTGGAGGGCCCTATGAACAACCGTAGCCTTAAAGCGTCAAGAAGGCTAAAACTCACCCGTAAGGGATGGGCTATACTGGTTGCCATTACATTGATTGTTCTGGCGGCCGCAGGTATAGCCGCCTTGTCTATCTTAAACGCTGATTCTCCGGCAAAGCTTTCGGAATTGCCCTTTAACGCCTCTACAAACTATTGTTACAGCGGGAATGGATTCTATTATTTTGAGGGTTCAGAGCTGGTTTTAACTGAAAGCGGCAATGACGAGCCCACAAGAATGCGCGTCAGCTCTACAGATGTTAAGCTTGCCGCGTCCCCTTCTATAGGAATACTGTATAATACAAATGCGGTACATCTTATAAACGCAGCTTACCCGATAGAACTCACTGGCGCAGTAATTAGCGCCAAATGCGGGTCGGGCCATATAGCCGTATTGAAAGAGGAGAATAATCAAAGCGCGCTTATGGTATTTAACTCAAACTCCGAGCAGACGGACAGGATAGATTTTACACAGACCAGCGCGCTGGATTTTGGTTTTGATACAATAAATGGCGAAACGCTTTGGACGCTCGAAACCGATGTAGGCGCGTCGATGCCAATATCTATTCTTACTACTTATGATACCAAAAAGCGTGCCACTACCGGCAAGATAAACATTCAAAACCAGCTTGTAGAGGACGTTGCGTTTACAGAGAACAGCATATTTGTCATAGGAACCGACCATTTAATCAGGTATGACCGCGTTAAAAATACCGAAAGCTACCGTGAACTGTGCTATGGCCGCAAGCTTGTAGATTATTCCGCAAAGGGCGAATACCCTTTGTTTGTGTTTTCCGATAGGGGCGACTCCTCCATGAGTTCGGTGGTGCTCTACCGCGTAAAGGACACTGACGTCGCCGATACCTCCACGCACCGCATTCAGCTTCCCGCAAATACCCTTACTGTATGCGCCATGGGCGGCAGGCTTGTGGTGGTGACTACCGACGCTGTGCTCACCTATTCAAATACTGGAAAGCCTGGCGCCGTTTCCCAATTTGATACTCCAATTACAGGCGCCCTCAAACTTAGCGATTCCATGCTGATAGTCGAGCGTCAGGGCGTACTCTATCAATGCAATTTCAGCTGATAGGAGGATTTTAATTTGAACCTTCTGGATCTCGCGGTAATCGGCATTTTTGCCATTATAATTCTTCTTGGATTGTATAAGGGTTTTTTGCATTCGGCCTGCTCTACCATAGCCCTGATACTTTCATGCATCCTTGCATTTGTCTTTATGCCAGTGATGTCCAATTCAATACGGGCCAATGAGGACCTGTATAATATGATGCTCTACTACACCGAAGGCTCGGAATTTATAAACGACTCTGAACTTTCGAAAAGCGGCATCTCTACGCTTTCCTCCGCTGATCTCAATGAGATAATCAATAATTCAAACCTCCCATACCCAATCGGCAAGGAAATTATTGAGAATATAGCAAAGGAAGCGTTTGCGGACGAGAACATATCAACCCTGGGCGATTACTTTAATTTAACCATGGTAAACGTTTTCGTAAACATAATTTCATTCCTGGCGTTGTATCTGATCATCAGGGTGATTTTGGCGTTCGCCATAAACTGGTTTGATTATGCCTATACCCTGCCCAAGCTTAAGGCGTATGATCCGCTATTTGCGGTTGCGGCGTCCTCCCTGCATGGAATGCTTGTGCTGTTTTTGGTGTTCATGCTTGTTCCCGTCGCCCTTACGCTATTGGGATCGCTTGATTTTGTAAACGAACTGGTCGACGGCTCTACCTTCGCGCCGCTGTTTTATAAATCCAACTTCCTTCTGAGCTGGATGCCGGGAGTCTGATTCCTTCCGGCTGTAATCCGGAAACCATTGCGATACAGCTGTAATAAAGCTTAAAAAATATTACCTTACCGGAGGATTTAATGTTTCTTTCAGATGGATGGCAGGATTATGAGCTAATCGACTCGGGCAATGGTGAAAAGCTTGAGCGCTGGGGGGATATAACCCTGCTTAGGCCGGAACCCCAGGCAATCTGGCCGATGAGTATCACCACGGAATACGCTGACGCCCATTATATCAGGTCAAGCGCTGGAGGGGGGCATTGGGAATACAAGAGTGAGATTCCAGACGGCTGGAAGATAAGCTACGGCGACCTTACGTTTCTGGTACGTCCCACGGGTTTTAAGCATACGGGAATCTTTCCCGAGCAGGCGGTAAACTGGGACTGGATGAGGTCTATAGTTCACAATGCCAAAAAGCCCTTTCGTGCGCTCAACCTCTTTGCGTATACGGGCGGGGCGACATGCGCATTGGCTTTAGCCGGCGCCGAAGTCGTTCATGTAGACGCTGCCAAGGGAATAGTGGCATGGGCAAAGGCCAATGTTTTGGAATCTGGTCTTTCCGACCGCCCTATACGCTTTATAGTGGACGACGTACTCAAGTTTGTTAAACGCGAACAGAGGCGCGGCAATACGTATCACGGAATACTCATGGATCCGCCCAGTTACGGGAGGGGGCCTAACGGCGAGATGTGGAAGATAGAGGACTGCCTGTATACGCTCGTAACTGAATGCGTTAAAATTCTTGATAAAGACGCCCATTTCTTTCTCTTGAATTCTTATACGACGGGCCTTTCCTCCTCTGCGGTTGAAAATGTGCTGAGGTTGGCGCTTGCCAAACGAAACGGTGAAATTGGATCCGGTGAACTCGGCCTTCCGATAACCCGAAATTCGCTGGTGCTTCCATGCGGCTCATGCGGAAGATGGTATGCCTAGGATGAAGATAATCTATGAGGATAATCACCTTCTCGTGGTAGAAAAACCTCCCAACGTACCAGTTCAGAAGGACAGTTCTAATGATCCCGACCTTTTAAGCGAACTTAAAGGCTATGTAAAGCAAAAATACGATAAACCAGGCGACGTTTACCTGGGACTAGTGCACCGCCTAGATAGGCCTGTCGGCGGCGTTATGGTGTTTGCCAGAACATCCAAGGCGGCGGCCCGCCTTTCATCCCAGTTTTCAGGCAAAGGCGCAAAAAAGTGCTATGCGGCGCTAGTTACGGGTTCGCCTGAACGTGAAGCCGTGCTCTTTGATTATCTGCATAGGGATGAGCATACAAATAATACCATGATATCCGCCGAAGGCGTTGAAGGCGCCAAGCCGGCCCGGATGAGCTATGAAACAGCAGCGTCGCGTAACGGCCTGACCCTTTTGAATATAGAGCTTGAGTCTGGGAGGCATCACCAGATACGCGTTCAGCTGGCGTCACGCGGTATCCCAATCTGGGGCGATCAAAGGTATAATCCCAGAGCCTCCGCGGGCCAACAAATAGCTTTATGGGCATATTCGCTGGAAATTGAACATCCTACCCAGCGCGTACCAATGCGGTTCATTTCACTCCCAACAGGGGGGATCTGGAACGGCTTTTCAAACGATTTAACGGCTCTTCTCGCCGGCGTAAGGCTGGTTTATATTGACGATAACGTAATTGCGGCGGATAAGCAGGCCGGACTTAGCGTGGCGATTGACGATGGCGGTGACGATACGCTGGAGGCAAGGCTTAGGGCAGCCTTTGGCGAAGTATATGCGGTTCATAGGCTGGACGCAACCACAACGGGGCTTGTACTGTTCGCCCGCAATCCGAAAGCCCGACGCGGCCTTGACGCCTCAATGCGTGAACGAAGCGTACATAAAGTTTACCATTGCATAGTAAAGGGCCGCCCTAAAGCTTCTAGCGCCGTTATTGAAGCATATTTGGTAAAGGACCCGGCGTCGGGTTATGTGAGCGTTTATGATTCGCCCAGGCAGGGAGCCAAAAAAATGATAACGTCATACCGGCTGCTTGAGTACTCGGATGGTATGTCGATGTTGGAGGTGGAGCTGCTGACTGGAAGGACGCACCAGATACGGGCGCATCTAGCGCATATCGGGCATCCGGTGCTTGGCGATGATAAATATGGGGACCGCGCGTTTAACCGTGAACACAGGGCTAAGGGGATTTCGCTGCGTTCCATGCGAATGGGCTTTGACCTGTTTGGTAAACATTATGAGCTTGCGGTTGACCCTGAGTTTAATTTAATAGCTGGCACTTCGGATGTGCGCTGACAGCAGATAAATATACGCATTATACGCATTGTGTGTAGGTTTGTCAAACATGTTGGACAGTATAGGCACGAAGGAAAGCATTAGGTGAGCTATACTGTAAAGGACGCATAGGACGGTTATTGGAGGCTCTTCGATGCACAAGCTCGCTGTGCATCGAAATCGGAGAGCGAGTAG
>DBFNRV010000086.1:0-3731 GCA_048421225.1 Christensenellales bacterium | reverse complement strand
TTGTAAAAAGTCCCCTTTGGAATCCCGAAAAACAACGTTCGGCTTTATTATTTTTATCTAAGCTTTTTTATGCCAGTGCTGGCAGGCCTCGTCGGTTGTACATCTTACTTTTTGACGCAGCTTCTTACAATGGCCATACGCCGACTTGTAATACCTCCCCTCAGAGCCTTTGATATAATGTAATATAAAATTATCACAGCTTTTGCAGGTCTTCTCCGCTGGATTTGAATAGTTTATACTCGTATTCAGCATTTTAGTACCCCCTCTTAGACGCTATTTGTTGATCCGGTTCCATTGATGAAATTAAAGTTCCTTTGATATGCGCTTACTGGGCTTCCCCCCGCCCCTGCCAGTGCTGGCAGGCTTTGTTATCTGCAAATCTTATCTTCAGCCGCGGCTCCATGCAATGGCCGTATGCCATCTCGCGGTATTTCCCCCTTGAGTTCCGGATGTAATGCAGCCGGAAATGCGCGCAGTTTTTGCAGGTCTTCTCCGCTGGATTTGTATCGCTTACCCGTATATATGGCATGACGGATTCCTCCTCTAAAATACGCTTATACTGAAATCTTACATCATTCGGTGTTATATCTGGGGGATTGAACACCGTGCGGTATCCAATAAAGTTATCGGAAAAGGCCAGGCTTGCGCTAAGAGCCGCCTGAGGAGTCTGAGAACGAATTATCAATCTATATAATTTAGATGAAACCATTATATACTTGCCGTAAAATGCGCAAAAGAGTAGACTAAGTTAAAGAATCATCGATACAGGGAGGATATATCATGACAGCATTTGCCCACAGAACCGATAAAGTAACCGGCAGCGCGATCAGGGAGCTGTTCAAACTGCTTGGCGATCCGGAAATAATCTCCTTTGGCGGCGGTAATCCCGCTAAGGAATCCTTCCCCGTGGAAACGGTGCGTAAGCTGACGGATAGTCTTCTTCAGGAGAAGGGGACCTCCCTGCTCCAATACGGACCCACCGAGGGCTACGCCCCGCTCATAGACGCGTATATCAGCCATGTGCTTTCCCCGCTGGGGCTTAGCGGCGCGCGGCAAAACGTGCTGGTAACGTCCGGCTCCATGCAGGGGATAGATCTCCTGGCCAGGATATTTGTAGATCCAGGCGATACCGTGCTTGTCGAATCGCCCAGCTTTTTGGGCGCTTTACAGACGTTTAACCTCTATCAGGCTAACCTCGTTCCGGTTGAGATGGACGATCACGGCGTTATAATCGAGCGCCTGGAGGAGCTGATGAAGCTTCACAGGCCCAAGCTGTTCTACTGTATTCCCACGTTCCAAAACCCCACCGGCAAAACGCTTCCGGAGGACAGGCGCAGGGCCGTGGCCGAGCTTGCGAAAAAATATGACGTGATTGTTATAGAGGACGACCCGTACAGGGAGCTGAGGTATCACGGCGAGCCGATTAGAACGATAAAATCCTTTGACAGCGCCGAACAGGTCGTGCTTTTAAACAGCTTTTCAAAAACGCTTTCCCCGGGCATCAGGGTTGGCTGCGCGTTTGGACGGCAAGACATAATCAGAAAGATGACCATAGCAAAGCAGAGCGCCGATACCCATACTTCCAACCTTACGCAGGCCATAGTAGCCGAGTTTCTTGAGCGGGGCTATATGCCGCCGCACCTTAGCGGGATAATACCCGATTACGCCGTGCGTATGGAGGCCATGCTAACCGCAATGGACGAGTTTTTCCCGGAGGAGTGCGCCTATACCCGCCCCGAGGGCGGTCTGTTCATCTGGGGTGAGCTGCCCGAGGGGCTTGAAATGCTGCCGCTGTTCAAGCGGGCGACGCAGGAATTGAAGGTTGCGTTCATTCCGGGCGAGCATTTCTACGTTTTGCCCGAAATGGGAAGGAATACGTTTAGGCTCAATTTTTCGGCCGAGGGGCCGCAGCGCATACATCAGGGCATAAAACTCCTGGGCGGACTGTTCAGGGAGGCAGTGGACGCTAAATAATACCCACCACCTCTGTAAGGCCGGCCCGAGGCCGGTGGAGCTGCCCTAAGCCCTAAAAGGTGCATAGAAGCTGCGCCCCGCATAAAATCAGAAGAGGTGAAGTAAATGGAACACACAAATGTATACGAAATATTGGAGGAGCGCGGCCTGCTCAAACAGGCTTCGCATCCCGAGGAGATAAAGGAACTGCTCGATAGGGAAAAGGTTACGTTCTACGTTGGCTTTGACCCAACGGCGGACAGTCTTCACATCGGCCATTACGTGGCATTGATGACCATGGCGCACATGCAGCGCGCCGGCCACAGGCCCATAGTGCTGTTGGGCGGAGGAACCGCAATGGTGGGCGACCCGTCGGGCAAGACGGACATGCGCAAAATGCTTACGCACGATGACATAGACCATAACGCGGCCCGCTTTAAGGCGCAGATGTCGAGACTTATCGACTTTTCAGAGGGTAACGCGCTCATGGTCAACAACGGCGACTGGATCAGGGATTTGAATTTCATTGAGTTTATGCGCGAGGTGGGAGTGCATTTCACGGTAAACAGGATGCTTGCCGCCGAGTGCTATAAACAGCGCATGGAGATAGGGCTTACATTCTTTGAGATGAGCTACATGCTGATGCAAAGCTATGATTTCCTGGTGCTTAACAGGCGCTACGGCTGCGTGCTTGAGATGGGAGGAGACGACCAGTGGAGCAACATGCTTGGCGGAGTAGACCTGATACGGAAGAAGGAACGCAGGCCGGCGTTTTGCGCTACGAACGCGCTTCTCACCACGTCGGAAGGAAAGAAGATGGGCAAAACCGAGAGGGGCGCCGTATGGCTGGACAAGGAGAAGTTTTCCGTATACGACTTCTACCAGTACTGGCGGAACGTGGACGACGCGGACGTAGAGCGCTGCCTTGCCATGCTCACCTTCCTCCCGATGGACGAGGTGCGGGGGCTATGCGGGGAGTCGGGCGCGGCTTTGAACGAAGCGAAGCGCGTGCTGGCGTTTACCCTTACGGAGCAGGTCCATGGGACTGAAGAAGCGGTGAAGGCCCAGCAGGCCGCCGAGGCGCTGTTTGCGGGACGGGGGGATATATCCAACATGCCCACAATCCACCTGAGCGCGGACGATATCAGCGAAACCGGACTAAGGGTGGTCGATCTTCTGGTAAAGGGCGGACTGTGCAAGAGCAAATCCGATGCGCGGCGCATGATAGAAAGCGGGGCCGTGTTTGCCGACGACGCGAAGGTGGACGACATGTCGGGCGCCATCGATCCGGCGAAGCTTGAAGAGGGCGTGATACTCAAAAAGGGCAAAAAAGGATTTGTAAGGATATTGAAGGCATAGATTATTATGGGCGCTGGCGGCGGGAGGCAATCCGCCCGCCGCCAGCGCGGAGGATTGCAATGCTTACGTACAAAACCGTGAAATCGGAATCGAGAATAGAGATAGTAATAAACAAATCGCGTTTTATCGGGCATTGCTTTCCCGTTTTGGATGAGGACGAAGCCGCCGGCATTTTAGCAAGGCTTAGAAAGGAATACTGGGACGCCAGCCACAACTGCTATGCCTACGTGCTGGGCGAAACGGGAATGGCCGCCAGGTTTTCCGACGACGGCGAGCCGGGCGGCACGGCGGGTATGCCCATACTCGACGTGATCAAAAAAAAGGGGCTTACCAATACCCTTATAGTGGTAACCCGCTATTTCGGAGGCATACTGCTGGGTGCTGGGGGCCTTGTGCGTGCATATTCCAATCGCGCGGCC
>DBFNRV010000085.1:0-12831 GCA_048421225.1 Christensenellales bacterium | reverse complement strand
CCAATATTTTTATACGATTTTCGAGTACGATTACCTGTTTATTACCTTCATCGCATAATTAAGCACCTCGTTTCGGGCAAATTCTATATCAACGCTGCTAAACGCTCCATTCTCATATAAAATCCTGCCCTGCACCATTGTAAGGCAAACATCAGCTCCCCTGCCGCTATAAACAACAGCCGAAATGGGATCGTATATCGGCGTAAGATTCAAATGCCTTGTATCCAATAAAATTATATCCGCATCGTAGCCCTCTGCTATTGCTCCTATTTGCTCAGCCCTGCCCTGCGCTGCAGCCGCATTTACCGTTGCGAGCTTTAGCGCCTGGTAAGCTGTAATGGCGGACGGATCTTTTGAAAAGCCCTTTGCAAGCAACGCGGCCAGCTTTATTTCTTCAAACAGGTCGTGTGAGTTATTGGAGCAGCATCCGTCTGTACCAAGCGAAACATTGACGCCCCTTAAGATCATGGATCTTATATCCGCTATCCCGCTGGCAAGCTTTAAGTTCGATACAGGGCAGTGGGACACTGAAACGCCCTTTTGCGCCATTAAATCCATGTCGTCCGGCTCAATATATACGCAATGGGCCGCCAACACCGGCGTGTCAAACACGCCCTCATCCGAAAAAACCCGAGCCGGCGTTTTTCCATAGCGCTTTTTACACTTTTCATGTTCGGATAACGTTTCAGACAGGTGCAGATGGGTTATCAATCCATATTCTTCAGCGATTGCATGCATGAATCTCCATATATCCGGAAATGAGGTATACTCGGCATGAATTGAAACGTCCGCGCGTATTCTGCCGTCTCCGGAGCCATGCCAGCACCTCATAAGTTCAATGGTTTCAACGATGCTTCGATCCCTATTGTAGTCAAAGCCGTTCGGGTCTATCGCAACTACCGCATTGCTTAATGATACCCTGATTCCCAGCTCCAATGCCAGCTTCGCTACAGCGGGCTGAAAAAAATACATGTCGCTTATGGATGTCGTTCCATTTCTCAGCATCTCGGCCGCCCCCAGCCTGAATCCGGCCAGAACAGATCTTTCGTCCAGCCTTGCCTCAACCGGCAATACTTTATTATACAGCCATTCGTCAAGCTTATAATCGTCAGCGTAACCCCTCATCACGCACATAGCGGTGTGCGCGTGGGTATTTATCAACCCAGGCATCAATATCCGCTCTTTACAGTCTATAATTCTTTTTACTGAAACGGCCGGCCTGTCGCTTCCGATATATGCAATTTTCCCATTGCTAACGCCTACGTAGCCGTCAAGAATTGTAGGATGTTTATCATCCATTGTAATGATATCCGCGTTTGAAAACAGGACATCCAGGCTGCCAACCATACTTCTTCTCCATCAGCAAATTTTTATTTTAAGCTTAGTACGCCATATAAAAACGTCTATTAATGAATACCGATACGCCCGTACTAGGTATTACTTAGGTATAGTACAACAATGGCGTTTGACGATCACCCGTTGCCGGTTGATACATTTATATCCTTCCCATCAAGCTGTAAACGTATTGTGCCATCAAGATCGGTTCTATAGAGCTTGATACCTAAGCGTTCAAGCAGCTCTAAGGTTTCTTGATGGGGATGACCGTATTTATTTTCCTTTCCCATCATTCCTACCGCTATTTTGGGGGATACGGCATTTAAAAACGCCTCTCCGGAGGACGTTGATGAGCCATGGTGCCCCAGCTTCAATACATCCGCTTTAAAGAGTGAAGCTGGCAATCTTGACATGGCGATGTTTTCAGCGCCGTTTTCAGCATCACCTGTAAATAATATGGAAGTATCCCCGTATTTTAAACTTATCATTATGCTTTCATCATTCAGGTCTTTGTAATCAGCATCCTCAAAGGGTGATAGTATTCTGACCTCTACATCCGAGTCCCATTCAATAAACGGCTCCGCTCCCGCGGCCGCCTGATATACTGCGATGTCGTTATCCTCCAGCGCATCCAACATTCTTTCAAACGTCGCTGTAGTGTGTACGGCGTCGGTCATATAAAATGCGCCTATAGAGTAATCTTGAATTATATTTTGCATGCCGCCAATGTGATCGCTGTGCGGATGGGTGGCAATCACCACATCTAAAGTCGCTACGCCCCGGCCAGTCAAAAATTCATTTATATCATCATAATATTTGCCCTCTCCGCTGTCAATCAGCATGGTTTTACCTGACGGTGATTCCAAAAATATGCAATCCCCTTGGCCTACGTCAATAAACCATGTTGAAAGCGTGCCATCTCCGTCATTCACAGGCGTATGTTTCAACTCGTTAGTTGGAACGTCAAAGCCTTCCGCTCCAGTTTTATCCGGATATGCATCAATCTGCGCTATTAAATCACAGGCCATTAGCCACGGTATCATAAAGATTAGCACAAAAATTAAAGCCATAATACGAATTAACACAGTCCTGAAACTATTTGAACTATTTGGCATAGTCTACCTCTTATATAAAGAATACTAGAATATTGTACAACAATTATATTAAAAAGGAAACCCCCCAAGGTGCGTTAGATAGAAAAGCACCGCCGCAAGCGGCTATTTAGAGCGTTTGCTTGTCATCGCTAGTCGTAATACCACTCTGGTCATGCCCCCTCCTACTCTCACATCTGCCGAAGAATAGCGCTCTTTGCGGCCTTAAGCCTTAAACGTGCAAATAGGCGTGTGCAGAACATACCACAGCGGCTCCTATGGCAAAGCCTTGCAACAATGCTATGCTTAAACATTTGCCGTTTTGGACCGGCAGTCCCTATTTCAGCCCCCTTAGGGCATGATTACATCAAATATGATTAGAGTGGCCCACTTATGATATAATGATAATAACAGATGTTTTGAAAGGAATACTATATATGCGCAAGCGCTTATTTAACGCACTTATATTGATATTTATATTGGCGTTTATATCGGCATGCTCGCCAGACGGCGACCATGAAAGCAATATGGGCGATCAGGAGGACAATCCTTTGATAAATGATATGTCAACGCCATTTAAAGGCGGCTCGGATGATATTGAAAACGCTAACCTGGCCTCTGTAAATATAAGCGGCGATGACTCAACCTCCCAAATAGCTCTCAGTTTTAATGAGGGAAGCAGGGTTTCCGGAGATATGGTTGAGGAAAAAGCGAGCGGAGTGCCTTCATATACGGTTGTCAGCCTAGACAATCCTCAGCGTATAATTATTGAGCTTCCCAAGGTGGAGCATTGGGATTATGAATTTAATACGCCCTTTTACGAGACTGAAGGCGTGTTTGGCCTATTCAGGGTGCCAATGGAAAAGGGGTACGCCCTTTATATTCAGCTTTCGGGCGAATCGGAATTCTCTGTCGAATCATATGACAACAATATTGAGATCAGTTTGAAAGCCGTGGAGAACCAACCCGAAGGCCAGGAGACCAGCGCACCCGAAAAGAACAATTACGTTGAAATAATCGGCGCCGAAGACGGCCAGAAGTATTACTGCGTTGCCGACGCGTATCGCGACTATCTTGAAGACGCCATCACATTAAACGGTATGACGCCAATTCTCTCACAGGAGCGCAGCAATATCCTGCTTATATCGGATGGATTTGATTTTGAGTCTGAAGCCGAACAATTCAAGAACAATATATTGATGACAAATCCGTCGCTATCACCTGAAAAATGGAAGGTATTACCTCTTTTAGCTGGGGAGTTTCCCTCATACGATCATGATATAGAGTATACTGCCGTATATGAAAAGGAAGTCATTCGATTGGACGGCGTCCCCTCAACCTGCGAAGTATTTATACCCGACGGCGTATATTTGTGCACGGATGTTCGAAACGGCGATGTGCTGTACTCCCAAAGAAAGTCATTTGACGAGGGTAAGGAAATCCATTCTTATGAGGAACTATGGCTTTTGGACTCGTCCGGCGAAAAAAGGCGCGTGCTAGACTTTGAATTCTATACAATAGAACGCGCCGCCTTTTCTCCAAGCGGCCATCTTCTTGCCGTTTTGGAGCGAACTGAGGAAGGTGCAAACCTTTACGCATTTAATACAAATACCTGGGAGCTTGCCGCGGACTTGACGTCCGAAGGTTTCGGAAGCATGGTAAGCTCGTTTACATGGGATCAACTGGGTACAAAAATTTACGCGATATGTTTAAACGACGGTATAGCGCTTCATGAATATGACTTTAGCGTACCCTTTTGCGCAAAGCGCCATCTTACGGTTTATAACGATAACATTGATGAAGGCAGCCTTGGTTTCCATGATGGAAGAATTTATTTTTCTTATTCTGATATGAACGACGGTACATGGATATACAGCGTTATGCCCAAGGGGGGAGCAAGTACAAAATTTCGGGAGGGAAGCGAATTTGCGCTTTCAAAAGACGGAGAATTTATGGCCTTTAGCACATCAAGCGACTTTGCCACCGAAAGCGATTCGATGACCGGCTTTAAAATCATTAATTTGAGAACGGGTGAAGACCTTAAGGTTGATACAGAGTTCCCGGTAAACATGTTTTGCTGGTCAGGTGATTCTAACAAGCTTTATATCATAGAAAACAGGCTTTCAGGCGGCTCAACGGAGGCGATGAACCAGGATGAAAACTCTGCTCAACCGCTGTCGGATCCATACCCTTATACGTTGTGGGAATATTCAATCGGTGACGGCAGCTTTATAAGACTATGCGATCTATACAGCACTACAGTGGTAGCGGGCATTGGCGAATCCCTATACTTCACTGACAATAATTCAGAGGGGGTGTTTGCAACATACAAGATACGGTAAGCATCATAGTTGCCGGCTAACCGGCACTATATACCGGATAACAGGCGCGCTTTAAGCTGCATTATCGGTTCACCCAGGCACAGGGTAGGACGCTAAAGCCCTACACCGTGCCTTGGTATTTTTACTACACATAAACGTGTATATATGCTCTTTAACATTCATATGATTGTCATAGCACCGGCCTAAGCGCCGCTCGCCTGTACACGAATCTCAAGAATAAATAATGGAGCTGGCTCTTTTAATGCTTCGGTTATTACGTGAATGCCATTTTACGCAATACGACAGTACAAAAGAGTAATAGGGTACGGGACCAGCTACAGGGGGACATAGCGGAAGATATAGCGTTTATGTATAAGCGCATGCTAAGTTATCCCCTCCTTTTGCCGGCAAGATTAAGGCAGTATCTTTTCTATACTGCCCTTGCTTTTTGTATATAAACACCTGATAAAAACACGGTGTAGCGGCTAATGTGATTTGTAAATTTGTGCGCAACTGCGCTTAAGGCAGGCTTCATCATGATTATAATTAAGAAGAAACCTGCCCTTGCATGTCATGTCAGGACTGCTGCCTTTTAAGCTTTGATTCCATTGCCAGAGGAACGATTCTTTGCTTTGCTAAAACTGTTACAACTATCGTTTGTAGTGCCAGCATTACGGCATATTGGGCAAGCCGCTGGGGCATTAGCCCTATAAGCGTAACTCCGCTGGTGGTGAGATATATCCAAAGCGAATTAAGGCCCAAAGAACAGATGGTAAGCGAACATAGGGCGGCCAGAAACGACCTTAACACCGTAGCTTTCCTCCCATATAAAAACAATCCGTAAATTATACCGCTGAGGAAGGCTGACAGCGTATAGCCTGGAAAATACGGTCCGATTGGAAACAGCATTGCGCCAATAAAATCCCCAAGACCCGCAACACAGCCCGCGTATATAGGGCCATACATCAGAGCTACCAACGCTACAGGTATGAAATTGAACGCCAATTTCAAAGTAGCAGTTTGGATGGACAGGAACCTGGACAAAACTATCTCTATGGCTAGCATAAGTCCAAGTATGACCAGCTTTTTGATCTTCGTACTTTTCATAATTAACCTCCGCATTCTTCCCCGACAAAAAAAGTCCGCCGCCAAACCGGCGACGGTAGTCTGCGAAAGCCCATCTAACGTAAACGCATACGTTTAAGAACTATACAGCGGACGCGATATGGTACCGCAAGGGCTTTTCACCCTTTTCGTCAAGGGGCAACTTCCCATCCCCCAGCACTTAACGCACCATACCTACTCTGCACGTCGGGTCGTTTTATCACGATTAGATTAACATTCTTTCCGACATATTTCAACCGCTACCATAAGCGTCGTTATAATATATTAAACAGCTGTGCCATTAAGGGCTACTCTCATCATTTACATAATATCTATGCTAATCTCCTTCGTCGCATATATTCAAAAGGCGGGTCTTTTCAGCCGAACTAAGCGCGAATATGGCAATAAACTTCAATAATTATATAAACAGTTCCAATATACCAAGCGCTATCATAATTATCCCGCCAATTACGCAAAACATTCTGGGGCGCAACAGTTTGGAGGCTGAAGCTGTGAAGCCGATATGGTTGCCAACGGCTATGGAAAGAACACTAAGCGCTCCAACTGTCAGCGAGGCGCTTAACGGCGTTAACCCTGTAAGGCCCGCTCCTATTGCTACAGGAATACAGTTTATGGCAAGGCCGCTACCCAAGACTATAGTATCCTTCCATGAAAAGGTAATATCCCTGTATTGTTTTCCATCGTACTCCTTTGACAGCATAAGCGAAAACGCTCCCATCAGGATTATAATTATGCCCCCTATTATGTTGGGAATCCTTCCAAACCTCGAAAATATTGAGGAAAAGTAGCAAAAAAAGCATGTGGCGGCCGCAGAAAACAACCCAATCACAAGGTTAGCCTTTATAGTTATCCGCTTTTTTAAAAATCCAAAGGATATCCCAATAAGCAGATTGTCAAGATTAGTAGATATGCCCAAAAGCAAAGCCGATAAAAGGTGCATAGCAAATTCCTCCTCTCGACATCATATGCTACGCATCAAAATCTGTGTTCTATGACGCTGCTGAAAATCTATCGGCCGATTCTTTTGCAGATGGTTTTAATTCATCCCCTATTTAAAAAGGCGCCAGAGGTGCCCTTTTCATTGATAGATAACATAATTTAAACCTGATACTTCATGGCTATTTGAACTATTTCCCCCTCATCGTTTATATGGAAAAACCACAAGTTGAACCATGAATTATCAGCCTCAGACTCACAGAAACTTAAGAAACGATCAAAATCAAGTCTGAGCATTGGATAAACATAATCGTCAAGAATCCAAAACTCACAGTCCTGTGCTAATTTGAATTCTATAACAATATCGCTGTCATCTATTATTTCATATCCTGAGGATTCTATGCGTTCATCAAAACGCATAGTTACTTCATCAACAAATACCGCGTTTTCTGTTAGACCTGTTATATACCCCCATAAATCAGCTGTTTCCTCATTAAATGGATATTCCGTTGCCAATCCATAAGCCAGCGGGTCTACATATATGTTATCCAGCCTTGCCCTTAGTTCGTCATCTAGGGGATAAAAACTGCCTAGCTGTGGATCCGATTCTAGGACTGTTAAAAAATATTTGTTTTGAACTCGATCAAATATGAGATATGACTCATTAAAGTATAAAGGCCACACCCAGTTACTTCCAGGCTCGCTACCCAATCCATTTTCACTTAATACAGCCTTTTCCCCCATGGATAAAAACCTGTATCGAATATGATAAATATCCGCAAGCATATCGTTTGTCTCATATGTATGGTCCCATGAGAGGGAATCAATACGCCAATTTACATATTTATATTGAGGGAAATCCGCACGGTCCATCTCATAATGTCTTTCCACCAGTTCTTTCGCAGCTTTGAAAACCTCATGTGGCACATCAATATTGTCAAGGGACTCAACTGCCTGATAATTTTGCTTCGTTCTTGAATTAAACATATTATATGCATACTCTATTGGCAGAGGGAACCTACCTGTAAAGCGCCAGATATCATCCTTACCCTGCACCATTGTGTAGACGGGCGACACATATTCAGGAGCTTCTTCATCTATTATTAACGCTTCATAGTTGAGAAGCAGCCTCAGGCTCTTTTCTTCCTTTTCATACTCTACGGAGAAGTCCCTTTTCCCCGCCGAATACTTTAACATCGCATTATCCTCAACAAGCCTGTATAGCACCCCGTCAAATTCTTTGAACAACGGTTTAACGGTATCATTTGTATTAATCAGTTCCCCGCATATGTCTTCATCAAAATATTGAGACAGATATTCCCTAAGGGAGTATAAGCTGTCGATCCCCTCCCGAGCTACTCTGGCATAGGAACCATATTCGCTTTCAATGATATCATGGTCGTCAGTTTCGATCTCGCTGTAATCGGTAAACCACGAGTATGCCTCTTCAGCCGATTGAAAGCGTTCCACCGCCATTTGCTCATAATCGGTTTTATCCGTTATCATTCCGGTAAAAGTACATCCGATCACCGCCGCTATAACTATAAGCGTTGCGAGCAGAGTAACGGCCATCATATTAGGTTTTTGTGCTATTAACATGATCCTCTCCTTTATTCTTTTCTTGCCGTACGCTATGGTTGTCGCGCAGCACAACAGGTTCTTAGCCGAACTTTTTTGTACGGTCAATTCAACAAGCGTTCTTCCATACGCTAGCCGATTTTCTTCTCCAAGCCGCATTATTGCGCCCTCGTCACAGGCAAGCTCCGCATCACTCCGGCTCAATAGCGCGGCAAGCCATACTAGAGGGTTATACCAATAAACCGCTAAACATATTCCCCTAATAAGCGACCACCAACTGTCTCCATGCAGGATATGAGTTTCTTCATGTGTGAGTACATGCCGAAGTTTGACGCTATCTTCATAAACATCCGGCGTAAGGTATATTGATGGCTTTATCAGCCCAAACATGCATGGAGTTTCAATCATGTTGGCAACGTAGACGTTATGCCTAAATCCATCAATCTTAACGGGTCTTCTAACCATCCTAAGCTTCATGTAAAACCCGATGTTTGAAATTACAAATGCCAATGCCATAATGATAGTCCCGCTAAGCCAGATTATCTTTAATAACGTCATGCCAGTGGGGCTCATTGATATTGTTGGGGCGTTTCCTGCGTTAACACTATTAATATTTGGGTCGTCGCCCGTATTCGGTCCAAATGTTTCTATCGCGTTTACCCCAGGAGCGTAATTACGGGGTTCATCTGTGTAGGACTGAATTGTTTGATCCATCAACGGTACGACCGCATTCATAACGCTCATGTTGCTTTCAGATATGGGGAACGGCAATGCAAGCCGTATTAATACCAGCGCCCACAGCGCATACTGCAACCTAAGGCTTATCCTTCCTTTTAGAACAAAGCGCATGATAGTGATAAAGATAATAAGTGTTGACGAAGTTATGATCAACTCCTTCATTTTTTATCTTCAGCCTCCTCCAGAATTGCATACAGTTCAGCTATTTCCTTTTTGGAAAGCGTCTGTTTCCTTGTTATCGTGCTTATCATCAGGCTTATGCTGCCCTTATATACTTTACTTAAGAAATTGTCCGTCTCCTTTGCCATTGCCTCTTCACGTTTGATTGCCGGGTAGTATAACCTTATACCGTTGCTGCTATCACATGTTATTACGCCTTTCTCAGTCATGCGGCGTAGCATAGTCAAGGTTGTGCTCTTCTTCCATCCTACAGCCCTTGCAAGATAATCTATCGCTTCCCTGCCGGTTCTCGGCGCTGCCTCCCACAGGCACTCCATTAAGTTCCATTCTGCATTTGTAAGATTGATATTTGGTTTACGCATATTATAATACCTTTACTACTGGTCTACATTATAAACCAATTATATCATGTGTGGTCTACATTGTAAACCAAAATTTCATGCGGGTTGCTTCAGGGAAGCAGCCCGCATGAAATCAAAACGTAGTATATATCACTTTGGCATATATAATCGTTGACAGTTTAATTATTGTGCGATATACTATTTATTGACGCATTATTATATCAGTGAGGTAAGACGGGTTAAAAATGGAAGACGACAGTAGCGACTGTTACCGAAGTAGTCTTGACACTATATGCATACATAAGAGCAGAGCCTATGCGTATTATAAGCATAACGGCTGTGTTCTTATTTGTGTAATAAATTTTTTTATTTTTTGAATTGGGGGCGATAATTTGTGGACGACAACCCAGTAATAGGGCAATTAATTCTACAGCTTGTTTTAATACTCTTAAACGCTTTCTTTGCATCGGCCGAGATCGCTGTTATTTCGTTGAACGAGGGCAAGCTACGCCGGCAGGTGGCCGATGGTGATAAACTTGCGCAAAAAATGCTTAGAATGGTAGAAGAACCAACAGGGTTTCTTTCCACCATACAGATAGGCATAACCCTGGCAGGTTTTTTGGGGTCCGCCTTTGCCGCGGACAATTTTTCGGACCTTATAGTCAGATGGCTGGTTAACACTGTAGGAATTACAGGCGTATCAGAAGCATCGCTCAATACTATAGCGGTAATCTTAATTACGCTTATACTTTCGTTCCTTATGCTAGTCCTCGGGGAGCTCGTGCCAAAGCGCATAGCAATGAGAAAGCCAGAAAAGGTGGCCCGTCTTTCGTGTCGTATAATAACCACGCTATCGAAGATAATGAAACCCATAATCTGGCTGCTGTCCATCTGTACAAACGGTATCCTCAGGCTTTTCCGAATCAACCCACATGAAGCGGATGAGGCGGTTTCCGAAGCCGAAATACGTTTGATGGTTGATATGGGCAATGAAAGCGGAGCAATAGAAACGAACGAAAAAGAGCTGATAAACAATATATTCGAATTTAACGATATAACGGCGGAGGACGTAATGATACACCGCACCGATATGGTTGTATTATGGACGGACTCTACGCATGATGAAATAATAAATACGATAAGGGAAAGCGGGCTGTCGCGCTTTCCAGTGTGCGGCGAAGACATCGATGATATAGTGGGAATACTTCGCGCGCGCGAATACCTTTTGGATATGACCGAATCCTTGTCAAAGCCAATAATCGAAGCTTTGACGCCCGCATACTTTGTTCCGGACAGCGTAAAAGCCGACGTGCTGTTCCGTGATATGCAAGAGAATAAGGTTCATATGGCCATTGTTGTTGACGAATATGGCGGAACATGCGGGTTGATTACAATGGAGGATCTAATAGAGGAGATTGTAGGCAACATCTATGATGAATCCGACCCTCAGGATGAGCAAGAGATTACTAAGCTTGGAGACAATCTTTGGAAGATAGCAGGCAGCGCTGAACTGACTGAGATCGTTGAAGCTCTAGGATTAAAATGGAAGCCCGATGAAGAATATGAGTATGAAACGCTCGGCGGCCTCGTGTTCAGCTGTCTTAACCAGATACCCCCGGACGGAAGCAAGCCTGAGGTGGATGTTGTTGGGCTGCATATCAAGGTTGATAAGCTCGAAGATCATAGGGTTGAGTGGGCGATGGTTTCAAAAATTGAAACGAATGAGCAAATTGCCGCGGTTTCCAAAGACGACGGACGCGACTCCAAAAACTAGCTTCCGACTGCTCCGATATAACTAAAACAGGTATCTAAAATACTAATTTCAATGGCGGTACAGCGATTTAGGCTGCCCCGCCATTAAATGTTTTGTTAACTTGTTAGGCTGAGTGCTCTATCTTATTAGGTTCTACTCATAACCAGGGTCTTTGTTATGTTATCCTGCCGATATATTTGTCTTTAAGCCCCTGAACCGGTTTAAGAATACGCTCCTGATTTGAAGCGTTGATTGACCTAAATTGAGTCCATTTTTGTAAGCAAACCCTTTTAAATTCCTCAATCGTTCTTTCAAGATGTAATCATACACGAGGGTGACTCTTCTTTAAGCTTAGGAATAAATACGCGTGTGAGCTGTAAAAAGGACATACCGCTCTTTGCGGTACATCCTGTAAGTAACAAAACAGCCCTTATCTATCATTTTCATTAATTAATTTAAGACTGCAAAAGTCACACAACAACATAGGTCAATGCCAGTTAGCGGCGTATCCCTAGTCAAGCCTTGCTCGACGGGTCAAACCACATCGCTCCAAGTATATCAAGGCCAAGATGTATTCCCAATACTGGGCCAAGTTTTCTGAGCGTGACGCTAACCCCGCACTTCTTCTCAATCTGTTCAACAAGCTGCTTTGCGGCCTCCTCCTCGCTTATATACTGTACCGCTATCTCATCAGCGGTTTCTGGAACCGCCTTTAATAGGCTCTTTAGCTGATCGCTCCTGCCTCGTGCGGCTCCGCAGGCGATGACCGCCCCATCCTTACACGTGAGAAGCGGCCTTATATTAAGTATAGTACCTACGGATTGACGAATAGGACCCAAACGGCCGCTCCGCCTAAGCGGCGTCATATCGCTTACAGAGAAAAGCGTTTTGACCTGTCCGCGCATTTTGGTAATTGCGTCCGCAGTTTCACTTAGGCTATAGCCGCTTTGAATCAAGCGTCTAGCCTCACGGACTAAGAAGGCTATCCCTATTGCGGTCGTCCGTGTGTCAACCACCTGAATAGAGCTATCCTCCCCCATATTTCTAGCGCACAGCGATGCGTTGCTGTATGTTCCGCTGAGTCTTGATGAAATGGTCAGGCAAAGCACCTCGAAACCAGAACGGCGAAGCGTAGAAAAGGTTCTTTCATAGCATCCTATAGCGGGCTGCGAGGTATGCAGCTCCTGCGTGCCGGCTATAAGAGACTCATAGTTTCCATTATCCTCAACAAAATGTTCCGTATATGTTTTGCCCGCAACCGTATAGGTCATTGGAACATAAATCACGCCCAACTGTCTGGCCTCCTGTTTTGTCAAACATGCGGTGCTGTCGGTAGCAATGACAATCATCAGTTAATCCTCCCGATTTTACGGTACTTTTCATAACGGGCGTCCAGCAACTCCCGCATTGGCTTATTTATATTTTTATTAAAT
>DBFNRV010000084.1:0-27320 GCA_048421225.1 Christensenellales bacterium | reverse complement strand
AAAATAGATATATAATTATAGGGTATAGGTATGTTGAATGATTTTGTCAGGAAAACCCTTCAGGATGCAATACTTGCTTTATCTCAAATACAACAGGAGGTAACAAATGAAAAGGTTTAGGATTGCAGGCGTTATTGCGGCTATTTTAGCCCTATCCATGGTTTTCATGGCTTCGGCAGGCGCATTGGCTTTGAACCATGATCACGACCATGACGACAAACATCAGCACGCATACGTTTTTGATCACATCGAAACGAGAGTGCTTTCTTCGGATGAGTCAAACTGCGCTACTGTTCAGGTAGCCTGTTATATCTGCTGCGGCTGCGGCGACATGATCTATAATATTATCAATGGAACATACCGCAGTGGAGCGCATGAGTTTCAATACCGTACCAGCATACCGGGCGGCGATTATGAGCTGCCCGTGATTAACTGGGTATGCAAACACTGCGGCTATATTACGTATACAAAACCACCCCAGCACGGAGTAATAAGCTAATAAGTTGAGATAGCACACTGCCTATACCCACTATACCCAAATACGGCCCGTCTCTCTGAAGCGGGTCGCGTTTATTGCGTTTGCAAGGGTATACAAATAGATATATAATGTTTATAAAAAGCGTATGGAGTATCAGTATGAGATCAGAAAGTGAAGTAATGAACATGGTGCTTGAATTTGCCCGCAGTGATAATAGAATCAGAGTGGTAGGAATGGAAGGCTCGCGTACAAATAAGAATGTGCCTAGGGACGAATATCAGGATTATGACATCTCTTTTTTAGTCACTGATATAGAATCTTTTAAAGAAAGCGACGATTGGCTTAATACCTTTGGTGAAAGGCTTATAATGCAAAAGCCGGAAGCTATGGCGTTATTCCCTCCGGAACTTGGCGACTGGTTTTCATATCTCATTATATTTACAGATGGTATTAAGCTAGATCTTACGCTTATTCCGTTTGAAGAGATGGAATTATATATCGGCGGAGACGGCCTGCTGGAGATACTTCTGGATAAGGATGGAGCATTGGGATTGACCTCTCCTTCAGATAGGGAGTATTGGATAAGATGCCCCTCGTCAGCATTTTTTGATGATTGCTGCAATGAATTCTGGTTTGCATCGACATATGTGTCCAAGGGACTGTGCAGACGTGAACTTTTGTATGCATCATACCATATGGAGAATATAGTAAGAGTACAGCTGCTTACAATGCTTTCATGGAGCATAGGCGTGGACGAAGGGTTCGGTTTTAGCGTAGGCAAACACTTCAAATATATAAACAAGCATCTGTCGGCGGGTCAGTGGAACCTTCTTATGAAAACTTATCGTTTGGACAGCATAGAATGCTGCTGGCAGGCCCTTTCTGCCGCACATGAACTGTTTAGAGAGGCTGCGCGCTATGTTGCCCGCCGGCTTAACTATCCTTATCCAAACTATGATGAAAACGTTTCCAGATATATTGCCCAGTTAAAAGCCGCGTCGAATAGCCCGAAAATCGGCTGATATTTGTAGAAGCCTCACTAGTTTTGCAGAGCGATAGATATATTGCATTGAATTGCCAAGGCGGCACGGGTGGCGGGCTTTGCGTTTTACTTTGAATGCATGCTTCCCCTTAAAGAATTTTGTACCTTCATTAAGGGGAAGACGAATAAAACCATAATCCTAGAGTCCCTCGCCTTTAAGGCTAAGCTTCATTGCCTGCTCATAATCCTCAACATAGCGGGATAATTCACGTATATAGCTGCTCAGTGAAGACATCTTTACCATACTGTTCAATCCAAGGAATTCGCTGTTCACCTGCAGAAGCTGCTTAAACATACTCATGAGCTTAGCGAAGCGCTCTTTTTGTTTGGACAATTCCGCCGACTGCTTTGCAATCTGATCCTTGAGCTGCGCATTCTGTTCGGCCAGCTGCGTTAAACGGAGCCCGTCGCTATTGTCCATGGCCTGCAACCTTCTGGTTGCTTCAAGGCCCCTTTGTGCGTTGAGCGCCAATATACCAAGGCTCTCAAAAAATGCATTTACATCTAGCCCGTCAATAGCCGATAGCTCGTTTACAACGCTTGAAACAACATCCACGAGCGAATCGCTGGACTTGCGCGGCCTACCTGCCTTTTTGCGCCCAATGGCAGAATACGGGTCGAACACCGGAAGCCCCTCACGGCTCATCTGATCCATAATATCCTCTACAAGGCGTTTGTTGGTCTTTATTACAGAGCGGTACTTGTTTTGATATCTGAGCATAGCTTTGTTATCGCCGTTGCCCATAGCCAACGTACATGCGCGGACCGATATTCCCTTTGCCTGCGCCGACAGAACCGTTTTGACAAGCTCGTGGATTTCTTCGTTTGTAAAAGGTACGAAGGCGGTACAGTGGCCGCACTGGCCCATCGTATCGTCATCCTTAATACGCGCATAGTAATAATTGCGTATACTGTTTGGCTTCCGGCCCGTTTTTTCCGCTACAATGTCAAAGACCGCCTTCAAAGGCTTGCCCTCAGACCTTGCGCGCTCAACCTCGGTGAATAAAGTTGCCTCCTCATCATCTCTCCAGCCGCTACGGCTGCGCATCAGGTATACATTAGCATGGTTTTCCATTGGTTATTCCCCCTTGCAATAAATATGTATGGAACTATTATTTCCCGCAGATGTAACAATATACCTATTTCCCTGATATAATTTGGGGGGAAACAAAGCCAAAGCCCATCTGTCCGGCGGCTTCGGTATGATATAAATAATTATGAATGTTATAAGAGGATTATGTGTAACAAATAGATACTTAAGTGCAATAAAACTAAATAAACTGCGTTATAACGAGGCTTTGAAGCGAATTAATGTAAAAACCTCCAGAGTTATGTGTTAGAATATATGTGTTGAGGTTCAAAATGGGCGAATGGATTTGAAATATTGAACAGGCTTATTAATAAGTGAAGTCCGTATTAGCGCTGCAACAAAATATATAAGGCTCAAAATGTTAATAATCTATTTATAACAGGCGGCACGAGTTATCGGGCCGCCTGTTATTTTTGATTGAGTACGCTTATTTTTCAAGCATAAAGGGATAAGCCACATCGGTCGAAGGAGCAAAACTTTCCTTTATTGTACGGGGGCTTACCCACCTATAGAGGTTTAGAGCGCTGCCGGCCTTATCATTGGTCCCAGAGGCTCTGGCGCCGCCAAACGGCTGCTGGCCAACTACCGCACCTGTGGGCTTATCGTTGATATAGAAATTTCCAGCGCAGTTTTGAAGCGCGCGTTCCATATTGACGACTACCTCACGGTCCTGCGCGAATATAGCGCCCGTAAGCGCATAGGGCGTGGCCTTATCGCAGATTTCAAGGGTATCCTCAAGCTCCGCGTCTTCATATACATAAACGGTGAGCACCGGACCGAACAGCTCCACAGCCATTGTTTCAAAATCAGGCTTAAGCGCTCTTATGACGGTAGGCTCTATAAAGTAGCCTTCGCTTCCGTCGTAACCTCCGCAGACCACCTCAGCATCAGGAGACGAGCCGGCTAAATCGATGTATTTTGTAATAGACTCAAACGCTTTTTTGTCTATTACAGCCCCCATAAAGTTTGTAAAGTCCCTTATATCGCCAGTTTTAAGCTTGGATATCTCATCTAGCATGCCCGAGCGGACTTCATCCCACAACGAGGCGGGTATAAACGCCCTTGAAGCGGCCGAGCACTTCTGACCCTGGTATTCAAACGCGCCGCGGACCATTGCGGCGACGAGAGCATCCACTTTAGCGGTCTTATGCGCGAAGATGAAATCCTTCCCTCCCGTTTCTCCGACAAGACGGGGATAGGATGCGTAGCGCTTTATATTCTGCCCGACAAGAGACCATACGCCGGAGAATACATCCGTTGAGCCTGTAAAGTGGAATCCAGCCATCATTGGATGGGTCAAAATATGTTCGCTTACCTCAACTCCTCTGCTTGGCACAAAGTTTATAACGCCCTTGGGCATTCCAGCCTCAATAAGGAGCTGCATTACATAATAATTTGACAATACGGCGGTTGAGGCAGGCTTCCAAATCACGGTGTTGCCCATAAGCGCGGGCGCGGTTGGGAGATTGCCACCGATCGATGTGAAGTTGAAAGGAGATATTGCGACTACAAAGCCGTCAAGAGGACGGTATTCAAGCCGGTTCCATATGCCATGGGCATTTTCAGGCTGCTTTGCGTATATCTCCTGCGCATAATATGTGTTGAACCGGAAAAAGTCACATAGCTCACAGGCGGAATCAATTTCAGCCTGAAAAACCGTCTTGCTTTGGCCAAGCATGGTCGCGGCGTTTATCTTCGCCCTATAGGGTCCTGCCAGAAGGTCTGCGGCCTTAAGGAATATTGAAGCCCGATGCTCCCAGGGCATTTCGGCCCAGTCCTTTTTTGCGGAGAGCGCCGATTCCACCGCCATACGAAGTTCTTTAGGAGTAGCTATACAATATCTGGCCAAAACATGTTTATGGTTGTGAGGCATGACCACTTCGCCGTATGTGTCGGTATAGACCTCTTTCCCGCCTATTATCAGGGGTATGGTAACTATCCGCCCGGATTGATTATCAAGTTCGGCTTTGAGGGCTACGCGCTCGGCAGTGCCGGGCGCGTAGCTTAAAATCGGCTCGTTATATGGTCTTGGGATTGAAAAAATAGCGTTGTTCATGTATGTGATTCCTTTCTTAATATTACGTTAGCAGTTCGAACCTATTGGCATTATCCTGGAGGCCAGCCAAGTCGCCTTCCCCCAATAAGATGGAAATGAAGATGGTTTACCGTTTGGCCGCCGTTTAAACCGGTGTTAACAACGATTCTATAGCCGTCGTCCGTTAGGTTGAGCGAGTTTGCAAGGCTTTTCGCAACATCAAGCATATGTGCCATAACGCTGCTGTCACATTCGTTCATGTCGTCAACATGATGCTTAGGTATGATGAGTACATGTACGGGGGCCTGAGGATCGATATCATAAAACGCGAATGCCTTGTCATCCTCATATACCTTTTTTGAAGGTATATCGCCATTGATTATTTTACAAAATATACAGCTTTCCATATAACCTCCTTTATTTAAATGATGTCTTTATCAATTTATCAGCGCTGAAACCGTTTAATATACTAAACAGGACGGATAGTTATGTTTTGCGCAGTCATTACGCAAACGAGTAGCGATCGTCCAAAGAAGGCGGCCAGCGGCAAATACATACAGCCTGCTTTTACAGATCATCCTTCGTGCTCAGTTCGGCGTTGCTTGTTAATACGGCAGTTAACTTTATGTCATATTGAGGCTGCGGCCAGGGCGGCTTCAAGTGCTTCCCGTGCTCCAGCGATCCCTGTGACGTTCATATAAAAGACGTCGGAAAAGGCTTCAGCCGCTTTAAAAATTACCGTCAGGGAACACCTCTTAGCGGCGTCAAAGGCTTTTCCGGTAGCATAAGCGCTTCCCCCAATGCGCCTTATAGCGTCGCCGCGGTTTATTCCGCTATCAATCATCAGCCTAGCCTGCAGCATGACTTTGTATCGGCTTTCAAGATACCTGGCAATCCCAAGTGGATCCTCTCCATCCTTTATAATCCTGTCAAGCGCCTTAAACCCCTCTGCGGGGTGGCCGGAGCTAAAATAGTCGGCCATATCGAACACCCTGTACTCAATGTTAGGACTTACGCATGCTTCAATAGCTTCGGCGGTTATAGGGTTCCCATGGCCAACATAGTCCAGCGCCTTCATAAGCTCGTTATTGATAACGGACAGGTCAGTGCCGGCAAGGTTTATAAGACGCTGGGCTACATGGGGCTCTATAGATGAATTCAGCTCGGCTGCAGTTTTCTTTATCCATTTAAGCAAATCCTGGTTTGACAGGCCGGTGAACTCAACGCATCTGTCCATTGCCTCCAAATCAAGAATAAACTGACCTGAAGAGGCGGCTTTTTTTGATGAAGACGCTTTTGCCCGTGGTTTTGCGCTGCTTGCGTCGTACTTCCCTCTGATAAAGAATATCAGCAACGTGGCAGGCGGCATCTCGCCTAGATATTCAATAATCCGCAGCGCGCCATCGCCGTCGGGCAGACGCCTGCATATTACAAGCCTTCTATCTGAGAAAAACGGCATTGTATCGCATAGCCCAATCAATGCATCGGCGTCAAATTCATAGAGGTCGGCAACGTTCATACTGCGTGTTGAGGGATCAAATCGCGCAATGATCTGCTTAAGCGCGGAATCCTTGACGTACTCCTCGCTGCCGTGCAGGAGGTACGCGCCTGTCGGAGTTCCAGTATTTATCAGCTTAAAAAAATCATTGTATTTCATATAATTATCTTTCCATGGTTTAAGTACGTTGCCAAATCACTATAATTATGCCATACAGTTGGGATTACTGCAAGCATTTGAGCGGTGCGGCCAGAGGGATATTTGTGTTGAAAACGGTCTCGAATTGGTTTAAAGTATATCCATGTTGAAAAGTAACGAATATAAAAACTGTCCGCTGCCTATGACAAAACAGGAGCTTAACATAAATGGAGTTGATCAGCCCGATTTTGTACTTGTAAGCGGCGACGCATATATTGACCATCCATCCTTCGGCACTGCCATAATAGGCCGGGTTCTGCAAAACAGCGGCTACTCAGTCGGCATTATAGCCCAGCCCGACTGGAGGAGCAAGGAAGGCTTTATGAAGCTGGGAAGGCCAAGGCTTGGGTTTTTGGTAACTGCGGGCAATCTTGATTCGATGGTAAATCACTATACCGTAGCGCTGAAACGGCGGGGGAGCGACGCTTATTCGCCAGGCGGCATAGCGGGGCTTAGGCCGGATAGGGCGACGATTGTATACTGTAACCGCATCAGGGAGGCATATAGGCGCGTGCCGATTGTTATTGGCGGCATAGAAGCTAGCCTCAGGCGATTTGCGCATTATGATTATTGGGACGACTCAGTCCGTCACAGCGTACTGCTTGATTCGGGCGCTGATCTGCTTGTATACAGCATGGGGGAGCGGCCGATCGTTGAGATTGCAGACGCGCTGGACTCTGGCCTTTTAGTGGATCAAATCACGTATGTCAATGGGACATGCTATATGGCCTCGTCGCTTGAAAACGTTTACGATTACATAACTATACCGGATTTTAGCGCGGTCAGCACGGATAAGGCGGCATATGCCGAGGCCTTTATTGCCCAGTACAGGGAGCAGGATCCGATACGGGGCCGGCGATTGGTACAGGGCCAGGGTAAGGCGTACCTTGTGGCAAACCCGCCCGCCAGGCCGCTTAGCACGCTGGAACTC
Source organism: Christensenellales bacterium (assembly GCA_048421225.1). Lineage (GTDB taxonomy): Bacteria > Bacillota > Clostridia > Christensenellales > CAG-138 > UMGS946. The sequence goes on along the minus strand of DBFNRV010000084.1, from coordinate 20,048 downwards.
GACGATGTATATGAGCTCCCGTATACAAGGGAGCCGCACCCTTCATATAAAGAGCATATCCCAGCGCTAGATGAAGTAAGGTTTTCAATCACTTCATGCAGGGGTTGCTTTGGAGCCTGTTCATTTTGTGCGCTTACAATGCATCAGGGACGCACGATACAGGCGCGCAGCCACGAATCGATCATTGCAGAGGCCGAGCGCATGACAAGGGCGAAGGAGTTTAAGGGATATATACACGATGTGGGGGGGCCAACGGCTAATTTTCGGATACCATCCTGCAAAAAGCAGTTAAAGTCAGGCGTATGCGCCGACCGTCAATGTTTGGGAACGGATCCATGCAAAAACCTCGAGGTTTCCCATGATGATTACATAAGTCTGCTAAAAAAACTGCGCCAGCTTCAGGGCATAAAAAAGGTGTTCATTCGTTCAGGACTTCGGTATGACTATATAATGTATGATAAGAGCGACGCATTCCTGCGCGAGGTGATAAAGCATCATGTCAGCGGGCAGCTTAAGGTGGCGCCCGAACATATAGACGACCGCGTTCTTGATTTGATGGGAAAGCCATATGCCGATCTATATGAGCGGTTTGTACAAAAATTCAACAGGTTAAACAAGAATATGGGCTTAAAGCAATACATCGTGCCTTACTTTATGTCTTCACACCCTGGAAGCGACCTTAACTCGGCCATTTGCTTAGCCCAATATCTTAAAAAGACAGGACAACGGATAGAGCAGGTTCAGGATTTTTATCCGACGCCGGGAACCATATCAACTACAATGTACTACACTGGACTTGATCCAAGGAACATGAAACCGGTGTTTGTTGAAAAGTCGCAAAGAGGAAAGGCAATGCAGCGTGCATTGATACAGGTTTATATGCCCCGCTACCAGGACATGGCGAGAGAGGCACTGAAAAAGGCCGGCAGGGAGGACCTGATAGGAAACGGCAGGGATGCGCTGGTGCCTCCTAAGAGAGGATATGGAGCCGAAGGCCGCGGCGGCGGAAAATCGAGATATGGAGGCCCAAAAAGCAGATGAGGGTTTTACGAGGTACTGGAAATGGGAGGGATTAAGGCTATGTGGAAGGAATTTACTGTATATACATCAAGCGAAGGGCTTGACGCTGTGGCCGCAAGGCTGGATTCGATCGGAATCGGCCAGTTGGAGCTTTTTGAGGGCAGAAATAGAGTGGAGCAGTATCTAAAAGATGCTTCCGCCTTTTGGGATTATGCCGATATTAATGAAATTGCTCCGAAAGATGAACCATATGTCCGCGCTTATATTGCGGATGAGCCTAAGAATAGGGGAATAATAGATGCAATCATACCGGAGATAAGCGGGATGAAGGACTTTGATTATGGAATTGACCTTGGGCGGCTTGAGATTGTGGTACGAGATGTTCGTGAGGAGGACTGGGCGAACAACTGGAAGGCCTATTATAAGCCGATAGAAATCGGCAAACGCTTGTTGATATGCCCCTCCTGGGAAGATCCGAATAAAACGGACCGCGTGGTTTTAAGGATTGATCCAGGCATGGCCTTTGGCACAGGCTCCCACCAAACGACCAGGTTATGCATGGAGTTGATTGAAAAGTATGTAAAACGTGGTTGCTCGATGCTTGACGTTGGATGTGGAAGCGGGATACTGTCCGTTGCCGCAATGCTGCTTGGGGCGGGATCTGCCGTAGCGGCGGACGTTGATCCTATAGCCGATACAATCGCGGTGGAGAATGCTAAAATCAATGGCTTCGGCGAAGCGGCGTACCGCGTGGTAATAGGCAACGTAATAGAGGATGAAGGTACAAAAGCGGCGGTTGCGGGAACCTATGATATAATTGCCGCAAATATTGTAGCTTCGGTTATAATCCCGCTTACACCGATGATCCCCAGCATGCTCAAGGATACGGGCGTATATATATCATCGGGAATTATTATAGACAGGCTTGAAGATGTGAAGCGTACGATCATGAAAAACGGCTTTGAAATAGTTGATCTATTGACCGAGGGGGATTGGGCGGCGATTGCGTCGAGAAAGGGGCATGGATGAACCGCTTCTTTGTTGATAGAAACCTGATTGCGAATGGGGCATTGCACATAGCTGGTGAAGACCATCATCATATAGCTAAGGTCTTGCGGCTTGGCAAGGGAGACACTGTTGAACTGTGCGACGGCAGGGGAATGGAATATAAAGCAATTATTGAGAGCATAACGTCCGAATCAGCTCTTTTAAGGATAACCAGTTCGGAGGAAAGCAACGCTGAACTGGCCTGCCATGTTACACTGTTTCAATGTCTGCCAAAACAGGAAAAGATGGAGCTTATTATACAAAAATGCGTAGAGCTGGGCGTAAATGAAATAGTTCCCGTATTATCAAAAAGGTGCGTAGCCCGTCCTAAGGATCAAAGTTCCGAGGCAAAGCGTATAGCACGCTATAATAGGATAGCTTATGAAGCGGCCAAGCAGTCAAAACGCGGCATTGTGCCAAAGGTAAGCGGGTATGAAAGCCTTTCCGGATGTGACATATCAAAATTTGACCTTGCGGTCGTTGCATACGAGGGGGAAAGGAACGCTACTTTAAAGGGCATCCTGACTAAAGGTCAAAATGCAGGGAATATAGCTGTTTTTATAGGACCTGAAGGCGGATTTGAGCAGGGCGAAGTTGAGCTGCTAAAGGGAAAGGGCGCTGTTACGGTTACGCTTGGCAATAGGATTTTAAGAACTGAGACCGCGGGCATGGCGGTATTATCGATGATAGGGTACCACTATAGCAGCTAGGGGAATAAATACATGAAGATAGCGTTTCAGACACTTGGATGCAAGGTTAATCAATACGATACGCAGGTTATGCTTGAGTTGCTTCAGAGCGTGGGGCATGAAATAGTTGAGTATGGGCATCCGGCCGACGTATGCATAATCAATACCTGCACAGTAACACATATTGCCGACAAGAAGTCACGCCAGGCTGTTTCGCATACGCGTGAAACCATGCCTGGAGCAAAGATTGTGCTGACCGGATGTTATGCTCAAAGCGCTCCGGATGCCGTTTCTAAAATAAATGGCGTTGATTTGGTTGTAGGGATCAGCGACAAGAACAGGATAGCTGAGCTTGTGGAAATGCTGTTTGAGGGGAACCATGAAAAAAGCGTTATAGTGAGCCCAACGGCCACAGCATTTGAAGAGTCGTCAGCAATACACGAGGGTAAAACCCGCGCGCATCTTAAAATACAAGAGGGCTGCGACAGGTATTGCTCATATTGCATAATTCCGTATGCCAGGGGCAGGATTAGAAGTCGCACGATTGAAGGCGTTCGTCGGGAGCTTCTTAAACTGGACGGCGAGGGCTTTAAAGAGGTGGTTTTAACAGGCATCCACTTAATGTCATATGGACGCGACTTGAAGGGGGGCGCGGGTCTTATCAATGCTATCGATCAGGCTTATGGGTTGACGTCGATACGCAGGGTGCGTCTTGGTTCGCTCGAACCCCAGCTTTTAGATGAACAGTTCATTGACGCCCTTGCAAAAAGGCAGATTATATGCAGGCATTTTCATCTGTCGCTTCAAAGCGGAAGCGACGCCGTTTTAAAGCGCATGAACCGGAGATATACAACCGGTGATTACATGAAATGCGTTGACCGACTCAGGGAGGCGATCCAAGGATGCGCTATAACCACCGATATAATAGTGGGATTTCCGGGGGAGACGGAAAAAGAATTTGAAGAAACGCTGCGCTTTGCTCAAAAGGTGAGCTTCTCCCGTATTCACGTGTTCCCGTATTCAAAGAGGGAGGGCACCGCCGCCGCGCGCATGCCGGACCAAGTACAAAAAGCCGTCAAATCCAGGCGGACCGCCGAACTTATTGAGCTTGGCGATAAAATGGAATATGCTTTTTCTGAAAGCCTTATTGATACATTTCAGGAAGTGCTTGTCGAAAGCAATGAAAGCGGTTATGCATGCGGATATACGGACACATATGTCAGAATAAAAACATGGTCCGCGGATGACGATCTGCTAAATACCATAGTAAAGGTCAAGGTGACGGGGATGGGGAAGGGAGAACTTACGGAGCAATAGAAAAACAAAAAGCGGCGGTTTAAGCCCTCTGACATAAGAAAACAAGGAAAAACCCAGTAAAATCAACGTTTTCAAGGGCAGAGGGCAAACAGGTCAACCGCAAAAACTGAATAAGACAGCGCAAAAGGGATGTTATCGCAAGGTAACGTCCCTTTTCGCTTGTCCTCACGCCGCAGATTTTGAAAAAAGTCTGTGGCTTTTTTTGCGCCCAAAATCGGGAAGAAGGCACAGCGGCTTGCAACTTACAGACGGCACGGATCGCGCCTTTGAAATGCTCATGCAGCAGACGCCGGGCTTTGACAGCTATTCAAGCGGTTGCGTCACCGAGCATGAGGGCTGCGACGTTTGCCGCTTTTACCGTCCGCATTGGACGTATCAATATTGCGTTTATGCCGAATGTCCGTATGAGCTGGGCGAGCTGACGGCGAAGCGCAAACGAAGAAGAAAGCGGAAAGATAGACGCTGAAAAAGCCTTGCAGCAAGCGGCCTTGTGGACACCGTAACGAGGGTGTGCGTATGTTATCATTCGCTCCCTCTGAAATGCCGTTCTATCGTTCCGCACAAAGAAAGGAGCTTGTCACATGAGCAAAGGAAAAACTATCGGTGAACTGATTGAGGAAGCCCGCCGTCAATCCGGCGCGGCAACTTTGGAAGGACACGACATTATGGATTTAATGCGGTTTGACGAGAATACGCGACACATGATTGTCTTTGACGTTCTGACCCGCGATGCGCCCGTTGGCGATAAGGGCGATAAAATGCGCTTGTTTCTCTCCGATGTGGGATATGAAAAGGCGTTAGCTTCACAGAAACGCGGAGGAATCAAAATCCGCAACCATGCGCGGGTGAACGCCGGAAATCTCCGCTATGACCGCATAGACAGCGACTTGTAGCCTGCTATCTTCCCCCGTAAAGGAGCTGATGAAGCAACGGCAGTTTTTAGGGTAGAGAAAAATAAGGGCTACACGGTAATGTCTAACCACCACCTGCGCAATCCAAATCTGACGCTGAAAGCCAAGGGGCTGCTTTCACAAATGCTGTCCCTGCCCGATACATGGGATTACACGCTGCACGGTTTGGCGCGTATCAACAAGGAGAACATCGACGCAATCCGCACGGCAATATGGGAATTGGAGAGCGAAGGATATATTACCCGCGCACAGGGGCGTGACGCACAGGGCAAGCTGACGCCTATCGTCTATACGATTTACGAGCAGCCGCAGGAAAAGCCAGTTGCGCCGGAAGTACCGGAGTTGGATTCACCGCGATTGGAAAATCCAATAGCGGCTAAACCGTTGTTGGAAAATCCAACATCGGATAACCCGTCATCGGAAAATCCAATGCAATTAAATAAAGAACTATCAAGAACTAACTTACCAAGTACCCAAAAAATAAATAAAGATTTATCAAATACCGATTCCATTCCTTCCCCCTAACCCCTTTCCTTCACAGGGGCAGGAGGACGAAGCGGCTACGCCGCCGGAAAGGAAAAGAAAGGAACGGACAGGCAGCGCAAATGAAGCATATCGGATTTACCGGGAGATCATTTTAGAGAACGTCGAGTATGGCATTCTTGTGCAGGACAACCGATTTGACAGGGATCGGCTTGACGAAATTGTTGACCTCATACTTGAAACCGTATGAACCGCGAGAAAGACGCTGCGGATTGCCGGGGACGATTACCCCGCAAAGCTTGTCAAAGCGAAGTTTATGAAGCTGAACAGCAGTCACATTGAGTTTGTCCTTGACTGTATGCGGGAGAACACAACCAAAATCCGCAATATCAAGCAGTACATGCGGGCGGTGCTGTTTACGCGCCGTCCACCATTGACAGCTACTATACCGCGCTTGTGGCGCACGATATGGCAAACGGCTTCCCAAAGGCGAAGAAAAAGCCGGATTATTCCTATGACCCGGACATAAGCCTATGAGCATTGCGCTGTATCAGCGGGTGCATCCACCCTAATCCAATTTCAAAATCTGTGAAAGGAGCGATATTTTGCAGGAAGAAACCACACAAAAGACCATAGCCCTGTCAATCAAGGCTACCAAGCTGACCGGGCGGGCGTTGCAAGCCGCGCTGCGAAAGTTTTTGCAGATGTACCGCAAAAAGCGCGACACGCCCCACCACGGCAGACAGACGCTTAAACAGCTTATGCGGCACAATACGGGCGTTTCCAATATCGAAATTGCCGATCAGAATATCAAAGCATTTTCCCAAACGGCAAAAAAGTACGGGATCGATTTTTCGCTGAAAAAGACGGATGACCGCTATCTTGTGTTCTTCAAGGGCAGGGATGCGGAGGTTTTGACCGCCGCCTTTCGGGAGTTTGCGCAAAAGAAGCTCGACAAAGAGCGCAAGCCCTCTGTGCGCCGGGATATAGGTGAGAAAAAAGCCGAAGCCGTCAAACGCACAGCGCAGCGCGACAAGGTGAAAAAAATGGATCGGGGGATGGAAGTTTGAAGCCGGAAGTAAAAAAGCTGATTTTGACAAATCTCCCGTATCTCATGTTCGTCTACCTGTTCGACAAAGTGGGCGAAGCGTTTAGGCTTGCGCAGGGCGCGGATTTATCCGCAAAGCTGCTGCATATCGGACAGGGCTTTGCCGCCGCCTTTGCAAACGTCGCGCCAAGTTTTCACCCCGTCGATCTGCTGATCGGCGCTGCGGGCGCGGTCATTATTCGTCTTATTGTCTACTTCAAGGCGAAGAACGCCAAGAAGTACCGTAAGGGTATGGAGTATGGCATGGCGCGTTGGGGAACGGCGGCAGACATTAAACCGTTTATAGACCCTGTGTTTGAAAACAATGTGCTTTTGACGCAGAGCGAACGGCTGATGATGTCAAGCCGCCCGAAAGACCCGAAAAACGCCAGGAATAAAAACGTCATGGTGATCGGCGGCAGCGGGAAAACACGCTTTTACTGCAAGCCAAACCTTATGCAATGCACCTCAAAATCCGCGCCTGTCAGTTTCGTTATCACCGATCCGAAGGGCAGCATCCTCATAGAGTGCGGACGGCTCTTGCAGCGGCGCAGTACCGTATTAAGGTGCTTAACACAATCAATTTTTCCAAGTCTATGAGATATAACCCCTTTGCCTATCTGCGCGGCGAGAAAGACATACTCAAATTGGTAAACACCATCATTTTGAACACCAAGGGCGAGGGTACGCAGAGCGCGGAAGATTTTTGGGTGAAAGCCGAACCTGAACAAAGGTAAGACGCTGGCGCAATGTTTGGCAGACCGGAAAGACTACGGCATGAACCCGGATAAGACCGAGGGCGGTGAGCTGGTTTCCTCATTTGCCTGCGACCCTGACACCGTGGTTTCTGAATTTGTCCTGTCCAAACGGGAGTATCGTGAGCTGACGGGGCGTGTTCAGGCAAGCGATGTGATCGCCTATCAGATACGGCAGTCCTTTAAGCCGGGAGAGGTTACGCCGGAGGAATCAAACCGCATTGGGTACGAATTTGCGGAACGCTTCACCAAAGGAAATCACGCTTTTATCGTCTGTACCCATACAGACAAAGCGCATATCCACAATCACATCTACTGGAACTCCACCACCTTGGACTGCACTCGGAAGTTTAGTAATTTCATTGGAAGCTACCGCGCTGTCCGTAGGCTCTCCGATATTATTTGCGTCGAGCACCGGCTGTCTGTCATAGATAATCCGCAGTGGCACGGACTGAGCTACAACAAGTGGCGCGGCGGTCACGACAAGCTCACTAACCGTGATCTGCTCCGCATGGCGATAGATGCAGCTCTCGAAAAGAAGCCGAAGGACTTCGATGCGCTTTTGACGCTTCTGAAATCCTCCGGCTATTCTGTTGCCCGAAAAGGAAATCTATCGCTCCGGCATGAAAACCAAAAACAGAGCATCCGTCTGGATTCCCTGGGCGAGGGATATTCCGGACCGGAGCTGCGGGCCGTCCTTGCGGGAAGCAGAACCCACAACACCTTTGTTAAGAAGAAGTACCCGAAACGCAAAGAACGGACAACGCTGCTTTCCGAAATTGAAGCCAAGCTCAATTCCGGCAAAGTCTATTGGTACGATCAGAAGATGAAGGTGATAAAGCTCAAACAGATGGCAAAGACGCTGGTGTATTTGGAAGAACAGGGCTTTGCCGACTTTGATGCACTTGTTCATGCGGCTACAGCCGCAGAAACAAGATTCCGAGATTTGAAAGCCGCTATCAAGGCGGCGGAAACACGAATGTCCGAGATACAGACCTTGCGAACGCACATCATCAACTACTCCAAGGCCCGAGAGGTTTATACCGAATATCGCAAAGCCGGATATTCCAAAAAGTATCTTGCCGAGCATGAGGGTGATATCATCTTACACAAGGCGGCAAATAAAGCCTTTGACGATCTCGGACTCAAAAAGCTCCCCACGGTCAAAAGCCTGAACGAAGAATTTGCCAGGCTACTCTCCGGGAAAAAAGCGGCTTACGCCGAGTACCACAAAACGCAAAACGAGATGCGGGAGCTGCTGATCCACAAGGCAAACGCCGCCTATCTGCTGGGGCTGGAGAAACAGAAACAGCAGATCACCGAGCGTCAGCGGGAAGAAAAATAGCGATGGCACATCGCGCAGCCACAGATGAAGTCTGTGTTACTGGGGTATGGGGAAATCCCCATCAAGCGCAAGCGGAGGCTCGTCGGAGTCTCCGCTTGCTGTCTTTTGGCTCCAAAAGACCTTGCTTGCCAAAGCCAAAGCTCATTCGTTCGACTGTAGTAACAATAATCGCCCTTGTGCTATTTCTGCTCAACCCTAACATCACCTCTTTTCAAGGATTTAGGCATAATCATTACGATTGATTCTTGCGTTTCCTTCTCAGCAACCGCAATATTGATAACCCATCGCTTTCGGGAAATTTGCAGAGCCAAGCAGCATAACGCACGGGAAGCACAGTAAAAATGAAGAGTCCCAAATTATAGTAAGCTACATAGCAAGCCGCTAAATTGATATGTTCATAAGAGCTTAGGAATGTACTGAACGTGCTGCCGAGTAAAACAAAGAGAAACGTTGTCATGAATAGGGAGACGATGGGCCCGCCCGCAAGCATTAGTAATGCTGTTCTCATAGAAATATCCATCCGGTTAGTCACTGCTTATATTATATTCACTTTCGAGAATCATATCAAGCTTTTTGTAAAATGCGTTTCTCCTTCGCATAATTAGTTGACTCCGTGAAGGTTCCTTTTGAAATGGCGTTTAAACCCATTAAATCCGGCGCAAAAGCCTCTCAAAATGTTCCAATTCTCTATTCGGGCGTATCTGAAAACAGCGGAACCTTTACGGACGGATTTTACACAGGGTGAAAGCCTATGAAAAAAGAACAGCACCTGGACTGTCCTATTCGCTTGTCGGCTGCGGAGTCCCGAAGCGCGATATTGTAACGGACAAAGCCAACGGAGACAGTCTTGAAAGGGTTTGAGGCGACTTCCCTCAAAAACGACATAAAATGATTTCTGTCGCGAAAGTAAGAATTATGGCAAAGATTATCTGGAAATACTTGTAAAATCTCTAAGTTATTACAATATATTCTTAATTTTCCGGTTTTTACGTGGTAACATTTATATATTTAATAAATATTATTTGAGTAGCATTCAAAATGATTGGGAGGGAAGCGTGATGTATCGCATTGATGAATGCCAAGATGGCTTTAAACGATTACGGTATTATTGTGCTTCCCCGATTTTGGAGAGGGTGCATGGAAAGCCTGCCTTTGAACGTATAAGTGGAGCTGTTATCAGCCGGCTTATGCGTTTTTTATTTAAGTTTAAAGGGTGTAATCGGATTAATCACGATTGGGAAAGACATTAATGTTTTGTCGGATTGTATTTAAATGGGGTGATATAATTGCAAGTCATATTTAAATAGCATTATACGACGGGTCTAATGATCCCATTTACAATCAGTTCGATACGGGAAATCCATAAGCTTTTAAATTAAGTCTGGTTCTTAAAAAACAACCATTGGAATTGGCCTACAGAGGTCCGGCAGATTGCAAAATGTACGCATAAGGGATGTGAATTGATATGAATAAACCAATGATAGAACTCTTTAAGACTGCCAACTGTTATTATTTTTTTGATGTCAGCAAAAGCGAAATTGTTCCAATCGATTATAATTCGTATGAATATTTAAGAGGATTGTTCGTACCGGAAAGCAGTTGTAACCTGTGATTAACCTACGGCCGGCGGTTCCCGTAAGGGCCGCCGGTCAGTTCCGGCTTTTATCCGGCATGTGGTTAAATTGAACCGATGCAATATGGGAAGGAGGTATCGAGATAAAAATGAAAAACCGAATCTATTTGAGGTCCACCCTGCGCCAGCCGGCCCGAACCATATTCCTGATACTGCTGATTGGCCTGATCAGCTTTGCCTTTACCGCGCGCACCGTGGAATACATCCTGGTACAGCGGGAGACAGCCAGGTTAGGCGAATACTACCGCTCCATCGGGTCGCTGCAAAACGCGGGTCAGGATAACTACGACGTCACAGCGGGCGCCAATCTCATCTCAAATAGCAAGTACATTGAATTTGAGGATCGCCGCAGGACCTGCTCCGGCGTGCTGGACGGCCTCTACAACGGGGACATTGGAGGGCAGAGCAACGACGGCTATCAGGATACCTCATACGGTGTACACAACAGCGACGTATTTATATATGGCGAGCTGATCAGCGCGCCAATCCCTACAAAAATCGAAGGACAGACTGAAAAATATGAGGCATACCAGTTTCAGCTCCGGGTGGACCGGGTCATGGCAGGGTATCCGGAGCATGCCTCGGAGGGAAAGAACGTCATCCTATACTTCATCGTAGACGGGGACCAGGACGCCGGCGTGCTGGACGAATTGAAGGTTGGGAACCGGTATTTCCTGAAGGCGTTCTACGATTTTAATAACGCCAATACGCTGATGAAACCCTACGAGAACCTTATCATGAAACCCTTAAACGGCAGCGGCCTCTGGTTCCTGCCTGTTGAGCCGGGGGAAAGCGTGGATTTTGAGACGCCGGAGCTTGCGGGGCTGAAAGAGGAGCTGGAGCTCCTGGAGGAAAACCAGCGCGCCATGGTCGTCACGGGCACAAAGGACATGAGCGCCATGCCAAACGTCCAGCAGTCCTCCCAGTGGTATTATCTGGCCGATGGGCGCTGGCTGAACCGGGACGACGATCTAAACGGCAGAAACGTCTGCGTGGTGCACAGAGAGTTTGCCAGCTTCCGAAACCTGTCGGTTGGGGACACGATTACGCTGACGTTCCGGGATTTTGATATTGTCTACGGAGGTTATATTTTAGAGGGCGGGGAATGGGAGAACTGGCGGGAGTTCCCCACGCAAACGGAGAGCTTTGAGATTGTCGGGCTGTATGGAATTACTTCGCCTAATCCAGTGCAGCCTACCTTGCGCAATGTATTCATGTTCATACCGGACTCCCGCATGCCGGAGGGCTTTGGGGGCGATCCCCAGTCGCAGGTGCTGGATTACAGCTTTGTGCTGAAATCCTCCCAGGATCAGAACGCCTTTTTGCGGGAAAACCGGGAGGCGCTGGCCGAGATGGGGTTCGCCGTGTCGTTTGTGGAGAACAACGCGGATAACTTCTGGGCGTCCGTAACGCCGATCCGGCAGTCCGCCACCTTCAGCGCGGCAGTGTTCGCGTCCGTGCTTTTGATTGGACTGGTCCTCTGTGTGTTCCTCTATCTGCGGCTGCGGCGCAAGGACTTTGCGATTATGCGGGCGCTGGGCGTGCCGGTGCGAAAGGCGGCTGGCGGTTTGCTGGGCCCCATGGCGCTGATCGGCCTGTTGGGGATTCCAGCCGGCGGCATTCCGTCCTGGCGCTACGCCATGACAAAGGCGGGAGAAACACTTGCGGCGATATCCGGTCCGGAAGGCGTGGAAATAGCGGCGGAGCTATCCCCTGTCTGGCTTGCCGCCATCTGCGCCGGAATCTTCGCGCTGCTGCTGATTTTTGTCCTTATCGGCGCGGCGTTATTATCCCGCCGTCCAACGCTGGAGCTGTTACAGGGCGTGGCCGGCCGGCGCAGGGGCGGGAAAAAGCCCAAGGCCGGAGGGAACGAGCCTAAGCGGCCCGCGGATGACAGGCCGGCGGAGGCAAGGACGGAGCGCGGCCCGGAAAAAGCGCGGGGGAATCAAACGCAATCCGCCGCCCCGCTGCAGGCCCCCGGAGACGAAAGTCCCGGCTTAGCCGTATCCGTGCGGTATGTATTTCGCCAGATTCGCCCCGGGCCGATAAAAACCATCCTGACCACGGCGCTGGCGCTGGGATTTGTGGTGGCCCTGGGCTGGATGGACCTGACCATAGAGCGCAGCCAGGCGGAGGCGGACCGGCTATATGCCGCCACCGTGGTGGAGGCGGAGATCGTCAAGAGCGACCCGTCGGAGATACTGTCCGGTACGGCCGGCAGCATCATCAATAAGAGCACGGTGGACGCGATTCTGGAAAGCGGCTTCGTACGGGACGTGTACCTGGAGGCCTGCGTGGAATATAAACTCATGGTGCCCTATCTTGCTGGTTCTGGTTCTGGCGAAGGCTCTGAAGCCAAATACGATGAAAGCCGTATGCTCAGAAATGTAATCCATTGCGCCCTGGACCAGCCGGAAGCGTTTTGCCGGCGCCATGAAATAGAGATCGAATACGCCCCTGGCTGGGACGCCCGCATTTTCACGCAGGAATTGAGGTGGAATTATGTCATATTGCCGGCCAATATGCTCTCGCAGCTGGGCCTGGAATTGGGCGATGAGATTTTTCGCAGGTACGAAAAAACAACAGGCGATACTGAATATAGCTCATCAGGGCCTTATATTATAGCGGGCCAATATACGGGGCAGGTTGCGCTGCAGGATACCAATGAGCCGGTGCTGATCGGCATGTCGGCACAAGCCGCCATAGAGGAATCGATGCAGGCCGAACTCCATTACTCGACGGCCGAGTTCGTATTGGACCCCGCGAAAAACAGGGAGTTGTCCGCGTTCCGCGATGAGATGACAGAGCTGGTGGGGAGTCCCAAGGCGGGCCTTCTGGACCTGAGCCTTGTCATGCGGGACGAGGAGCTGACCCAAGTGGTCGGCCCCATGGAGCAGAATATCCGGCTGCTCTCCGTGTTGTATCCGGTAACGGCGGCGCTGTCGGTGCTGATTGCGGCGGGCGTTTCCATATTGCTTCTGCTCCAGAGCGCCAGGGAGGCGGCCGCCCTGCGGGCGGTGGGCTGTACCAGGCTGCGGGTAGGCGCCATGCTCAGCGTCCAGCAGGGGCTGCTGTGCCTGCTTGGCATCGCGCTGGGCTTTGCGGGACTGGCGGTTCTGCGCGGCGGGCTGGCGGGAGTGTTCAGCATAAGAACGCTGCTGTGCGCTGGGCTGTATTTTGCGGGCGCCGTGCTGGGCGCGGTGTTTACGTCCGTTTCCATTGTCAGGCGCAAGCCCATGGAGCTGTTACAGGTAAAAGAATAGGAGGATTGGCATGCTGGAACTAAGAAATGTGTATTATAGATACTCAAATGGAGGGCGCGATGTGTTGAACGACGTATCGTGCGTATTGGAGGACGGCCTGCTCAGCGCGGTGGTGGGTCCGTCCGGAAGCGGCAAGACCACGCTTCTGTCCATCCTGGCGGGGCTGGACCGTCCGGCGTCGGGCAGCGTATCCATCGACGGAGAGGACTATGCCTCCCTGGATCTGGACCGGTGCAGGCGGGAGCGGATCGCCATGATCTTTCAGGCGTTTCACCTGTTCCCGCTGCTTACGGTGCTGGAAAACGTGTGCTTCCCCATGGAGCTCAACGGGGCGTCCAAAGCGGAGGCGGTAAAACGGGCCAAGGAGCTGCTGGCCATGGTGGACATCGGAGAGGAAAAGCATAAACGCTATCCGGCGCATTTGTCCGGCGGAGAACAGCAGCGGGTGGCCATCGCCCGGGCATTGGCCAGCGGCGCCCGTGTCCTTTTGGCGGATGAGCCGACTGGGAATCTGGATACGGCCAACGGGGAGCGGGTGATGGAGATCCTGCGGCGGCTGGCCCATGAGGAGGGCTACTGCGTGGTAGTCGTAACCCATGATATGGCCATTTCGGGCGCCTCGGACAGGGTGCTGCAAATGCAGGACGGCGTACTCGCCGGGCAGGCGGCCGGCTGAGCCGGCCCCTGCTTTTCACCCATGATGGAAGGTGAGTGTGATAGGAATGTGCGACCAGGAAAGCAAAACACGTTCCGGCGGTTTCCGGCGGTTTATGTCAGCGGTGATATACTGCATGCGCCTGTCATGGGAGACGTCCCCGCTTTATTCGCTGATAAGGGCATTTGCATACATTGCCAATGCCCTGCTCCCGTTTGTTACCCTATATGCCTCTAAGTATCTACTGGATATGCTTGCCGCCGCGGGGCATGCGGAACAACCGTTTGCGGACGCTGTTTTTCTGTTGCTTGCAATAAGCGGGGTAAGCGTCTTTAAGCTAATGCTCAATAAGCTGATTCAATATACGCAGAACATCCATAATGAGCTGATGGCAAACAGAATCCAGATAGGATTGATGACAAAAAGTATGTCCATTGACATGGAATTTTTCGACTCCCCCGATTACATGGACGCTATGCAGGCAACCATGGTTGACTCGTCCGCGCTTACCAATATAGTATGGAATATATTTTCGGGCGTAAGCAGTATCGTATCGCTCATAAGCGCGTTCATCATGATAGGCGTTGAAAACTGGCTTTACTCCATCGTACTGACGATTGCCTCCATACCGTCGGCGCTCATGAGCCGGAGATATACGAAGGCGCTATATGGCTGGAGGCTTTCACATACAAAAGAGGATCGTAAGATGGGCTATATCCAGTCGCTCTCAGGGCACAGGGTATTTGCCGGCGACATAAGGCTCTTTAATTTAAAGGACTATCTGGTTGAGCGTTATCAGAATATATGGCGTCTTATAATCACAGGCCGAAAAGGGATGATGAAACGCCAGCTGACGGCCGCGCTTTTAACCGCAATATTGCCGGAGATCTGCGTTTTTGTCGTATTGATTTATATAACAAAGGGAATCTTCGCGGGCAGTAATACAGTAGGCGATTATACGCTGTATTCAGGGCTGCTGGCCAGTCTGACCGGCAGCCTGACCTGCGCCATCGACGCTATCGCTGAAATATATGAGGACAAGCTGAAAGTGGATACTGTCAAACAGTTTGAGTCAAGAGCGAACTATGTGCTTGATAACGGCAAAAGGGTGCTGGAAGGCGACATAGCTATTGAGTTTAGACTTGTCAGCTTTCGTTACCCCAACACCGAACGCTTTGTGCTGAAAAACCTATCGTTTAGTATCGCTCCAAAGGAAAAAATATGCCTTGTGGGGATCAATGGCGCGGGCAAGAGCACGATCATCAAACTGCTGCTCCGGTTCTATGATGTTACGGACGGCCAGATTTTGATCAATGGGCATGACATACGCGATTACACGCTTCAAAGCTTACGTAGAGGTTTCAGCACCTTTTTTCAGCAATATGACAAATATGCGTTTTCACTGAGAGACAATATCAGAATCTCGGATCTAAAGGCGGAAGATGAGAACGATAAAAGAACCATTGAGACGATAGAAAGCGTAGGCGCACAGGAGCTTTTAAAAAAGGCTCCCAAAGGTTTGGATACATGGCTATCCCGCATGTTTGATCCCGATGGATTTGAGCCTTCAGGAGGAGAGGCGCAAAAAATTGCTTTGGCCCGCGCCGTCTATCGGGACTGCTCCATGATAATCTTTGACGAACCGTCCGCTTCGCTTGATCCGGTTTCGGAAATGAATCTGTTTGAAAACATGCAGGAAATATTTGAGGATAAAACCGCTCTGTTTACCTCTCACCGATTGAGTATTGTACATCTTGCCGACCGGATATTTCTGCTGGACAATGGACGGATAATGGAACAGGGAAGCCACCAGGAGCTTATGGCTCTTCGAGGGGCATATGCAGGGCTCTATTCGCTCCAGGCGGAAAAATATAAGGTATAAGGTAAAAGACGATGGAACTTTGTATTGCCGTAATTGACGACGGGGTATCGGCGGTAACGGTACCGGACTTGTGCTTTGACCTGGAGGTTTCAGAATCCAACGATCTGACGAAAAGTCTAAAAACGATTCATCCCCATTCTCACGGGAGTATCTGCGCGGCTATCATAAGGAAATATGCCCCTCAGGCAAGGATTGGAAGCATACGGGTTTTGAAAGAGACTGGACGCGGAAGCCTAAACGCTTTGCTGTTAGCGCTGAAATGGTGCGGCGGGCATGGAGTAAAGGTCATTCATCTCAGCGCTGGAAGCGTCCAGGCAGTCGATGTCCTGCCGCTGCGGGATGCAATAAACGAGGTCAATGAAAAGGGGTGCGTCGTCGTTGCCGCATGCAAAAATGGGAGAAACGTCAGCTTCCCGGCCTCGTTTGACAATGTAATAGGCGTAAAAGCAGATGAACGTTTGAGCTACGGCTAATACAGGGTAAATCTATATCCAAACGGAGGCATTGATCTGTCAGCCGGCGCGAAACATGAAGTGACTTCCTATCCCGGGTTTGGACCATACGTAACGCCTCTGTTCAACAGTTTTGCCGCGCCGGTTATTACAGCCCGTGTGTTCAATAATTTACGGGCATCAGAATGCGAATTAACGCTGGAAGAAATCAGGGCGGGATTATATTCGCGCGTTGGTTGCCTTCCCAGCGTTAGCGGGAGTCCATATTCCGCTGATTGGTATAGGAACCATCCATATACCGAGCCGCGCCCCGTGGTTCTCTTTGCAGGTGAGAGGCTGCGCTGTTTGGCGGGGGATATTGCACGTATGCTTTTAAGCGACGGGTATCTTCCGCTTTTATTTTCTCGGTTTCAAAAGAATTGTTCTAGCGAACGTTTTTGGATCGGCGACATGTCTTTCATGGAGAACGCCTGTCAGGGAATGGCCGAATACTGCGGTGCGGAAATCATCCTGGCAATTGTCCGGGAAGATGAACTGAAAAGTGTCGAACCGGATGTCTTGATATGTTATGAATCGGAATATAGGACTGCCTTGGGAACGCAAAAACTTAATGCAAGCGCGCTTAGTAAAAATAAAATATATGAACAATTAACTGATTTTCTTGTTGAGTAAAAGCATAATATTGTTCATGCGGCAATTTTAAACATAAAGAATATGTTC
Organism: Christensenellales bacterium; assembly: GCA_048421225.1. Classification (GTDB taxonomy): domain Bacteria; phylum Bacillota; class Clostridia; order Christensenellales; family CAG-138; genus UMGS946. The sequence goes on along the minus strand of DBFNRV010000084.1, from coordinate 2,789 downwards.
CTCCTTCATAAGAAACGGGTGGGATCTGAAATGGGCCTGCGCTGTTAATTCATTTCTTGGCAAAGCTTCCGTTCTCGGCCTGCCCTTGGATAGAGCGGTATTCTGCTTCGGCTTTCTTTTGCTTCCTTTGTCCGCGTTTGAGCGGATTGTGTACTATAACCAAAGGGGACCATAGAATTATGAAATCACACAAGATAAAAGCAACCGGCACCAACTGCTCAAACGCTATTTCATCGGAAACGAGACGGAAGCTCAAGGCTTCGATGGATGAAACCAGCATTCTTACGATGCGTGAAATACACTGCGCATATTGCGGCTTCCTTGTTGAAAAGGTATTTTCCGATGTGTCTGGACACAAGATGGTGTACTGCCGAAAATGCAAAACGGAGTATCCTGTCAATCTTGAATACTTCCGCGGAATACGAAAAAGAGAAAAATCCCATACGATTTTTGCAAAAAGGTAATGCAAGAAAAGATAAACCAGACAACTGAATAAACCAAACTTACTTTTAATCGAGCAAGCGGAGAGAATTAAGGGGGTACCCTTTGAGGAGACTGTCAAGCGCCGTACAAAGCCGGTTTGAGTATTAGGACAACCTATGCTCACTCCGCTTTATACGGTGCTTTTTTGCTTGATTGCTTTGTACGGTGTTAAAAGTCCTTTCCTGACTTAGCTTGGGAAAGGACTTTATATGTTCAGCAAATGGCTCTGTTACATCTCGAAATATCCGTGATCTCCAGTTTTTTTGTTTTCAAAATTCAAAAAACAAAGGAGATTACGAAGTGAAAACACTAAAAGAATTCGATTACGATCTTTGGGCAGCCGAGGAAAACGGAAGCAAGAGGTACTACGCACGGATAAAAACAACCGGCGAGGAAAGCGAGATTAGCCTTGAGGTAATGCGGCGGCTGCTCAGTCGGGAAAAGCAGATGCGGCGCGAGTTTGCAAGGAATCAAATGCACGGCTCCATGCTGAGCCTTGATGCCATTTGTGACAGTAGCGAGATGAATGGAGCCGCATGGATGGTCGATAGGAGGCAGGATACAGAAGCGGAGGTTATTGGTACGGAAGCCGGAGCAGCGTTTTGCAAGTTATTGACTCCCTACCAGCTCTCCGTTTTTAGCGAATGTCTGATCAACGGGAAACGCATGACAGACTATGCGGCGGAACACGGCATTTCTAAGCAAAGCGTCCATAATACAATTACGCTGATTCGGAAAAAAGCAAAAATATATTTCGGGTGATGCCTGACTTTTCGCAGAAAAATGTCCATTGAAAAGTGAGAGGACAATCCCACCCGCAGGGGAACGGGGATTCAGTTTTCTCGGAGTTTCAATAACTCAGGCTCTTTGAAAATTGAATATCCAGGCATCAGATACGTTCCTGTGAAACACGAGCCACATCAGACGGAGCGCCAAGACCCCTAGAAGGGGCGAGCGATCCATCCATCCGTACCTGTGAAAGCCGGATTGCTACCGGCTTGGCGAGGACTGTACACAGGGTTAATAATACTTCCGTAATTCGCGGTCCGGCCACAATGAAGGCGGGGAGGTTAGATTCCTATGGAGCGGTCAGCAAACCGCCGTCTGATGTTTTCCATATGGCTCCCGGGGCGTCGGGGACAAATAAAGAGAGTTACATACATTCCCATAAATTATAAAGATAAACGACAGGAGATCAAAGAAATGACTTATCAGGACAGATACAACAGCGAAAGGTATCTGGATATGACCGCATACCTCGCTGAAAGGAATATCGAAAACCGCGAAAGGAGACACGTCATGAAAGAAGATTGGATTTACCGCAGAGGCGATGTGTATCTTGCCAACCTCGACCCCCACATAGGCTCCCAACAGGGCGGCGCCCACCCCGTGGTAGTTTTACAGAACAACACTGGTAATTTTTTCTGTCCTACACTGATCGTTGCTCCCATTACTTCACGCGGCAGTAAGAAGCCGTCGCTGCCTACTCACTTTTATGCAGAGCATATTCGCGGATTGAATTTCTTCGGAATGGTTCTTCTGGGGCAGATCAAGACCATCGACAAGCGGCGCGTCCAAAAATATCTCGACAGGATGACCCGTGAGCAGATGTGCGAGATCGGTAAAGCCATCGAAACTTCCCTTGGTTTATATGTACCCGAAGAAATGGAGGCTCCATGATAAACAGAATGTTTACCATCGACCCGGAGTTTGAGGCGAAATGCCCTCTGCTGACTGAGGAAGGTTTTGACCAGCTTGAAGAAAACGTCCTATCCGAAGGCTTGGCGCTGATGCCTCTCATCATCTAGAACAACACCATCATAGACGGTCACAATCGCTACAAAATCATACAGGCTCATCCGAACATGGAGTTCCTCACCCATGGGAAGCAGTTTGATAACCGTTACGAGGCAATCTCTTGGATTTGCATGAATCAGCTTGGGCGGCGAAATCTTACGCCGCAACAGAAAAAATATCTTATCGGACAAAGATACAGCGATGAGAAAGCGTTGCATGGTGGAAATTGTAAGAGCGAAGAAGTAAAATCAAGTTCCCCAAATGGGAACTCCAGGCCATCGACAAAGTCAGTCGACGGCCTTTTTTTGTAGAAATTCAAAAGGAAAACGGGGGATAAACATCGAATATATAAGGAAGAAAACAAGATGGGGTGAACGGGATGCTGAAACGGAAAGAAAGCGAACAGATGCAGTTGGAGCTGGCGACATATGATCTGCTGGTGAGGCCGGATCACCTGCTGCGAAAGATCGATCAGGTGATTGATTTCAGCTTTATCTACGATATCTGCG
>DBFNRV010000083.1:0-20267 GCA_048421225.1 Christensenellales bacterium | reverse complement strand
CTGATGTAAACTGCGACGGCAGCGTTGGAATAAGCGACGCTACGCTGATTGTACGTTTTGTAACCGGCCTTGAGACCTTCCCAGTTCCGATGGACTAATCCTTAGTCAGGTTACTGCCCGCGCTCCTGCGCGGGCAGTTCTTTTTTATGGCCGTGATCGGTATAATTGAAAAATTTAACGTATAAAAGGCCAACCGCAGAAAATTTTTATGGCAAATTGCAATTTTAGTATATACAAAGCATTTAGTAAATTAAATAGGCTCGTAATATATGCAATTAGACACATGTAAATAGCTCCGAAATGGCGGCATGCGGGGCTTAGGTATCCTATAGCACGAAAATGCCTGTAAAGCAAAATAATTATGAAGTTTCAGGCAACCTTTTTCATTCATCTATGGTATTATTATTTAGAGGAAATAATAACGTGATAAGCCGCCTATGTTCGTGTGACCATCTGCGAACACCTACGGCAAAACGGTAATTGGAGGATCAATATGAAAAAATTCATCGTGGCCGCGTTAACACTAATGCTTATATTTACCGTATACGTCCCTGCGCTTGCCGACGGGGACATGACGGTTTCGCTTCCGGAGATCAACGCCAACCCTGGCGAATCCTTATCAGTTCCCATTACAATGTCGGGCCTTAGCGCGGCTACCCTTACGGTTACATACGATGCCGGCAGGCTCACATATGAAGGTTACAGCGATACAGTAGGCTTAGCGGTAGTAAACGATACAAACCCAGGAACGCTCACCATTGCAATCATAAACGCAATGGATAACTATAATAACGAAGTCTGTATGAAACTTAACTTTACTGTAAACTCCGGCGCGTCCGGAGAGGTTGCTCTTGAGCTAGCTGTAACCGATGGATCAAGGCTGGTTGATAATAAGACCACCGCCGTCCCAGGAAGCGATGTAAAGGCCAGCAGCGGTAAAGTCGTCCTTCCAGGACAGTATAATACCACAGCGCCGGAACCCACTGTGACGCCGGATACGTCAAAGGAATACACGGTTACCTTTGTAGACGGGGTCACTAACCAGACCCTTAAAACGGAAACCGTGCGCGGGGGTAGCAGCGCAACGCCGCCGGACGCTCCTCAACATGAAGGGTATACTTTTATACGATGGGACGAAGGTTATGAGAGTGTAGCGGCCGACGTGACAATAAAGGCCAACTATAAGGTAACCACCTACACGGTAGTATTTATGGACGGTTATAATAACCAGGCCATAACGACGCAGAGCGTTAACCACGGCGCGGACGCAGTTTTGCCTAAACTGAATGTGCATGATGGATATACGTTTAAAGGATGGAACACAGACCACAGGAACGTAACGCAGAACCTTATAATCACCGCCGAATATGAGGAGGCGGCCGCCAATGGCGTTAAGGTAACGGTTACATCCAACGAAGGCGGATCTGTAGTACCCTCTGGCACGGTGTATGTAGAATCGGGCGGAGATCTCAAGCTGGACTTTATCACCAGTAGCGGCTATGCTGCGTCAAAAGTAATGATAAACGGCGAAACCGTTGCTGAGAACCCTGGCTCAAGTTATACCGTTTCCAATGTAAACGGAGAGTTGACAATAGAGGTTGTTTTTCAATATGAAGATTCGCAGCAGACCCCCACGGAAACCGCAGGGGTGGGCCCTGGAGCGCCGAACCCCGAAGGAGGAGGCTATACCTGGATTATAATTGCAGGCGCGGCGGTCGTAGTGGCCGGCATAGTTGTTGGAATTATAGTTTGGAGAAAAAAGTCGGCGTAAGCGCGATTTTACTCACAATAATGTAGTCTGAAAAATAGTTATAAGTTAAACGCATGGCGCCCTCCTTGCATCCCGACAAAAAGGGATAGGGAGGGCGCTTAAATTGCAAACGATTAAAGTTTTAAACGTTGAACGCCGTATTTACACGATGCATCATTATTGCCATTGCAAGGGTGTCGGCACACCCTCCGGGACTGATGCGCCTGTCTATAAAATCGACGTCAAGCGCTCTCATGGCCTCCACCCTGTCAGCGACGGGGAGCGCTAGTATCCGTTTGGCGGCTTCCCGCATGTGGCGAAGGCCGCCGATGCCGGAGCGGTAGCATACATTGCTGTCCTCCAGTATAGCCATAATCTCAGCAAGCGTAAGCACGCATACATCATTTTGACTCAAGCCCATATCCAAGTATTCATATATCCTGTCCTTAGCATACACAGCGCAGGGGAAGCCATTGGCCGCTTCACCGCGAACGCCCTTTATCCCCTTTGACAGGTAAAGCGACTCCCCATGGCTTGAGGGCGCTGACCCCTTCTTAATTTCCGTAAAATCATTCAGGGCGCTTTGTGACGCAAGCGCTGAACAGAGCCTGACGGCATTGTCCAGCTCCAAGCCGGCTTCAATGCAGATGCCCGTGGCGGCGCATAAAAGGCCCATTGAATAATTAATCCCCTTATGCGTATTTATCCCGCCTGTTGCGGCGTACATTGCATTTTCAGCCATACGGCCGACAGCTTTCAAGCCCTCCATTATCCTTTCCGCCGTGCACATCGACATTTCCATAGCAAGCATGGCGTATGACTTAAAATAGGGTTTCAGGGCCCAGGCGCTCCTTCTAAAGGTGTCTATATCCATATCGTCATGCGCTCCGGAATTGGCCGAATCCACGAGGCCCGGCTTAGGGGTGGTTTCAACCTCGAGAATTAGTGCTTCATGAGCCATTTGCGCGATTTCATCAGAAAAGAAGTTTCTGAACAGGCCGTTGACCGTCCGTTCAAGTTCCGCGACCGGATGTGACCTGTTCCTTGCGCAGGCTGCCGCCGCATTGTCGCATATAAGGCATTTTCGGGGCTGAGTCCTGCTAAGCTTTGACCCATGAATGTCAATTACATCTATATCGAAAATGCGCCCAAGCTTGTCACGTTCCTCAATTTCCACCATCAGCCGCTTAATTGCTTCGGGTTTATGTCCGTGTACTATAAAAAAGCCCTCGCAGCCGGTGTGTGGGGTTATTATACTTTCGTATTTTAAGGAGACGGCCGCCCGTATGCGCCGCACGCCTTCATAGAAGGCGCTTCTTGCGAGCGGATAGTTTTTTTTTGGTCCGGCGATATTCAGGGTAAGGCATATAAGCGGCAATTTATACTCGTTTAAAAGCCGCTGCTGCTCGCGCGCGCGGTGTTCACGCGCGGCAAGCATTTCATCAAGGGATACATCCATAAAGCATTGTAAACGGGGAGGGGCAGAGGGCCCGCAACCCTTCTCCAGATAATTATTTATTCACGGACTCCATCAGGTAATCAAGGGTAACCTTAGGCACCATGCGCGCCACCTGATCCCAGCGCCCCTGGGCTGCCAGCGCCCTAACCTCGCTGGCGCTTATACCATCAAACCTTTGCAGCTCTACCACTTCTATTCCATATTGGGGAAGCAGCTGCTTCATCCGCTCATTATACGCATTGGTAACCGGACAGTATGGTTCGGTGCCCACAAAGCGGTATTTTATGTTAAGCGGCGGGGCGATGCGCGAGCCAAACAGGACGATGTCCAGATCGGCGTTTATTTGCCGCGCGTCGGCCCCTTCTTTGATGAAATAGGCCGGGAAAGTAGCGGATGATATAAGATAATCGCCGCTATGATGAACAAATGCGTTTTTTATGTGCTCAGTACCGCGTTTTACCAGGTCATACCTTGCGTCAGCGCTGTACAGCGAACGATCCTCAGAGAGCACAAAGATGTGAAGAGCGTCCACACTCATGGAGGCCTGTTCCATCAGATACAGATGGCCTTTCGTAAACGGATTGCAATTTGCCACTATAGCGCCCGCCGTGCCGTCCGTCCGCGGAAGCGAAGCGAGGTAGAGGTCCAAACCGTTACGGCTGTTTTCCATCATCATCGTGTCGGCGGTGCTGGCTATAGGATAAAAGCCCAGGGATTTGAACATAGCCTCGTTTGAGGGTTTAGTAAACAGGAACAGCTTTTTCAGGCCCTGCCTGTATGCCTGGCTTACGAGTTCGCTAACTACGGTTGCGCACGCGCCTTCGCCCTGGGCCTCGTCGGCGACGGCAATGTATTTCAATACGTTTGCGCATAGTGAACCCGTTGCCATTATTCGGCCGTCTTCATCATATAGGCATACCAAATAGTCGGCGTCATACTCCATACGCAGCCCATGGCTAAGCAGAAAATCCTTGGTTTTTTCAAGGCGAGCCCCGTTTAGGGGCTCGCCGGCATACTTATAAAGCGTCAAACCTGTATGTCCTTTACCTGTTTTATTACATCTATTACGCTGTTATTGCGGTACATAACAACGCCGACAATCTTGTCCTCGTATTGTATTGGTTCGGGAACGCCGACTATGCGTTCGGCCCTTGCCTTGAGCCGTTCGATTGAGAATACGGGGATTCCCGCCGCCTCAAGGCGCTCTAAAATCTCGGGACGGTTCGGATTTACAGCTACGCCTTGGTCCGTAACCAGCACGTCAACGGTTTTGCCAGGCGTTACAATCGTGTTTACCCTTTCAACCACGGTGGGTATACGGCCCCTGAGAAGCGGGGCGACTACCACCGTGAGGCTAGCGCCTTCAGCGGTGTCGGGGTGGCCTCCGATGGCTCCTCTTATTACGCCGTCTGAGCCGGTCAGCACGTTTACATTGAAGTTAACGTCTATCTCCAGCGCGGAGAGGACTACGAAATCTAGCTGATTGACAGCGGCGCCCCTGTTTACATAGCTTGCGTAATAGCTTGCGTCTATCTGCTGGTGGAATCGGTTGTTCTTAAGGGAGTTGGCCGCGATAAGGTCAAAGGACTGAACGTCCAGTATCTTGCTGATAAGCCCCTCCTCATGCATTGAAACTATCTGTCCGGTTATGCCGCCCAGTGCAAATCTGGCCTTAATGCCCTTTTCAAGCATCTTATCGCGCAGGTAGCGCGCGGTGGCCAGCGAAGCGCCGCCGGAACCCATCTGCATGGAGAATCCGTTGTAGAAATAGCCGCTGTACTCTATTACGTTTGCGGCCATCTTTGCTATGAGAAGCTCCTTTGGGTTCTTGGTATAGCGCGTAGCGCCGCTCATTATTCCCTTAGGGTCGCCTACGCTGTCCACCTTTACAATGTAGTCTACCTGGGATTCAGGTATTCCAAAAGGCGCGTTGGGGAATGGAGCTATATTATCCGTTATTATAATCGTCTTATCCGCGAATATTGCGTCAAGCTTTGCATAACCAAGGCTTCCGCAGCAGGAACCCTCGGCGTTGTCACGGTTATACCCGTTGGCGTTGCCGTATGGGTCGCACGAGGGCGCGCCTAGGAAGGCGACGTCAATATGAAGCTCTCCGGTCTCTATCGCCGCGGCCCTACCGCCATGGGAGCGGAACACAATGGGAAAGTCCATTGCCCCATGCGATATTGCATCCGCCAGTTCGCCGCGCAGGCCGCTGGTTTCTATATGCTTGATTACGCCGCTTTTGATGTGGTTTATAAGCGGCGAGTGTATATCGGTGAGGGAGCTGGCGGCAACGGTAAGGTCGCGTATCCCCATGCGGGCTATGGTGTCCATAACCATATTTACAACATGGTCGCCGTTTCTGAAATGGTGATGGAATGAAATTGTCATCCCAGATTTGAGGCCAACCTGCTCAATAGCCTTTTGAAGGCTGAAAATAACTTTGTTGTTCTTAAACTGGCGCTCTGTAAGCGTCAAGGTATCCTTCTGTATTGGCGCGCTAAGATCGTAAGCGCCGTGTACGGCATGGATTTCGCCTATATGGGGGATTTTATCAAATTCAAACTGCTGCATGTCAGACCTCCTCAATGGGAATGTTGAGCGCCTGCGCACGTTCTAGCATATAGCGCGCGCGTTCAACCACGGGCTTATCAATCATTTTTCCGTTCAGGCTGGCGACGCCGGAACCTCTAAGCTCCGCCTCAGCGATAGCCTCCATAATAGCCTTCGCCTTTGTTATATCCTTTTCAGACGGATTGAATACGGCGTGAAGCGGGGCGATCTGGCGGGGATTAATCACGCTCTTGCCGTCAAACCCCAGCTTCTTTATAAGCTGGGCCTCTGCGACAAAGCCTTCTTCATTGTTTACGTCCGAGTATACCGTATCCAGGGCGTCAATGCCCGCCGCGCGCGCGGCGTTTACAAGCATGGACCTTGCAAACAGCAGTTCGATGCCTTCAGGGGAACGCACCGTACGCATCGACGTCACATAATCCTCAGCGCCAAGCGCAATGCCGATGAGCCGCTTCGAGCTCCTGGCGATTTCGTATGCGTTGAGAACGCCCTTGGGGCCTTCGATAGCGGCCATCATGCCGGTAGTACCCTCTGGAATTCCGGCTTCGCGCTCAATCCGTGCAATCTCGGTCTCACAGTCGTTTACATCCTGTGCGGTTTCGGTCTTAGGCAGCCTGATAACATGCGGACGGGCGCGTACAATAGCTTCAAGGTCTTCAATCCCAAAGTCGTCCAGGGAATTGATGCGGACTACAAGTTCCTTCTTGCCATACCTCAGCGACGTCAATGCCTTATAAACAAGAAAGCGCGCCGCATCCTTCTCGTTGATAGAAACACTGTCCTCAAGGTCGAACATTAGGCAGTCCGATCCGTAGATATGAGCGTCTCTGATCATTCCTGGGTTGTTGCCAGGCACAAATAACATGCTGCGTCTTAACCTGCTCATCTGACGGCGCCTCCATTCCATACATAATCCGTGCTTTTAGCCGCCCTGTAAGCGGCGGCCGACACCCTTGCAGCTACCGTGCAGTCCAATGCTCCTTTGTCCACCGCGTTAACCACGGCAGAGGTCACGCCCAACTCCGATAGAGTATCGCGTATGACCCTTTCTATCTGCTTGCCGAATTGCTGCATGACCGCGCTTTCAAGCGCTAGGTCAATGCCGTCGCTATCGTTCGGCTCGATTCTCACGATAATGTCGGATGACTCCATCGTGCCGGCGACGCCCGTTGTGACAATTTGCATTTTGCTTTCCTCCAAATTATTCTGGAACGTGTTTTAGGGACATACCCTCCAATGAAGGGATGTGTACCCTTCAAGGTTAATGTACCGCTTATTGTAACGGATTTCAAGTAGTAAAGGCGAATTTAAGCAAGTTAATGTTAGGAAAAGGTTAAGCCCGATAAAACTGCGGCCATCACGCACGCGCGCCGGCACGCGCGCGCTCAATTAACGGGTACGCCAGGCCAAAGGTAAATCATATAAAACCCTAAAACGGCAAACACTTTTATCTATCAAAAAGCGTATTGATCGTCACAACAGCAATGAGGATACCGGACATGGGGGAGGAGCTTAATGAATATTTAAAAAGTTTAAAAAAAACTATACGGTAGTGTAGACTTGAGGGACAAGCCGAAATATAATTAACTTGCTTTTATTATTGATTGAAAGGGAGAAAAGCTGATTATGAGCATGATGGGAACCTATTGCATGGTTGATAGAGAAAAGGTAGACGGCATTCTTGACGGCGAATTGGAGGCGTCGGAAGTTATCTTTTTCGAAGACGATGATGATTGCGGCGACGATTACGACGGCGAAGGAAATATGCTCTCCATCGAGAAGGCATGGCAGGCAATAGCTTATGTCCTTACTAAGGGGGCCGACGAATCGCGGGCGATCTCGAGGGTAGTGTTTGGCAGGGAGGTAAGCGACGAGGAAATAGGCTACGCGCCAGCCACATATATTACAGAGGAAGAGGTTAAGGAGATTGCCGAGGAGATCGAGGGCATTGGCAAGGAGGATTTCAGGGCAAGGTTTGATTTTAAGGGCATGAGGGACGAAGATGTATATCTCGTGGCGGACGTTCCAGACGACGAAGAGGAGGAAGTGTTTGATTATGTTTGGGAAAACTTCAGGGAGTTAAAGGAGTTTTACAAAAAAGCGGCCATGAGGAACAAATGCCTACTGTTCTTTGTTGAATAATGCGGCCGCTTAAATCGGCCTATAGCGTTAACCGGGACATCCCGAGCCGTAGGTTCGCACCGGATTGTATACGGCGATTCGTAACGGATCGATTTATTTAGATACTATATGAAAAGTGAGGGCAATAATGAAAGGACTAAAATTTACCCGTTCGGAATTATGTCTCTACTTATCGGGGGCTCTATACTGATTGACCCTATTAGCTATCTGGGCGGATTCGAAGAGGCCTTTCTGTTTATAACAGGCGTCGTTTTCGGAATTGTGGGATAAAAGCTGGATAACTAGCATTTCCATCACGATTATCGTCCCTTATAGCGAAAAAAGCGTCAAATACGCCGGCAAAGCTTCAATCCGTTATCGGATGGTGAGTCGCCGTAAACGCTGAGTATCTATTTATTGAAATCCCGCTTTACACAAACGCAGAGATATAAAAGGGCGCCCAAGGCGCCCTTTTACTTTTGACAGGAAGCGTTTCGCGTTCTGGATGCTTTACGCGCCTGCCCTTGTATTTGGTATCAGTCCGTAAGCTTTGCCTTGTAGTAGTTCATCAGGCAGCCGTCGAGAAGGATTTCCTTTTCGTCTTCAGTAAGGCCTTTTACATAGAGCTTAATATCATAAACTCCGCTTTTGGCAATTACCTTAGCCGGAATTTCCTCGGCGCCAGCGGCTATTGCTTCTCTGATTCCAGGAACGAATACAAAGTCGCCCACCTCATAGCCGAAGCTCTCGTCGGGGGTGATGGTGAAAGGTATTACGCCCCAGTTGATGCAGTTGCTGCGATAGCGCTTTGTGGCGTATTCGTAGCATATGTTGGCCGCGCCGCCAAGCACCTTTTGGCAGGAGGCGGCCTGCTCGCGCGCGGAACCGTCGCCGGGCTTATTTGCGAACAATACTGACGCTACGCCCGTATTGTTTACAAGCTCGTCGGGGTTTCCAACCTTGGCCAGGGCATCCTTAACCTTTATGGGCGCATTGCCCTCACGGCGCGCTATATCCATGGCGTTTATCTCCTTGCAGCGGCCTACATACTCGGGCACGCGGCGGGAGAGGGCGAACTCGGACAGCCTAAGCGGGTTGGAACGATAGGAGGAGGTCTCGCCGGACGGGATAAGCTCGTCGGTGGTGGTTACAGGGTCCTTTATAACGGCGGCAAGCTCCAGCAGGATGTTGTCGGTCAGCGGATACATGGTCGGCCAGTCGGTGATATTGGGGCCAAACTTAAGCTCGGTATCCGGATCGGGTTTTCCAAATCCGTTGTATATACGTTTTTCATAGATGCTGCCGTCAAAGTGGTATTCGGGTACGCTGTCGTCGTAGTCGACCTCGGTGGCCGGCGTAATCACTCCGGCATTGCGCGCGGTAGCGGCAATGGAGCGGGCGTCCATAAGCGCCACGGCCGATATCTGACCGTCGCCAGGCTTGCTGCCTTCGCGGTTGGGGAAGTTACGCGTGGTATGGCGTATGGAGAAGCCGTTGTTGGCCGGCACGTCTCCAGCGCCGAAGCACGGCCCGCAAAACGAGGGCTTGATAACCGCGCCCGCCGCCAGAAGCTTTGCCGCAGCGCCAATCCTGGTAAGCTCCAGGCTAACGGGTACGCTGGTCGGGTAAACCGACAGCCCGAAGTATCCGTTCCCTGTGGAAGCGCCGTCCAAAATTGAAGCGGCCTCTACGATGTTGTCGTACAATCCTCCGGAGCAGCCGGCGATTATGCCCTGGTCCGCCATAACGCGGCCGTCGGGCAGCACCTTACTTACAAGGTCGATTTTTATCTTTTTGCCAAAGGACTTGACGGCTTCTTCCTCGACGCTGTGCAGCAGATCCTTGGCGTTTAAAGTAAAGTCTTTGATGGTATATGCGTTGCTCGGATGGAACGGCAAGGCTATCATGGGTTCTACCTTTGAAAGGTCGATCCTTATCATGCCGTCGTAATATGCGCATTGGCCGGGCTTAAGCTCCTTATACGCATCTTCGCGCCCATAGGCCCTGAAATAGTCGTGAACCTTTTCATCCGTCGACCAAATGGACGATAGACATGTGGTTTCAGTGGTCATTACATCTATTCCGTTCCTGAATTCTACGGACAGGTTTTCAGCACCTGGTCCAGTGAACTCAAGAACCTTATTCTTGACAAACCCGTTCTTGAATACCGATCCAACGAGCGCTATCGCAACGTCATGCGGCCCAACGCCGCGCTTTGGAGCGTTTTCAAGATATACCAGAATTACTTCCGGCGCGTTTAAGTCCCATGTGTTCTGCAGAAGCTGTTTTACCAGCTCTCCGCCGCCTTCGCCCACGCCCATCGTGCCCAGGGCGCCGTAGCGGGTGTGGCTGTCAGAACCGAGTATCATCTGGCCGCAGCCGGCCATCATCTCACGGGCGTAGGAGTGAATAACGCTCTGGTTTGTCGGCACAAAGATGCCGCCGTAGCGTTTAGCGGCGGAAAGGCCGAATACATGGTCGTCCTCGTTGATCGTGCCGCCCACGGCGCAAAGGCTGTTATGACAGTTGGTCATTGCGTAGGGCATGGGAAACTGCTTCAGTCCGCTTGCGCGAGCTGTCTGAATGATTCCGACATAGGTGATGTCGTGGGAGATAAGCTGGTCGAACTTTATCCTCAGCTTTTTGTCATCACCGGAGACATTGTGCGTGCTCAGAATTGAGTAAGCAATCGTGCGTTTGCGCCCTTGTTCAGGCGTAACTCCGCATTCGCATTGACTTTGCGGTACGCCGTCTTTAAGATAGACGCCATGATTGATGAGTTCTATCATCTTTCTCATTGCTCCTTTTCCATTTTTGCCCGAAACACGCGGCTTTCAGGCACCTTGCAAGCCTATGTTACATTAGTTATACGTCGTTTTCAATAGGTTGAAGGAAATATACAGTTATACCTAAGCGCCATTTGCCAGCGGACGGGAAATAGGCCAAATATGTACACCCCAATATGACAAAAAATAGTATATATTGCAGTTAAATGTATGTGCTATAGTGTTTAAAAGACATATCATATCGGACAATCGGCAAAATCAGCGGCGGGGGACTGCGGGCCCTACCGGTACAGTTTTTCCATTTTACCCTCATCAATAAATCGCAGTCGCGTATGCCGCCGTTATTATAGATTGTGTGAAAAACTGCTTGGTACGATTAACCTATTGCTTTGTCAGATTTCATAACGTTTTGTTTGAAGAGAAAAATTATAAACTCTATCAATTTGGACATTTCGATAATTAAAGGAGGATGTTTACCCATGACAAAGACGTTGAGAAGATGTGTAATTGCACTTCTGGCCGCCGTAATTCTATCGGCGGCAATTATGCCGTCATACGCCCTGTATATACGGGAAATAAAGGGGAGCGATACTCAAAGGCTGCGCGAATTTCTGGAAATAGCGGATATAAACGGAGTGAAAAACGGGGACAAGGTAAATCCATACGGTTACGATCCCGATGACGCCGCGACCTGGACCGGCCTGGACTGGGATGGTACATCGGTTTGCGGCATTATGTGGATGGGCCTGGATCTCGCGGGTGTTTTGGACCTAAGCGGTTTCGATCGCCTTACCCTCCTCTTCTGCTCGGATAACTCGCTTACAGGATTAAACTTGGGCGGATGCTCGGCGCTAACCGTTGCGGAATGCGCCAGAAACGGCCTGTCCATGATCAACCTCGGCGGCGGCGTATCGTTAAAGCGGCTGGACTGCGGCGGCAATTCGCTTACGTCGCTTGACCTTGACGATTGCGTTGACCTTGAGCAGCTGTTCTGCACTGAAAATTATCTTAGCAGAATCGGCCTTTCAAACAACACGTCGCTTACCGAGCTTAGGACGGCTGGTAATCCCATCGAGCATATCGAAGCCAACTCTCCGTCCCTTGGAGCCGGACGTGTGCTGATAAGCTCAGGACGCGGAGGCAGGGCATATCTTGAGCGCTACTCATATTGGAACGAGGCGGGAGAACAGGAGATGACCGAACTCACCGCATCGGCGGTTCCAATGGAGGGCTATGTTTTTAATGGCTGGTACGATCAGTCGGGCGAATGTTTTTCCACTTCGTCCAGCGTAACGCTCACAGGAGGGGATTATAGTTTATCCGCGGTGTATTCGCAGGCAGGAGATATAATCGGAAGCCTTGAAATCGCGCCGGACACCGCCCTGGCTGGAGGTGAAGCGTCAATCCATCTAAACGCATACGGAATTTCAGATATGACCTTTACGCTTTCTTATGACGTCGAAGCGCTCAGCTTTATAAGCTGGTCCGCTCAGGAGCCCGACGGAATAGCTGTAAATACCTGCGGCCCGGGAGAGCTTAGCGTAAGCGTATCTGGACAAAGCGAAAATATAAACGGCGAGTTTGCGCGGTTGCTGTTCAGCGTAAATGAGGACGCCCGCGGCCTGAGCCCGTTTGAAATCTCGGCGTTTGAGGGATGTTCATTTATAAACGGGGTCCCAACCAGCCTTTTAATTGAGCAGGTTATCTTAGCCAACGGAATCCTAGTTATAGTCCCCGTATATACGGTTTCGTTTATAGACGGGCTGACGGGTGAAAGTATTATAGATCAGGAGGTAGCGGAGGGCTCCGCCGCACAGGCGCCCGAACCGCCGGAACATGAGGGATACGAGTTTTCGGGATGGCACGGCGATTTTTTAGAGGTTTACCGCGACACCGTGGTAATAGCGCGTTATGAACGGCTGGGACTTGACGAAGTTGAGCGGATCCGCGCGTTTTTGGAGCAAACTGATGAAACAGGGGTGTCGAATGGGTTTAAGCTCAATCCAAACTACGATCCTGACGACGTTTCTACTTGGCTGGGCATTGTATGGAAGGATAACCGCGCCGAACGCATAGAATGGCCGGGTTTGGGCCTATGCGGAACCCTTGACCTAAGCGGATTTTCCGAACTGCTGTATCTATCCTTGGACGGCAACCTGCTTGATACGCTAAACCTGAACGGCTGCGCGAAACTCAGGGAGCTGACGTGCGGGAGCAACAGGCTGGCAAGCGTTGACCTTCTTGGATGTACGGAGCTTGAAGATCTGAACGTTTCATACAATGCTCTGAATATACTGAACCTTGATACAAACCCCGAACTGAGGGCGCTTAACTGCGCAAATAACGCCATTTCCGTTTTGAGCCTGCTGGACAAGTCCATGTTGACCGCCCTTGATTTCACAAACAACATGCTTACTAGGGCCGACCTGAGTCAAAACTCACATCTAGCCCTGTTAAGATCAGGCGGGAACCCACTCGTATCCATAATTACCGATTCAGAGGCGCTTGGCGTAAACCCAGTAAGCGCGGCCGCGCCGGACGGTGGAACCGTGGAATTAAATACGGTAGGCGGAGCCGGTTCCGGCTTAATTGCCAAAGCATATAGAACCTATGGGATGTTTGACGGATGGTACGGCGAGGATGGCGAAAGGCTGTCCGGCGACGCTGAATTTGACATACAAAGCCCATGCGCCATAGACGCGAGATTTTTCGAGTATGCGGGTATGCTTGAGGCGTCTGGAGGGGCGGTTATGCCTGGGGACAATGCCGGCATTCGAATTTCTGTACGCGGGCTTTGCGGCGCTGATTTCACATTGGAGTATGATTCCGACGTTTTAGAGTATATCGGCTGTACTCCTTTGGTGGAGGGAGCCTCGCTGCAGGTGGTTCAACACGCCCCGGGAAGTCTTGACGTGGAGTTTAGCGGAATCTCAGACAATGTGGAAACAGCGCTTGCCGATTTCAGTTTTAGTACGCGGGCACAGGCGGAAGGCAGCCGTACCGTATCGGTTAACCCGCGTGGGGGAAATGCCCAGGGCTTTTGGGGTTCCTTTGAAATAGATCCATCGGACATAGTATGCGTTGACGGACAGCTGACCTTCGACGAAGCCTACATAGTTACCTTTATCGACGGCGTAACCGGTGAGACGCTTGACGAGCAGGTAATAGCCGCTGGGATGCCGGCCCAGGCTCCGCAGCCGCCCGACCATCCCGGCTACATATTTATAGGATGGGATATGGATGTTAGCGCTGTGTCATGCGACATGCTTGTCACAGCGCAATACGGGCTTATAGGGGATATTGACATGAATGGCGTGGTCAGCATAACCGACGCAGTGATGATTTCGAGATATTGCGTCGGGCTTGATACGTTCAGCGGGCTTCAACTCATGCTGGCCGACGCGGATGGGAACGGCCGTGTAAACAACACGGACGCAGTAAAGCTTGTAAGGTATATACTGGGGCTGGAGCCGTTATAACAGCGCACAGGCCGTATACGGTAGTCTCCTCCCGCTGTATGCGGCCTTGCCAGCGGCGCCGTCTAACAATTATGATCAAGAAATTGGTTCCATTGCGTAAATAATTCTTCTGCCCCTGCGGCCTAATTGCCGGTTAATCGGTGTGGGGGTCAATACAAAACAGCTAACCAGCTCCTCACATAATTCAGCTATTCCACATATCCTTATAATGGGGTGCACCTACTCATTCAACGGAGATGAATAAAAGTATGGAGGCTGAAAGACTTACTCTTGATATGATTGACACGGACGAAACGGCAATTATTACGAAGCTCAACACGCAGGGCGGAATGCGTCGCAGGCTTCTTGACATAGGCATGATAGAGGGTACTAACATAAGGTGCTTGTTCAGAAGGCCATCGGGCGATCCTACGGCATACCTGATAAGGGGGGCGGTTATAGCCCTGAGAAGCGAGGATTCGCATAGCGTAGAAGTCATGAGGATATAGTCAAAATCATTTTTAAGGCGGGGCGGGAGCCCTGCTTTTGTTTGCCGTAACGCGGAAAATGCTGTATAATAGCAAATGGATCGACATGCGCCAAATGCTGCCGGCTGGCTGACGCGGTGTTGTGCGCGATCCGTATCGAACAAACGGAGGTAGAGCAATGTTAAAGCCAACCCTGGTCATAATGGCGGCGGGCATGGGCAGCCGGTACGGCGGCCTTAAGCAGATGGATCCAATGGACGAGCATGGAAACGTGCTTATGGACTTTTCAGTCTTCGATGCGCTTCGCGCGGGATTTGAAAGCATTGTATTTATTATAAAGCATGGGATAGAATCCGATTTTAAAGAATTAATAGGCGGCAGGATTGAGCGCCGCGCCGAGGTTAAATATGTATATCAGGAGCTGGATATGCTGCCGGAAGGCTTTTCGGTTCCAGAAGGCAGAATAAAGCCCTGGGGTACGTCGCACGCGATCCTGTGCTGCCGCGACGTGGTAAAGGGGCCGTTTGTAGCCCTCAACGCGGATGATTTTTATGGCCCCGTTGCGTTTAAGCTTGCTTACGATTTTCTTTTGAAGCATAACGGCAAAAATGAGCACGCGATAATCGGCTATAGAATCGGCGAAACGCTGACTGACCATGGAAGCGTGAGCAGGGGCGTATGCGTTGTAGACGACAGGGGCTATCTCTCGGACATAAGGGAGCGGACCAATGTAATACGCCATGGCGATAAAGCGGCATACGAGGATGAAAACGGAAATTATATTGATCTTCCCGCCGATACAACGGTATCAATGAACTTCTGGGCGTTTAATCCAGGTTTTATGGAACACCTATGCAGTGATTTTCCCAGCTTTATGGCAAACGCTGTAAAGAAAGATCCTTTAAAGTGCGAGGATTACCTACCGGAATCCGTCAGGCGTGCACTTGGAGGCAACGCTACGGTGAGGATGCTATATACGCCGGACAGATGGATTGGAGTTACCCATAAGGAGGACAAGCCTCATGTGGTCGCCGCTATACGGGACTTGAAGGACCAGGGGATATATCCGGAAGTGCTCTGGAGCTAAAGTGAATGCAAATTAGAATAAAAAGCGGACGGAAGGGCATAAGAACCCTTTGTCCGCTTCTTATAATTAATATAATTAGATCATAGCTTAGTCGATCCGTACAAACCTATCCTTTGAAACGCCGCATATCGGGCATCTATAGTCGTCAGGCTCGTTCGCAAGCTCGCCGTCATAAATATAACCGCATACGGTACATCTATATTTGACACTGGGTTCAGGCTTGGCCGCGGCCTCATCCTCAGCGCGGTATGTCGGCGCGTTTTTAGGTGCGCTGCCCTTTATTACCCTATGGTAATATTCATACGTCATTGGGGGATTATCGTTTTTGCCAAACGCGTTCGCAACCTTTGCAAAAAATACGGTATGAGAACCCTGTTCATACTTGCCCAATACATCGCATACGAGATGGCCGCATGAGTTTTCCCTCAAAAATGGCAGCCCGTCTTCAATGTATGCGTCAAGTCCCGCGAATTTATCGGCGTCCCTGCCCGATTTAAAGCCGAGAGCGCCAATAACGGAGGCGGGCGTATTCTCGCTTAGGATGTTAACCGAGAAGCGGCCGTTTCTCTCTATAAGTCCATGCGTATAGTTATTACGATTCATGCTCAGAGCGATTACGCCATCGGATGTTATCTGAAATACCGTATTTACGATACATCCGCACATGCGGTTTTGATCCATCGCGCCGACAGCGTATAGGCCATAGGAAAGTTTGTAGAGAACAGTGCCGTCCATAAATGTATCTCCTTAAAAATGTATTTGTTAATCTCTCCTGCTTCCGCGCGCTATGAATAGCAGCCTAAGCAGCGTAACAAGGCTTGACAGAACAGCCACAACGTATGTCATCGCGGCGGCGCGCAGCACCTTTTTTGCGCTGGACTCCTCATCGTAGGTGATAAATCCGGAGCTAATAAGCATTGAAACCGCCCTGCTCGAGGCGTTAAACTCAACCGGCAGCGTTACAAGCTGAAACAGGAGCACGGCCGCAAACAGGATAACGCCGGCAATAGCAACCTCGTAAGAGCCGAACATAAGTCCCAATATGACTATAAACGGCGCGGCGCTCGACCCTATTTGAGCTACGGGGAGTATTGCGTTTCGTATCCGTATGGGCAGGTAGTCGTCCTCATACTGCATCACGTGTCCAATCTCATGGGCCGCCACAGCAAGGGCGGCGATAGAGTCGGAGTGGTATACAGCGTCCGAAAGCCCCACCGTATGCGTTTTCGGATTAAAATGATCGGTAAGATAACCCTTTACCTGTGTGATAGATACTCCGCTGTTGGCATTTTGCAAAAGCTGGCGCGCCATCTCATTGGCGGGAATTCCGCTGGACGCCCGCGTTTTTGAGAATTTTTTATATGTGCTCTGCACCCTGGCCTGAACGATAAGGCCAAGAACCAGAACGGCGAGAAGCGCAAACAGCATAATGCTGTCCCCGCCGTAAAAGTAAAACCAGTTTCCTAACATCCATATCTCCTTTCATCCTGCCGCTGCACTATAGCGTATTTTGTAAATCGCCATAGTATGAAGCGGCGGTGGTTCCAAAAGGGAAGCCGCTGATACTTGCCCGTATCGGAAAACGCTGATGCGCTTAGGCTTATATATCTGGGTCTTATGTAACCAGCGCGTCAGCTACTATATCATTTTACCACGTTTAACCCCGTATTATGGAGCGGCGCGCAAATTTCACAATTAGCTTTCGGCTATTCTCAGTTTACCGCCCGCATAGTCTATGGTAAATACCGTGTCCGGCGCAGGGTCGCTTGCGATTATCTCACGCGCTATCAGCGTTTCAAGCTTGCTTGTAAGCAGGCGCTTTAGCGGCCTTGCCCCGTAATGCGGATCATAGCCGGTTTCTGCAAAATACTCCTTCGCGGCGTCAGTAAGCCTAAGCCCGAGCCGCAGCGCATGCATACGCCCTCTTAACTCCTCAAGCATCAGGTCGGTTATCGCGTAAATCTGCTGTTTGCTCAAGGGCGTATAGAATACTATATCATCTATACGGTTGAGAAATTCGGGGCGGAAGTTTTGCTTAAGCAGTTTTGAAACCTGTTCTTTCGCCTTATCCGTTAAGATTCCGTTTTCAATACCGTCAAGGATGTAGCTGGAACCCAGATTTGAGGTAAGGATTATTACCGTGTTTTTAAAGTCCACAATCCTTCCCTGCGAGTCGGTCAGGCGTCCGTCGTCGAGCACCTGAAGCAGCACATTGAACACGTCCGGATGCGCCTTCTCTATTTCGTCAAACAGCACCACGCAGTAGGGCTTGCGGCGCACGGCCTCGGTAAGCTGGCCGCCCTCCTCATAACCCACATAGCCTGGAGGGGCGCCTATCAGCCTGGATACGGAATACTTTTCCATATATTCGGACATATCGATCCTAACCATATTGCGCTCGTCGTCGAACAGCGCCTGAGCCAGCGCCTTTGCAAGCTCGGTTTTGCCAACGCCAGTAGGTCCCATGAATAGGAAGCTGCCTATTGGCTTTGACGGGTCCTTAAGTCCCGCCCTGGTTCTGAGTATCGCGTCAGTAACGGTATTTACGGCCTCGTCCTGGCCTATTACACGCCTATGGAGTATATCTTCAAGGCCGAGCAGCTTTTCACGTTCGCCCTGTACGAGCTTGCTAACCGGTATACCGGTCCAGCGGGAAACGATTTGCGCTATTTCTTCCTGCGTCACCCTGTCGCTCAACAGGCCGTTGGCGCGTTCCTTTTCAAAAGAGCTTTCAGCCTCGTTCAGCTTTGCCTTAAGGTCTGGCAGCCTGCCGTATTTAAGCTCGGCGGCGCGGTTAAGGTCGTAGTCGCGTTCGGCCCGCTCCATCTCAGCGTTTAGATTTTCAATATCCTCGCGCAGTTTCCTTATATTTTTAATCGCGTCCTTTTCGTTGTCCCACCGCGCCTTCATGGAGTTGAATTCCTCTCGCTCCTGGGCCAGCCGGCGACGAAGGTTTTCCAGGCGCTCAACGGAGAGCTTGTCGGTTTCCTTTTCAAGCGCGGCCTCTTCTATCTCAAGCTGCATTATATTTCTCGACAGCTCGTCTAACTCGGCCGGCATCGAATCCATTTCAGTCCGCAGCAGCGCGCAGGCCTCGTCGACTAGGTCTATTGCCTTGTCTGGCAGATAACGTTCGGAAATATAGCGGTTGGACAGCACAGCCGCTTCTACCAGCGCCGAATCGTTGATCTTTACCCCGTGGAACACCTCGTACCGCTCTTTTAGGCCCCTGAGTATGCTTATGGTGTCCTCAACGGTAGGTTCGTTTACTGTAACCGGCTGAAACCTTCTCGAAAGCGCGGCGTCCTTCTCAATATATTTGCGGTATTCGTCCAGGGTGGTGGCGCCGATACAATGCAGCTCGCCTCTTGCGAGCATCGGCTTTAGCAGGTTGCCCGCGTCCATGGAGCCCTCGGTACGGCCGGCTCCGACGATGTTATGGAGTTCGTCTATAAAGAGGATAATCTGGCCTTCGCTCTTTTTGACCTCGTTGAGCACCGCTTTCAGGCGTTCTTCAAACTCGCCGCGGAATTTTGCCCCCGCTATGAGCGCACCCATATCAAGCGAGAAGATGCGGCGTTCCTTTAGGTTTTGCGGGACGTCGCCCTTTACGATACGCTGGGCAAGCCCTTCGGCTATTGCGGTCTTACCTACTCCAGGTTCGCCGATGAGCACCGGATTATTCTTTGTCTTTCTTGATAGTATACGGATAACGTTTCTTATTTCACTGTCGCGGCCGATTACTGGGTCAAGCTTCTGCTTTTTAGCAAGCTCAACAAGATCCTGGGCATACTTGCCCAGCGCGTCGTAAGTCCCCTCGGGCGAATCCGTCGTTACCCTGGCGCTGCCGCGTACACCTTCAAGTGCCTTTAGAAAATCCTTTTTATCTATTTTAAATCGCTTGAACAGCTCCTTTATGGCGGCGCCGGGGTTGTCGCAGATCCCTATGAAAAGATGCTCAACCGAGACGAATTCGTCCTTCATGCGCTCCATTTCCTTTTCGGCCGCCTGGAGGGCCTTATTGAGGTCGGCTGTGACGTACACCCTATTTGGGTCTATGCTCGTTCCGGTTATCTGGGGCTGGGCGTCTATCAGCCTTTCGGTTTCCCCTATCAGGGATACAGCGTCGACCCCCATGCGGATCATCAGCTGCTTTATCAGCGAATCCTCCTGAGTAAGCAGCGCATACAGCAGGTGAGCCTGGTCTGCCTGCTGGTTTGAATGGTCGATGGCTATCGACTGCGCGGCGCTTATTGCCTTTAAAGAATTCTTTGTAAAATTGTTAAGATCCATAAATAACACCTCCTGGGCGGATTCCGGTTTAGGAGTACGGCTTGGCCCCATTCAAGAATCCAGTCTGTCGTCATTATGTTTGACAAAAAATGATTATAATAGACGTTCGCGGTTAATTTGTCTTAAGTTGCCGGCGGCGTCAGGCGCGGCTGCACCGCATAGGCAAAATCATATATAGTCAAACATAATTGGCAGTTCTTACATAATTATTTTAAGCGGCAATATGAAACATGTCAACGTAATGGCTG
>DBFNRV010000082.1:0-17357 GCA_048421225.1 Christensenellales bacterium | reverse complement strand
CTGTTTTTGAATGGATACGGTATAACAAATCATTCCTATCCGGTAATATCCGACGGCATGGAAAGCCGCCTTGAGCTGTACATAAAGGAGGACTTAGACAAGGTGATAGAGGGCGTAAAGGCGGCGGGCGAGCCCTGGTGGATGTACTACATGGATTACTGCAATGACGAGGTCGTCTGTCTAAGTCAGCATAGTAAGGGAAGCGGTCCTTCATATATGAACTACGACGTTAAAAATTGGAAGCTGAAATAGATGTATTAAAACGGGATAAACCTTGGGCTGAAAGCGGGACGCGCCCATACGGACGGGTTTTGCTTTCAGCCGTACACCGCATAAATCATTTTGATATCAACGGATAAATTTAAAATCGCATCCAATCCGCCATAGGACGCCCATATACCGCGTCTTTGCCTTATCCCAAATGGCGTACAGATTAAGTAAAACCGCTTAGCGCGCCGCTTTTTTTACTTATCCCCCCAGTTGACAAGGGTAGTCGGCTTCAACGGTTTTTATTTAGGGGCGGGATAAAATGTTTTTTAAGCCGCAACCGCTCCAAAGGTATGAAAAATCGGGCATAGCGGCAAAAAAGATAATTCCCGCCCGATTAACGCCCTTGTATTCCCATGTGGATTTTGCTATTATTATAAAAACATTTATACAGTATGGATGCGTGTCTGCACGCATCCCGCTTTTGACAAAAAAGGGTATGGCTGAATACCTGAGGGAGAGTAAGGATTTGATGGAAAGTGCGCAGGCTATATGGGACAAGGCTTTAAAGAGAATGAGGCCTAATATAACCGATATCAGTTTTTCTTCATGGTTTATAGACCTGCAGCCTGTGGCGCTGATAGACGACGTATTTATTTTGCAAACGTCGAGCGAACTGCAGAAATCAACCCTTACCAATGTATATATAGCCTCCATTTCAAGCGCGCTCAACGAAGTAACGGGCAGGGAGCTGTCCGTGCTTTTGATCGACGAGTCGCAGAGGTCCGACTACGAAGCGGAAATCGATATAAACACCGCCGCCTACCCAAGCGGGTTTTTTTCGCATAATTCAAAGTATACCTTTGATACGTTTGTAATCGGCGAGTCGAACAGGTTCGCGTACGCGGCGGCAAAGGCGGTGGCCGAAAATCCCGCCGCGGCTTACAACCCCCTGTTCATCTATGGCGGCGTGGGGCTTGGCAAAACGCATCTTATGCATGCCATAGGCCACAGGATACTGGAATTCAATTCAAAGGCAAAGGTGATGTACACCACCAGCGAAACGTTTACAAACGAGCTGATCCAGTCGATACAGGACAACCGCAACAGCGTGCAGGTATGCGCCAGGTTTAGAAAAAAGTACCGCAACGTCGACGTATTGATGATCGACGATATCCAGTTCATAGCCAACAAGGAGAGCACCCAGAGCGAATTTTTCCACACGTTTAATTCGCTTAAGGACGCAAACAAGCAGATAATAATCACATCCGACAAGCACCCGAGGGAAATTCCCATGCTAGAGGAGCGGCTGCGCACGCGCTTTGAATGGGGCCTGATCGCCGATATACAGCCTCCGGATTTTGAAACCAGGATTGCGATACTCAAGCGCAAGGCCATTCAGGAGGAGATACATGTAGACGATAACGTCCTGGCCTTTATAGCTGAAAAGATAAGTTCCAATATCCGCGAGCTTGAGGGTTCGCTCAACCGCATAATCGCCTATGCTAAGCTCAACGAGCAGCCTATAACCCTGGCGCTTACGGAGAGGGCGCTAAAGGACGTGATTCCGGCCTTTGTCAAAAAAAAGATAACGCCGATGGATATAAAGCGCAGCGTGGCAGATTTTTACGGGGTAAAGGTGGAGGATTTAAGCGCAAAGCGCCGCGACGCGGCGATTGCGGCGCCGCGTCAGCTGGCGATGTACCTGTGCCGAATAATGACCGAGCTGTCGTTTCCAGATATCGGCGTGCAGTTCGGGGGCAAGCATTATTCCACCGTTATGTACGCGTGCGACAAGATAGCTTCCGAGCGCAAGCAGGACCCTGAGATGGACAAGGTAATCGAGGACCTCATGCAGCGCATGAAGCAGTAACCGTTTAATATGAAACGAATAATAAAAACTCCGTAATCACAAGCTTATGGAGTTTTTTTGCTCTATATGGGCCTATTGTCAGGTTTTGCACGGCGCCGGTTAAGGCCGGACCGTACCGTAGCCTCAGCGCTTTACGTGACAAAAGGCGCGAGCATTTATATATTACGCATCAGGCGCCTGGGAAAATCCCGATTTAGCCCCGCCCTCTCTTTTCCTTCAGCTGTTCTTTAATTTTTGAGGGGCATATGCTTACTCCGTAAACATTTATGGATTCCACGGCCAGGCCAAATAGCTCCGGCGTTACGTCGTCTAGGATTACGAGCGTGCCTACGCAGGCTATATTCAGCTTTCTTTTTTCGCTTACAGCGCTCTCCAAAGCCTTTTTTGAAAGCCTGAATATCCCTACAAAGGTTTGAAAGCCCTGCCGTTCCTTTTGGCTGATCAGCTGTTGTATTTGCCCTTCATGCGACCTGACCTGGTTTTTTATGGCTGCTTTCAAAAATTCAGTCCTGCTTGAGCAATAGCCCCCGTTTACCAGAAGGTCTATATATCCAAGGTCGACGCCGTTGATATCGACCATTATTTTTTCCGTTGTTTCCATGTGTTTCCCTCCTTTAAGAATCCGGCCCGCTATCGTTATTATCGCGCGCCCCTCGGCCCGTTTATGCGCCGCGGCAACCGCTTATAAATTTCGCGGAATGCCGGCGGATCGCCAAACGTATTATGCCCGCGCCCTTCATGCGTATATTTTCAAAAAAAGCCAAATAACTTTCGCAATATTATGCCGCCATAAGGCGTGGCGATAAGCCGGCTGAACGAATCAAATGTATAGGCCGGTGCGTTTTGCCCGTTTTACGCGATTGCAATATATCGCATAATGTGCTATGGTTCGAATAGAATGAAAGACGGCAATTCGCCGAAGATCAGGAGACGAACTGGCATGAATCCCATAAAACGGCTGTTTTGGCCGGAATATATGGTGAAAAAGCAGCACATACAGGGCAGCCTGCCCTCGGCGCGGGAAGCATATGGAACATGCTTGAAGATGGCCTGGCCGTCGGCGCTTGAATCCGTGCTTGTCGCGCTTGTTTCATCAGTGGATACTATGATGGTGGGTCAGCTCGGCCCTGCCGCGATATCCGCGGTGGGTATTACGACGCAGCCAAAGTTTATCCTTCTAGCCGTGATAATAACCCTTAACGTGGGCGTTACCGCTATTGTAGCGCGCCGAAAGGGCGAGGGCGACGTAAAGGGGGCGAACCGGTGCCTGAAACAGGCGCTGATAATCAGCCTGGCGCTGTCCGCCGTGATGACGGCGGTCGGGCTTATATTTACCGAGCCGCTGCTCAGGCTTGCCGGCGCGGGGGATGATTTTATCGTTGACGCGGTGGCGTATTTCAGGATTATTCTGACCACCAATGTTTTTAACTGCTGCGCTATGACCATGAACGCGGCGCAGAGGGGTTTTGGCAACACGCGTATATCCATGGTTACAAATGTTTCGGCCAACCTGGTAAACGTGGCGCTTAACTATCTGCTTATAAACGGCGTATGGATATTTCCCAGGCTGGGCGTTCGCGGGGCCGCCGTGGCTACGGCCTGTTCATCTATAGTGATGTTTGTTATAGCGCTTATATCGGTAACAAGGCACACGTCCACCCGCCTCTCGATTATAATGGACAGACGCTGGAAGTTTGACAGGCGCACCGTGGGCGGCATAACCAAGGTTGGAAGTTCGGCCCTGGTCGAGCAGCTATTTATGCGCGTGGGGTTTTTCGTGTTTGCCCTTTTGGTTGCAAAGCTTGGCACTATACAGTTCGCCACGCACCAGATATGCATGAATCTGATAAACATATCGTTTGCCTTTGGCGACGGCCTTGGCGTGGCCTCCACCTCGCTTGTAGGCCAGGGCCTGGGCATGAAGCGCCCGGATCTTTCGATTATTTACGGCAAAACCGGACAGCGGTGCGCGCTTATAATGGGAATTATGCTCGCGGCCATGTTTGTAATTTTTAGGCGTGATCTCATACTGCTGTTCAACAACGATCCCCAGGTCGTCGAACTGGGGTCGCGGATAGTATATATTATCGCGGTTACAAGCCTGGCCCAGACGTCGCAGGTGGTAATTTCGGGCTGTCTGCGCGGTGCGGGCGATTCCAAGTTTGTAGCCGTATCGTCGTTCATATGCGTAGGCGTTATAAGGACGGTGTTCTCCTGGTTTTTGTGCTATCCGTGCGGGCTGGGGCTTGTCGGGTTGTGGCTCGGGCTGTTTTCAGACCAGTTTATGAGGCTTGTGCTCAATTTCATCCGCTTCAGAAGCGCTAAATGGACTAAGATTGAGCTGTAATACGATTTTGCCTCCGGCGGCTTAGAACCTTTTTTGCAAAAAAGGTTCTAAGAACTCCAAAAAACTTAAAGGGATAATATAGGCTTAGGAGCATCACACAAAAAGTAAAATCCATCAAAAATCAGCGGCATGTACGGTGATTTTTGATACCTTGAGAGCAAAATATGGCCTGATAGCCGCTTGCGGCCAAGGGCCGTGTCACGACGCGAATCGTCGATTTAGCGGAGTATGGATCGGAGCGCCAAGCAGCTCACTTAGTGCTAAACAAGGTCTAAGCCTTGTGTCATATACGCTAATTTTTGATGGATTGTATAACTTGGGAATATGTACCTGAGTTTATATTATCATATTTAAATAGATTTGTTGTTGCTTTCCCGCCCTTCCAACAGCATTACTCTTTTCTGCCTGGCCTCCCATCTTTGGTGCTCCTCATCCAATATATCCATTACCATATCCACTGTTTCTGGCGCTCCTGCCTGGCGCATTCTATCGCTGTATAAATTAATGAAAATGCGCTTTACCGCGCGGTCGATAATAGGATCTACCGTAGATAAAAGCAAAACTGGGAGTATATATTCATAGCCGCTGAAATGATCCACCTTGATTTCCCTAATCAACTCGTCATAAGTTATTATATCGTCGCTCATCATATAGTTTTGTATCTTCTCCAACCCTTCTATGTCCTCTACCAAAGATTCCAATACTGTTTTGTTTGACATGATCTTTTCGCTCCTTTTTATAAATTTAGATAATGGTGCCCCATGGGACACCATTATATCATGGGGATAATCATATAATCAATAGAAAAGTGCCCAATAAGGCACCAATTTGTAGGAGTTATAATTATGAGAAATATGATTCTTCAAAATGTAAGTTTATCTTCAAACTTAAAGCGGCTGCGTGCCGGTTCGGGGTTATCTCAAATCAAAGTCGTTGAACAAATGAATTTATTGGGCAGTAATCTTGATCGGCCTTCGTATGCGAAAATCGAACTTGGAAGGCGGAATATAAAGGTAACCGACCTAGTCGCCCTCAAACAGGTCTATAACGTTGACTTTTCTGAGTTCTTTAAAGGGATTCAGCCACATGAATAGTAAGAGTTGCTTGAACCATAGGCGTCGTGTCGCCTAGAAATATAATCCATCAAAATCCGGCGACATGCGCGCCGGATTTTGATACCTTGAAAGCAAAAGCAAGCCTGATGGTTGCTTGCAACTGAAGGCTGGCTTTCGCGGGTTAAACTCGTAATGTGCTGAACAAGCGCATTACGAATCGCCTATGGCGATTTTACAAAAAGTCTTCTTTGGCGGGGTATGGGGCGGAGCCCCATATATGCGTGCTGAGCAAGCGCGACGCGAATCGCCTATGGCGATTCATTAGGATTTTATATTTTTTCATAATCTACGCTTTACCCGTGGTTTTCTTGACAGGCGAATGTTCCGCTTATATAATGAGTGCGGATAAATCCGCCGGAAAAACGGGCAGGGCTTTTTAGATTTTTCCGGCGTATACCCTCAGCCGGCAAGGGCGCACACGACGCTATCGGGCTATAAGCGCGGCGGGATGTATTATACCAGCCCGCGGCAATGCGCCAGCGCGGTATACCCGCGGGTTTTTTTAGGCGCTAAAGCTCCGTTTAACGCCTTAGTCCGGTCTAGAAGCTGTTTGACGGGGGCATTTTGCCTCTGAAAGCGCGAAAACCAGGCGCCGGTTTTTTGCTTTGGCGGCTAAACCAACGGGCTGGACGCGGCGCTTTGAGACGTATGCGGCCTTATCGGCTGAGGTTAACCACTATTACGCAGGAGGTCAATTCATATGGCAAAAACCATCACTATCGATGGCAATACCGCCGCGGCCCACGTCGCATACGCATTTTCCGACGTGGCGGCGATATACCCCATCACCCCCTCGTCGCCCATGGCTGAAGTAGCCGACGACTGGGCGGCCGCGGGCAGGACAAACCTGTTTGGGCAGAAGGTCCGCATAGCCGAGATGCAGTCCGAGGCGGGAGCCGCCGGCGCCGTACACGGTTCGCTCGCCGCGGGCGCGCTGACCACAACGTTTACAGCGTCGCAGGGCCTGCTTTTGATGATACCCAACATGTACAAAATTTCGGGTGAAATGCTCCCTGGGGTATTTCACGTTTCGGCGCGCGCCCTGGCCGCGCATTCGCTGTCCATCTTTGGCGATCACAGCGACGTGATGGGCTGCCGCCAGACGGGTTTTGCCATGCTGAGCGCGGCGTCGGTTCAGGAGGTCATGGACCTGGCGCTTGTGGCGCACCTGAGCGCGATCAAATCCAGCCTGCCGTTTTTGCACTTCTTCGACGGCTTCCGCACGTCCCACGAGGTGCAGAAGATAGAGGCGATAGATTACGCCGATATGGCGAAGCTGTGCGACTTTGAGGCGGTCGAGCGCTTCCGCGCGCGCGCGCTGAATCCCGAACACCCGCACCAGGCCGGCACGGCGCAGAATCCGGACATCTACTTCCAGGGCCGCGAGGCGGCGAACAGCCGCTACATGGAAGTGCCCGCTATCGTAGAGGAATACATGAAGCAGGTGGGCGAGCTTACGGGCCGCCGCTATAACCTGTTCGACTATGTGGGCGCGCCGGACGCGGAGCGCGTGATAATCATAATGGGTTCCGGCGCGGACGCCGCGGAGGAAACCGTAAACTATCTGCTTGGGCGCGGCGAAAAGGTCGGCCTGATCAAGGTGCGCCTGTACCGTCCGTTTGCGGCCGACAGGCTTATCGCGGCAATGCCTAGCACCGTGAAGCGCGTGGCGGTCCTCGACCGCACCAAGGAGCCAGGCTCCCTGGGCGAGCCGCTCTACACCGACGTGGTGGCGGCGTTTAAGGAAAACGGCATGGGCGGCGTGGAAGTATTCGGCGGCAGATACGGCCTGGGTTCCAAGGAGTTTACCCCGTCGATGGTCAAGGCCGTGTACGACAACCTTGGCGAAAACCGCCCGAAGAATCACTTTACCGTTGGCATCGTGGACGACGTTACAAACACGTCGCTGGCTGTAAACGAGATGATAGACGCGGCGCCCGAAGGCACGATCCGCTGCAAATTCTTTGGTTTGGGCTCGGACGGAACGGTCGGCGCAAACAAGAACTCCATCAAAATTATAGGCGACCATACCGACATGTACGCGCAGGGCTATTTTGCCTACGACTCCAAGAAGTCGGGCGGCTTTACGGTAAGCCATCTGCGCTTTGGCAAGTCCCCGATACAGTCGCCTTACCTGATAGACCAGGCGGACTTCATCGCCTGCCACAACCCCTCCTATGTCACGCGCTACGACGTGCTCGAGGGCATTAAGGAGGGAGGCGTGTTCCTGTTGAACTCGGCGTGGACGCTTGAGGACATGGAGCGCGAGCTTCCGGCTGAGATGAAGCGCACGATAGCGAACAAAAAGCTTCGCTTCTATAATATCGACGCCATCAGGATTGCAAAGCAGGTTGGAATGGGCAGCCGCATCAACACCATAATGCAGAGCGCCTTCTTTAAGCTTGCAAACGTAATCCCCGTGGAGGACGCCATCGGCTACATGAAAGAAGCCGCCAAGAAGTCCTACGGCAAGAAGGGCGACGCGATTGTAAAGAGCAACTATGACGCGATTGACGCTGGCGTTTCCGGCCTTGAGGAGATAACGTATCCCGAGAGCTGGGCAAACGCCGCCACGGGAGCCAGGCCGGTAGAAGTCAGCGACGATCCGTATTTCACCAATTTTATCAGGCCGATACTGGCTCAAAAGGGCGACAGCCTGCCCGTAAGCATGCTTTCAGCGGACGGCTTTGTACCCACCGGTACGACCAAGTATGAAAAGCGCGGCATAGCCGTAGACCTGCCCTGCTGGAACAGCGAAAACTGCATCCAGTGCAACCAGTGCGCGCTCGTATGCCCGCACGCGTGCATACGCCCGTTCCTCCTTACCGACGAGGAGAAGGAGAACGCGCCCGAGGGCTTTACCGCTATCAAGGCAAACGGGAAGGGCTTTGAAGGGCTTAATTTCCGTATGCAGCTCTCGCCGCTGGACTGCACCGGCTGCGGCAACTGCGCGCATGTTTGCCCGGGAAATAAACGCGCCGATACGCTTACGATGACGGACGCCGGCGAAATAATGGACAAAGAGGAAAAGAACTGGGAATACGCCATCCGCCTGCCTAAAAAACAGGTAGAGCTCAATCGCGCTACGGTTAAGGGCAGCCAGTTCCTCCAGCCGCTGTTCGAGTTTTCGGGAGCGTGCGCCGGCTGCGGAGAAACCCCGTATGTCAAGCTGATCACCCAGCTCTACGGGGACAGGATGATCGTAGCCAACGCAACGGGCTGCTCATCCATCTATGGCGGCAGCGCGCCGACATGTCCGTATACCGTGAATGAAAAGGGCCACGGCCCCGCGTGGGCGAACTCGCTGTTTGAGGACAACGCCGAGTTCGGCTATGGCATGAACCTGGCCGTATCGCACCGCCGCAATAAGCTCAGGGACCTGGTGACAGAGCTTGCCGAAGCATGCGACGGCGAAGCGAGGGAAATATGTGAAAACTGGATTAATAACATGGACTGCGCCGAGGGCAGCAGGGCTGCTTCTGAAAAGCTCAAGGAGCTTGTAAACGGCTGCAAGGACTGCGGCTGCGACTGCGACGAGCTGTGCAGGCAGATAAGCGCGATGGAGGACCTGATGGTCAAGAAATCCATCTGGATCTTCGGCGGCGACGGCTGGGCGTATGACATCGGCTACGGCGGACTGGATCATGTGCTCGCAATGGACGAGGACGTAAACATCCTTGTTATGGACACCGAGGTATACTCGAATACCGGCGGACAGTCGTCAAAGGCCACGCCTACCGGCTCGGTAGCCAAATTTGCGGCCGCCGGCAAGCGCACCAAGAAAAAGGATTTGGGCATGATGGCCATGAGCTACGGCTACGTATATGTTGCAAAGGTCAGCATGGGCGCCGATCAGAACCAGCTTATGAAGGCTGTGACCGAGGCCGAGGCGTACAAGGGTCCGTCCCTGATAATCGCGTACGCGCCGTGCATCAACCACGGCATTGCCGGAGGAATGGGCAACAGCCAGGAGGAGGCCAAGAAGGCCGTCGAAGCCGGCTACTGGCCGCTGTACAGGTATAATCCGGGTCTGGCGGAGCAGGGCAAGAACCCCTTCACGCTCGACAGCAAGGATCCCAAGATAGGCTATAAGGAGTTCTTGATGGGCGAAGTCCGCTACACCAGCTTAAAGCGCCAGTTCCCCGATGTGGCCGACGAGCTGTTCGACCGCGCCGAGAGCGAGGCCAAGGAGAAGCTGGACTACTATAAGAAGCTGTCGGATATGTAATGTAATCGCCATAGGCGATTCGCGCCGTGCTGTTCAGCACGACGCGAGCTCCACCCGCAAAATCGCCATAGGCGATTCGTAATGCGCTTGTTCAGCGCATTACGAGATTAACCCGCGAAATCGCCTTCGGCGTCGCATCGCGCTTGTTCAGCGCGACGCGAGTTTAACCCGCGAAAGCCAGCCTTCGGTTGCAAGCAACTATCAGGCTGACTTTCGCTCTCAAGGTATCAAAAGCCTGCGCGCATGTCGCAGGCTTTTGATGAATTGTACTTTTGAAACTATATCCAAGTTATTTCCGCTGGTTTTTGATGAATTATACTTTTAGGTACGAACAAGCTTTAAGTTGTCTATGTTAATTTCTGGTGGATTGTAAAGCTATGGTTGTTCGCCCTGTTTATATTGCCCCATTGCATTTTTTGGAGTTCTTAGAACCTTTTTTGCAAAAAAGGTTCTAAGCCGCCGGAGGCACCGCCGACACGCGCGGCCAAAATTACACCTTGCGGATGCGTGAGCGGTGAGCGAACGCGTCCGGAGAAACTCAAAAAACGGAGCAATCCGTTTTTTGAACCGCCTATGGCGGTAATAGGTTCTAAGCCGCCGGAGGCAAAATCGCCATAAGCGATTCGCATCGTGCTTGGTCAGCACGGCGTGAATTGCCGGGCGTTAGTTGTTCTCCTGCTGCTTAGGCACGTTTTCCTTTTCAGCGCTGGCTCCCATTTTAAATATGTAAGCCGCAATCAGCAGGACAAGCCCGTATACCGCATGTGGGGAGGACAGCACATTATAGGAGACCCTAAGACGGTTGTCGGACACGGACTCCACGATGTTGGATACCATTTCGTCAACGAACACCTGCGCGGGAATTGCCAGAAGCATAATGATTCCGCAAATCAGTAGCAGCGTGGCGTTTTGGCGGGCAAAAGTCCGCTTTGCCGCTATGTTTATCAATACAGCCAATATCATTGCCAGACATGCCGCCACGGGCAGCGCTCTGACAAAATATACCACAAAAATTCCGGTGCGCGCCGACGATGCTATTTCTTTGGGCGCAATCACTGTAATAGTATCCTCAGGCGTATAATAATCGAGGTCTGAAGCATGCTCGCCATTGAGCAATATGTATTTGTGGAAGGGTTTTTCATAAATCAGCTCAATCTCTATGCGTCCGGTGCATACGTTGACTGTGTCCTTAACAGCGCCCGCTAAGATTAAACAGCAGACCAGCGCCAATAATACGGCTAGTATCCGCCTCGCTGGCCTTGACAGAAACTGGGGTTTGATCATTTTGACAGCTCCTTTGCGGCTCGTTGAACTTTTAAATAGCAATAATAATATACGAGTATATAAGAGAATATTATCCTGATCAATATATTTTACCATTTTTGTCGGTATTAATCAATTTATATTATAAACCAATTTATTTTGTCGAACTTAGATCTGTCAAAGCTATAAATTAAGGGGATGCCCACCCGCCTCCCAGCTTAAAGGGTGGCCCACTAATATATCAACCGTATTTGAGTAGAATATGTGATTGAACATCCTCCTCTAATTATATATCCTTAAAAAGAAAAAAGTAACAATAGAATGCATCTTAAATTAATTGCATTTTAGAAGTATATTTAATTTTCTTCCACAGCCTATAAATTTAAGTTAATTTAACCCTAACACCATTGTGATTAAGGCATACAATTCCCACGGAGGTAAAACGAATATGAACGATTCCCACGACATGGATAAGGAACTTATCAAAGAAATAAAGTATTATGCAGGCAAACTGCCCCCACAACGGCAGAAGCGCATACTGGAGGTTATCAGGGCCATGCTGTTTACAATAAGGGAGATTTCCGGGGGGAAGCGAAAAACGGGTTAGTACGGGGAACAGGCGATATGAACGTATATATTACAGATTGCCGTTCATTCACCATCCTCAGCATAGCCCTTGCCCTTAGCCTCGTTTTGTTTTTCTATCGTCTCCATGCCCAGCCGGATTAGCTCCAGCGTTGCGGCGGAACGGCTTGGGTATCGGTTTTCAAAGCGAAAATCGTCAATTCTTTTAAGTAGTTCTTCATCAACTGTAACTGTATAGCGTGGCTTTTTAGTTGGCATATAACTCACCTCCATATAGTTCACATTATGCGTCGGTTCATAACCGTTGTCAAGGAACTTTTCGAAAAAGGACTTGACAAGTTCACCAACGATGAACTATAATTATGATACAGAAGTTCATCACTGAGGCACCGAAGGGAGGTGGACATATGGCAACTGAGATGAAAAGATTGACTTTTACAATTACAAAAGAAATGGAACCTCTTCTAGACCGTGCAAAAAAGGATATGTTTTATGACTATAATCAATCTGAAATGATTCGTATACTTATAACGGCCGGATTGGATACTTTGAAAAATGAAGCGCGGATTGAGCGCCCCCTCCCCAACCAGCCTGGACAGCGGCAGTCCTGATAAAAGCTTTTATGTATACATAAACCTATCGGTATAATACAGGAACACCATGCCATCTCAGTTTACAGCGTTTTCTTTTTTAAGACTTTAGCAATACTGGCATATTTAACGTTGATATTAATTTTATTGGATAGGTTTATAGCGATAAAAACACTTTAAAGCATACAATTCCCACGAGGTAAAACGAATATGAACGATTTCCACGACATGGATAAGGAACTTATCGAAGAGATAAAGTACTATGCAGGCAAACTGCCCCCACAACGGCAGGAGCGCATTCTTGAGGTTATCAGGGCCACGCTGTTTAGTAAGAAGGGAAATTTCCGGGCGGAAGGCGAAAAACGGGTTAGTGCGGGGAGGGGCCGATGAGGTATGAAAACATCGACTGCCACATGCGGCTTGGCCTGAAGGTGGCGTATTACAGAAAGCTAAGGGGACTGGCCCAGCGGCTTATCGCCATAGGCGATTCGTAATGCGCTTGTTCAGCGCATTACGAGTTTAACCCGCGAGAGCCAGCTTTCGGTTGCAAGCAACTGTCAAGCTGGCTTTTGCTCTCAAGGTATCAAAAATCCGGCGTACATGCCGCCGAATTTTGATGGATTTTACTTTTTTGGATGATGCTCCTAAGTCTATACTATCCCTTTGCATTTTTTGGAGTTCTTAGAACCTTTTTTGCAAAAAAGGTTCTAAGCCGCCGGAGGCGCGTTTATATATACAGCCGACATGCGCGGCCAAAATTACACCTTGCGGACGCGTGAGCGGTGAGCGAACGCGTCCGGAGAAACTCAAAAAACGGAGCAATCCGTTTTTTGAACCGCCTATGGCGGTAATAGGTTCTAAGCCGCCGGAAGCAAAACCGCCTGGGCGATTCGCATCGTGCTTTTCGCCGCAGGCACAGCGGCCCTAGGCGATTCACTTTATATATAAGCTGAATTGAAAAATTTTTGTAAACATTTATGTCGCATCTTTGCATACATATAGAAGCCCTAACTCTGCCAAACAGCGTAAAAAGGCCAATTACCGCCTTTTACCGGCCCTTTGGCCAAAACGGCGGGCAGCCGGCGCCAAGTCGGAAATTGTCTGAATTTAACGCAATATAAATTCAATGCCGTTTCCAAACTTTAATTCAGCGTGCTATAATATCTAAAAACAGATTAAGGAGCAAACCGACCGCAATGCCCATGGCTATAATCGAATCCTTTTGGCCGGATGTGACAAATTATGTGCCCGCATTCGTACTCGTTGCAATAAATCTTGTCGTAATTTTCGCGGTTGCCAGGGTACTTATAGTAGTGGTCCGGCATTCTATACTTAC
This sequence comes from Christensenellales bacterium, assembly GCA_048421225.1. Classification (GTDB taxonomy): domain Bacteria; phylum Bacillota; class Clostridia; order Christensenellales; family CAG-138; genus UMGS946. The sequence goes on along the minus strand of DBFNRV010000082.1, from coordinate 3,813 downwards.
GCTTACCAGGCTCAGGTCGAAAAACATGGACCAGGCAAAGCAGAAGCGGATGGAAACCGCAAATTCCATAATAATCAGCCTAAGCAAATACGTTATTTACTTTCTGGCAATCGCTATAGCCATCGGTGAGTTGGGCCTTACCAGCGCAATGAATTCCATGCTCGCCGCCGCCGGCGTGGGCGGGCTTGTGCTGAGCATAGGCGCGCAAAGTTTGGTAAAGGATATCGCGACGGGCGTCTTCATGCTGTTTGAAGACCAGGTGGAGGTCGGGGATTACGTAACCATAGGCGACGTAAGCGGCACGGTTTTTAGCATCGCCCTCAGGACCATTACAATAAAGGGCTACAAGGGCGAACTTAATATGATTCCAAACGGAGACATAGGTACGATAACCAATTACTCAAGAGCCGACTACCTTGCGGTGGTCGACGTAAATATAGCCTACGAAGCCGATATTTCAGAAGCGTCCAGGCTCCTGTTGGAGATAGGCGAGGAATTCGCGGCCCAGTCCGACGGGAAGGCATGGGATCCGTCGGTTCCAGGCGTGATAGAGCTTGGCGGGTCGGGCGTAAAGCTCAGGCTGTTGGTAAACGTAAAGCCGCTTGAGCATTGGGCCGCCGAAAGGGAACTGAGCCGGCGCATTAAAGAAAGGTTTGAGCGCGAAGGCGTGGAGATACCATACAATAAGGTGGTAGTAATGCACAAAATGAACGAGAGGGAAGGCGCATGCTGACCGAATTCGAGCTTGGCGACCGCGTGATGATGCGAAAGCCGCACGCCTGCGGCAGCAACGCCTGGACAATAATACGCACCGGCGCGGACATAAAGATAAAGTGCGGCCAATGCGGCCGCATAGTGATGATGGACAGGGCGGATTTTGTCCGCGCGGCTAAAAAGAAGCTGAAGCCCGAAGAAAGGAACTGAACAGATGCGGCCCGAATACATCCCAACTACCGTGAAGCCCGCGGGCGACGAACTGCGATACCTGATAAAGGCCGCGGACAGGCTGCACCTCAGGGATAAAGGCTACAGGCGGGCGTCCAACAGGGCGTTTATACTGAGCCTCGCGCTGGTCGCCATCATTGCCGCGACGCTCAGGATGTTCGTGGCGGAGCCAACGCTTGTCGACGGCGGCTCAATGACGCCTACGCTGATAAACGGCGAGCGCATACTCGTGGAGAAGATAACGTACCTGTTCAGCGGCCCTCAGCGGGGGGACATAGTTATCTGCCATTACCCTGGCTATTTCCAGTACTGCGTAAAGCGCGTAATCGGGCTTCCCGGGGAAACGGTGTCGATACAGGATGGCTACGTGCATATTAACGGACGCCCCCTTGATGAAGGCGGATACCTTAATCAGACCACCTACGGGGATATGCCGCCCATAACCGTTCCCGACGGCCATGTGTTTGTTATGGGCGACAACAGGGCTAAAAACGGCAGCCTTGACAGCCGCCACAAAAAGGTAGGAACAATCCCGCTGGAGAGGATCTCCGGCCGTGTGGAGAGCGTGATTTGGCCGTTTTCGGAAGCGCGCAGCGTAACATTGGACTGACGCTCCGTAGATCCGGAAGGCCGGTGAAAGGAATATACCAACATGCAGAAAAACAACGCTGTTTCGGCGCGCGAGCTTAAACGGCTCAGGGCCGCCGCGGACAAGTCCCATGCGAAGGATAAGGGGTACAAACGGTTTTCGAACCTCGAATTCGCGATGAGCATACTCTTGGTCATAATAATCGTGCTGTCGCTGCGCCTGCTGGTCGCGGAGCCGACGATAGTGGACGGCGAGTCGATGTATCCCACCCTTTATAACAAGAGCCATATGTTTGTTGAAAAGCTTACGTATATGTCGCATCCTCCGGAGCGGGGCGACATAGTGATATGCTATTATCCTGGCTATATACAAAGCTGCGTAAAGCGCGTAATCGCCCTGCCTGGGGAAACGGTATACGTTGAAAGAGGATGCGTCTACGTAAACGGCGAGCCTCTTGACGAGAGCGCGTATTTCAACGGAGTGATAAAAAGGAAAATGGAGCCGGTACTGGTGCCGGAGGGCCATGTGTTTGTTATGGGCGATAACCGCAACAACAGCAAGGACAGCCGCGACAGTACCGTAGGCCCCATCCCGTATGAACGCGTAGTTGGGCGCGTTGTGGACGTAATATGGCCCTTGAGCCATGCGTGCAGCCTGAATTCATGATTGGAGAGCCATTTTGATGGAGATGGAAACTGCTAATTCCAGGAGGGAGCTTAACAGCAGGAGAAACCGGTGGCACAGGGCGCTTGATATAATCATAGCGGTCGTAATCGGCGCGGCGGCGGCAACGGCGCTGTTCCTAGCGCTGTATCCGCTGAGGGTGGCCGACGACGGCATGTCCCCAATGCTGCGCGAGGGCGACATAGTGCTTATAAACAGGCTTTCAAAATATATCTCAGAGCCGGCGCGAGGGGATGCGGCGGCGTTTGCTGATGCCGGCGGCAACATGCGGCTTGGACGCATTATAGCGTTTGCGGGCGAAACGGTGCAGATTCAGGATGGAAACGTCTATGTAAACGGGGCATGGCTGGACGAGTACACCTATGTTAGCGATTTTTACGGTGAAATGGAAATGCTGACGGTGCCTGAGGACAGCTATTTCATGCTGTGCGACAACAGGACGCTTGCGGTGTTCGACGCGGAGCACGCTATAGTGAGCGTTAAAGACGTACACGGCGCAGTGCGCTTCAGGATTTATCCGGCGGACAGGATGAACGTATTCGTCGCCGATTGATTGGGCGTAAGCGGTTTTACGGTGATATACAGCTCCGGCAACGCCGAGGGCTGTTTATTTTTTGCCGCGACAGGACGGCGGGGAGGCGTGCGGCCCTAAAGTACGCTGTAGTGAGCGTTAAAGACGACGGCGCAGTGCGCTTCAGGATTTATCCGGCGGACAGGATGAACGTATTCGTCGCCGATTGATATGGGCGTATAAGCTGGTACGTGACTAAAGCGCGTGCCGCAGCGCTGCAAGTTAATCCAAGCGTTGCGCATAATGGCCAAAACGATGCCGGCGTTATGTGATCAGCTCCAAGAATTCTACTATGGACCGCGATGATGGCAGCCGTCATAGCTGTTGTTTATTTCATTTTACCGCTTGCCTAGGGAACAAGCCAAACCGTCCGCAGGGTGATAGCTTGTAAATAGCGGGAATTATGATAAAACACCGCATAGAGCGGAAGGCCGTCACGGTCCTTTTTTGACGGCCCTGATTTTTGGGAGCTGAGGCGGCTGTTGCGACTTGCAAGGCCCTAAAGCCGGCTGTATGCCGTTTGTATGGCGACGGGTTGCCTTGGAGGCACTAAAACCCGCGAAATGATACGTGGACGGTATGCGACGGTTCTCGCGTTATGCTGATTTGCCATTTTTTTCAAGCGGTTTGCCCCGAGGCAAAAGTGCTTTGTACGGACCCTGCATGCCAGGCCAAAAACCGCGCTAGCCTAAATCGGCAATTTTAAGGGATTAATTTAGTATAAAAATCAGAGTTTAACGGGTGTGGTATTGATTTCCATGCCCCGACTCTTTCGGTGTCGGCTAACCTGCATATAGTTCTAACGGCTTCTTTGACGATTTCGTTTTCTACATTGAGCAGGCTGCACCTGCTGTTGCTGTGAAGCCTGAATAACACGTCTATATCCGTCATTTGCGTGGTTTCCTTTCCTATTTATATTTACACTATTATTTAACAACTTTATGTACTGTCAGGCAATATCATTTAATGTATAAGCGGGTTGTAATAATTGAATAAATGAATTGCAAACAAACATTCATATTAT
>DBFNRV010000081.1:0-26864 GCA_048421225.1 Christensenellales bacterium | reverse complement strand
ATTATTTTCTATATAATCCCTAAAGTCGCCCATTATAGCCCTTGGTACGGGGAGATCGAGCATGGTCTTCAATCCCGGCCTTGCGTTGATAACATGGGGGATCATGTTAACGCACATCGCTATTGTTCCTATTCCCCCGTCAACCTCCGGCTTTATGGCCATATTTACCTCCGGCGTACCTTTTAAGGTTATATAATCGCCGGTATGGGTGCCCTCCATCTCGGGTTCGATCTGCTGCGGATGGTACATATCTATCCTTACTTCGCCCTCCACATAGCCCTGTCCAGTCATGTTAACCCCCGCTACATCGCCCGACGCCGCAAAGCCATAGGGCGATTTACGGTCAACGCTCGTAACTATAGGCTTCATCTGCTGCTCAAATTTTTCAACGTTCCATCCGAGCGCTTCCGCTATCATGCCAACCGACTCGGCAAAGCCTACGTGCCCCGCAAGCGAGCCGTCGCCAACACCTTTCATAAAGCTGTCCACCGAAAGGCCAACGCCCTGTTCCTCCATTACCGCGGGGCCGAATGGCGAAAGGCTGTTTACCCTTTTGCAGGTTACGGATTCTACATTTGTCATACAGCCTGAAAGGCATATAGCCAGCAGGTCCATCATAAGCCCTGGGTTAATCCCCGTGCCAAGTATGGATACGCCATACTTTTTCGCCAGTTCATCCATCTCGCGGGCAAGCTCCGGCTCCTGAGCCTTTGGATAGCTCATTTCCTCGGCTGTTGAAACCACGTTTACACCCTGCTGTACAATATATTTGATCTTTGGAAATGCCTTTTTAGTAAATGAATCGGTAGCGATGACGCATATATCGCAATTCTTTCCGTTTACCACGTCCTCTATGTTGGGCATGATCACTACATCCTTTTTTTCGCCCCTATCCATTCCAAGAACGTTAAATATGCTCTTGCCGGCACGTTCCGGATGAATATCGCACACCCCTATAATATCCACGCCGCGCTTGCCAAGCAGTACTTTCGCTATGCCTGAACCCATAGCGCCAAATCCCCAGATCGCTACCTTTACATTATCCATATTTAACACTAGCCTCCAAAATATTTGTTATATCCGCATTATAGCACAGCGTATTTGCGTTTTGAAGTGCATAAACGCATATATATAGGACGACAAGGGGCAATAATTGCCCTTCAGCCGTCCTTAATAGCATATCCGTTCACATATTCCCGCTTTACGTATTACAGCAGCCCTTTCAATTTGGCCTCTTCCTTGATCTCGGTGTAAAAGCCGGCCTTTACCGTCTCATAATAAGGAGCTACATAGAATATCCAAAGGATACCAAACGTTATCGACGAAAGCAGCCACCAGCCAATAAAACTCATATCAAGCAAAAACAGCTGTCCGCAGTGGCCCCTTGTGATCGTCTTTGATATTTTTACGGCCTCCTTTGCCTTGATCAGCTGAAGATCCGCCAGTATGTATGGCGTCATGCTGTATGCATAGCCTTTTATTATGAGGTTAACTATTGATACAATTAAACCCAACAAGCCCAATATGCCCAATACAGCTAACATTCCGGAACGAGCTATCGCGGGGATAGCTATAAGAATTATACATCCTCCTGGGATCAAAGACCACAATATCAGAAACAGGTACATATACAACATACCGCCGAAGTTTCTTCCGTAGTCCCTGAACGCGCGTACAAAGGCGACATCGAGCGATGGTTTCCCTCCCCTGTAATTGGCTGTAAAGAACGCGCACAGCCCTACCGCGAATGGAAATTGAACGGCCGCTATCAATAAATAGATCAGCCACGCCGACGATCCAAACGAAGCCGCCAGCTCCGCATCCCCATAATAGGCCAGGTATACCAGGTTTGTACCGAATAACGCGCCCGCAATTAGCGCAGCCGCGCTGGCCGCTACCGATATTATAATCCCAACCAGAAAAGGCGTGCCTACGCTGGTCCAGTAATTGGACTTGAAGGCGATCTTGGCGTCACGTTTTATGTCCGCCCTAATTCTCATGTTAAATACTCCCCCCAACATTATTGAATAAGTCAATATAACATATTTTTTATGGCAACGGAATACTACAAAAAAGATGGGCGCTAACCTCCTATTAGCAGGGGGCGCGCCCAAAGTTCATACTTAAATATTATTATAAAATGGATTCGAGACCTAAAATCGCCCTGACCAATATGGTAGCGTCAGTCATATTTATATTGGCGTCGCCATTTATATTTGCCGCGGTAAGCGCATCGCCATATAACGGTTCCATTCCGACAATGTGCCTCATTATCAGCGTCGCATCCGTGATATTGGTTATTCCGTTTCCGTCTACGTCGCCTAGAAGCAGGTATTGGGCTGTGACCGTCATATCGCTGTTGACCGCCGAAAAATCTCTATCCCAGCTCATGAACATATACGGCATGATCCCATTGTCATGTTCAGGCGGTTCCGGAGCGGTTGCGGGTTCTCCAGGGAGTACCTCGTCCGTGCCGATTATGCCGCCTGTTACGCCGTCAACGAAGGTAACTGTATACGTGTCAATGGGGCCTCCTGGGACCGTTATCTTGACATTGTCGATCCAGCCCGCGTCCTGCCCCGCGTCCGCGAAGTAGTTTTTCTCGTATTTCCAGCCAAATACGTACTGGCCCTCGGATTCAATCTCAAAGCTTTGATGCGCCCAGTCCGATTCGCCCGATACTACCCTGTACGTAATGCCGTTTACAGTGAAGCACAGCCTGTCCCACCCCGTTTCAGAGCTTACCTTCCAGTCGAATTCAACGGTGGAGCCGGCGGGTATGCTTCCCAAATCGATTGTAAACTCGGTTTCCGCTCCCGATACGCCAGCGGTATCCGACTTGACTGAAATCCGTCCGTTCTCCGTCGAATCCAATATCCATGGATGAGCAGCGTCGTTTACAAAGCTCCTGATTTCACCGTCGGCATTTATGGCAGCGTCAAAATCCTCCTGAGAAGGTCCAGGTACTATCGTAGGCGTAGGCTCGTAACTATCAAGCACCTCCACGTTATCTATCCAGCCGCAGTCCCTTCCATCCGAACCCTCGGTATCCTTTTCATAGCGCCAACTGAACGTATAGTCGCCGTCCTCGGGGATTTCATACACTACAGATTCCCATCCCGTTATTCCGCTTAAAGTTTCGATTCTACGATTGTTTACCCAGAATGACAGGTAGTCGCTCAAAAACGCGCTTGAAGCCTTCCATTCGAACCTAAGCGCCTGTCCCGCCTCCATGCCGTTTATCTCGGTATAGAAATGGGTGTATATGTCATTACTTCCCTCTATCGCGGACTTCGCTGAAATCCTGCCCGTGTCCGAAGTCCTGTCAACCGCCCATGGGTAATTGAGGTGGTTTACAAACCTTAGATCGCCGCCTTCTGCGTTAAGCGCAGCATCGAACTCAGTCGGCCCGCCCGGATTGACCGGTTCGTCGTCCGGAAGTTCGCCGGTAAGCGCGATATTGTCGATAAAGCCCCTGTCCTCGCCGGAGCTTACGCTCGGATCCTTTGAATATGTCCATTTGAATATATAGTCGCCATCCGCCGGAACGGTATAGCTGACGCCCGTCCAGCCTACATTACCGCTTATCCGGCCCTGGGATACGCCGTTTACGTAAAAATTCAACAGATCGTAAGATGCTTCGCTTGAAACCATCCAATCAAAGGAAAGCGTCTGCCCCGCCTCAAGCCCATAAAAGTTTGCCGTTACGGATGTCGAATTATTATGCCGCCCCGCAATATCGGATGCGGCGTAAGTTCTTCCGCCTGAAGTTTCGATAGTCCACGGCGCTATCGTGTCGTTGTGGAAATTAAGCTGCCCTCCGTCCACATTCAATGCGCCGTTAAACTCCTCGGGATTGGGTATGTTTACATCCGGCGCTTCGTCCATGGTAAACAGCGCCATAACCTGGGTGCCGTAGCCCGGACCTATATTTCCGATGTACTCGCCGCTTCCGTCAACGGGGTCAATGGCAAAAAGCCTGCTCTCGGTATCTCCGTTTAAATAGCACATCGACGCGTATACAGTGTCCGACGCCGCGCTATAGGTCATGGAGTTGCAGCCGTACATATCAGTGTGATAAACATACGAAAGCCTGTTTACATTCCCGTCAAGGTCAATCGTTACGGAGTAGCCGGTATGTCTGTCAAAACTCATGAATACTCCATCTCCAAGGTACGCAAGCCCTGAAACAATTCCTGAGGCAATACCTGTTACGTCCATAATCTCTGTCAACGAGCCGTTTGACAGATTTACGGACATGAGGTGATGACGCGCGTCATCCGAATTCAAAACCAGCGCATACATTATATCCACGTCGTCAGCGTATGCCATGTCTACTACATACAGGTTTTCTGGACACTCCCCTAGCTTTACTCCAGTCCATGTTTCCGTATTAAAAGAATAAAAATCGTCGACATTTATCTCGCCCGTTTCATCCCCCTGATCAACGAGCCTCTCCTGATATGCGTATACAATGCCGTCCCTTACGTCGCCCGCAAAGAACTGGTAATCCATGCGGCTGCCAAGGGTAACCACCGTCTGCGGAGCCTGGGAATTGAAATATGCCCATGATTCTACATCCGATACTCCTATATGCGAGCCTAAAAAGTTGTATGTGGCATATCCGTACAGATTTGTCTGGTTTGGGTCCTCCATGCCGCCGCTAGCCATTGCCGGCGCCGCTGAAAGCAGCATAAGCACGGATAGCAGCATAGCCATAAGTTTTCTTGCTTTCATCCTTATCCTCCTAAAATACAGATATATGGACTGATTACCATATATCTTAGATATTTAAAGTATATCACTGCGGTATATATTCAGCAATCCAGAATGTGGTTTAAGCGTGCAAAAAACTTGTCCTAAGTAATGAATATCAATAAAATAATCCGGACAGTGCGCTTTGAGCCTGCCGGATTTACGGTGTACGGCGTATAAGTTTTCTTATAATTATCTGTTTTCAGTCAACCCTTGCCATATCGCCGTGAAGCGCCCTTATTTTGTGCTCCAGGTGCTCGTATCCGCGGTCGATGAAGTGTATGTTATGTATAATGCTTGGGCCTTGCGCCATTAACGCGGCCACTACCAGCGCCGCGCCGGCGCGGAGGTCAGATGCGTAAAGGTGCGTGCCCGACAGCTTTTCTACGCCCTGTATCATTGCCGAACGCGAATTTACATTTATGTTGGCGCCCATCCTGCACAGCTCCCCAACGTGGTTAAAGCGTTCCTCAAATATATTTTCCATAACAAAGCTGTTGCCGGTGGATACGGACAAAAGCGACATCATGGGTTGCTGCAGGTCCGTAGGGAACCCTGGATACGGGAGGGTCTTGATATTTACTGCGCGGGGCCGGCTGTCCGACTTGACACGTATGAAGAAATCGCGCCCGTCGTCGCCCTCCTCTACAAGCGCGCCGCTTTCCATGAGCTTTGCGGATATGGCGTCCAGATGCGTAGGAATAACGTTATTTATAAATACATCCCCCCTGGTAGCCGCCGCGGCGATCATAAATGTCCCCGCTTCCATCATATCGGGAATTATCGAGTAATTGCAACCATGGAGTTTCTTTTTCCCATCTATTCTTATTATATCGGTTCCAGCGCCCTTGACCGACGCCCCCATCATGTTTAAAAAGTTGGCCACATCCACCACATAGGGCTCCTTGGCAGCGTTGACTATTATTGTCCTGCCCTCAGCGCGGGACGCGGCAAGCATAATATTTATTGTGGCGCCTACGCTGGAAACGTCCATATATATTTCCGCTCCCTTTAGACGGACGGCATCGGCCTTAACGATCCCGTTTTCAATAACCACATTTGCGCCAAGCGCCCGCAGACCTTTAATATGCTGGTCAATCGGACGCTGCCCTATCGAGCAGCCCCCCGGCAGCGCAACCTCGGCATGGCCATAGCGGCCAAGCAGCGCCCCAAGAAGATAATAGGAAGCGCGAAGCGAGCTTACCATTTCAAAGGTAACGCTGAAATCATTGATCCCCGATGGATCCACGCACATCGCTCCGCCCTTTGTGAGATCGGTTTTCGCCCCAATCATTTTAAAGATTTCAGCTAGTATGCTGACATCCTGAATGGCCGGCAGATTCTCAATAACGCAGCTTTCCCCCGACAATATGGTTGCCGGTATGATCGCAAGCGCGGCGTTTTTAGCTCCGCTGATCGTCACCTCCCCCTCAAGCCTGTTCCCACCATTTATAACGAAATACCCCATAAAAGCACTCCCCCCGACCGGCTAACTGTCCAACCCGTCTTACTTTTAATGGCAGCCTCCGCAGGCGCCGCAGTTTCCGCCTGAGCAGTCTCCGCAGCCTCCCCCGCCCGACGAACCATATGAATTACACTTGCCCTCGTACACCCGCTCGCAGTTCGAGCCGCACTCTGGACATCTCGCCTCGTCAATTCGCGATACCGGTACAAACTCTTCAAACCGATTCCCGCATTTTGAGCATTTAAACCTTAATAAAGGCATTCGATCACTTCCTAAAATTATAAATATGCCGATCAGAACATCTTTTTTCTCCAGAGTATTATGGCGGTTATGGCGGAAAAGCCAAACGCTATCGCCATTGCGACATAAAATCCTGTTACAGTGCCCTCCCATGGGACCCAGGTGTTCATGCCGAAAAAACTCGCCACTATCGTAGGTATACTGATGACTATTGTTACGGACGCCAGCAGCTTCATGACCACATTAAGGTTATTGGATATAACCGAGGCAAACGCGTCCATAGTGCCGCTCAATATATCCCTGTATATATTACACATGCTGATCGCCTGTTCGTTTTCAATCAGTACGTCCTCCAGCAGATCCGTATCGTCAGGATACCGGTTTATAAAATCAAGCCTGAGCAGACGCTTTAATACCCTTTCGTTGCTTGTCAGCGACGTAGAGAAGTATACAAGCGATTTTTCAAGCTTAAGCATCTGTATAAGCTCGCGGTTCTGCATGGATTTATGCAGCTCCGTCTCGACCTGGAGGCTCGCCTTGTCTATCTGTTTGAGGTATTGCAAAAACCTTGAGGCGTTTCGATATAAAAGCTGCAGTATGAACCTGGTCTTCTTCGCCGTTGAAAACCCCTTTACCCTGCCGTCTATAAACGTTTCAATCAGGGAGCTCTCCTTAAGGCATACGGTAATAAGCACCGACTCGCAATGGATGATGGCGACCGGTATCGTTGAATATACAAAAGTACGCCCTTCGCTCTCAACCGTGGGAATGTCCACCACGATAAGGGTATTTCCGTCTTCGCTCTCAACGCGGGGACTTTCCTCCTCGTCCAGCGCTGCCCTCACATAGTCGGGATCTATCCCCAGCTCGTTTACAACCCTTTCTATCTCCGGCTCCTCGGGGTCACACAAGTGTACCCACGATCCTTCGGCTATGTTATCAAGTTCCTTTACCTTGCCGTCAATGGTTTTATATATGTTTAGCATAATATGACCCCCTCCCTATAAGCATTACTGTTTATTTTAGCATCAAAGATTAATTATGACAACCCTAACAGGCGAACTACGCTCAGCACCCTGTGCGCCCTGGGCCGGACTGTGCTGATGCAAAACGCCTGTCCTTCCCGTTTGACATAAAAATATTGTCGCCACAATTTTTCATATTAGGTATTTATAGTAATTATATTCTAAATAACTTGAATGTACCCAATTACTGCATTATGATACAATCACTGAGACACAGGCCGTTAAAGGCGGATTTTCCGGCGCGGCGGTACTCAATCAACGCAATGGAAGGCTTTATTACCATGAGACGAAATGCCGCGAACCCTTTTGATCAGTACAAGCTTACTCTTACTAACGCCGAGGCGGACGGGTTGGAACAGTTTCTAGCGGATCTGGACCATCATGTGGCGCTTTCCCGCAAGGACTGTTTAAAAATGCGTTTAGATTTTGAAAAAGCGCTTCTTTACTACGCATCTCGCCAAGTACCCCTTGCGGAGGCATTGGACAGGCTCAGCATAAGAAGGCTCGGGGGCTTTTATGCAAGACCCGCCATACTTTGGTACCCTCTTGACAATGCCGCCAAGATCTATCCGCTTTCAATGAAGCACGGCCAAATGGCGGTGTTCCGTATGTCCATACGCTTAAGGGAGGACGTAGCGCCGGAAATCCTTCAAATGGCGCTTACATTTGCGATAAAGCGTTTCCCAGGCTTTGCCACAACGGTTAAAAAGGGCTTTTTCTGGCATTACCTGGATACTGCCAAGCGAAGGTATTCGGCTGAACCGGAATTGGACGCCCCCTGCAAGCCATTAAAAATATCCAGAAGCGGCTCGCAGTCATTCAGAGTGCTCTATTATAAAAACCGAATCAGCATAGAGTACTTTCACGTTTTAACGGACGGCACAGGCGGAATGGCGTTTCTAAAAGCGCTTACGGCGGAGTACCTTCGCCTTATTGGCGTGAGGATCCCAAATGATCCTAATATACTGGATATCAACGGCGCACCAGCGGCCGACGAAGTTGCCAATGAATTTCCCCGTGCGGGCGCCAAGGAAGGGGCGTCCGGATTTGTGGACAAACCGGCCGTGCAGATGAGCGGAAAGATTTCTAAGCTAAATCCGTGCCGTATAATTCAATTTAGAATCGACGCCGCTCTATTGAAGGATACTGCAAAGGGCAAAGGCGCTACCGTAACGGAATATATGCTTGCGGTTCTTTTTGCCGCCGGAAGGTACGCAACCGATGAAACCGAAGGAAGCGCAAGCATACAGGTGCCTGTGAACATGAGAAAGTTCTACCCTTCAAACACCTTACGGAACTTTTCCATGTATTGCGGAATCAGGCTGCCGCTGAAAAGCATTATGGATATTGATGACATTATTGGCGAAATCAGCCGCCAGCTAAGAGAACGGGCGTCTAAAGAAAACATGAGCAAAATGATTAACGCGACAAACCGTATGGTAGACGCAATCCGGTATGTTCCGCTGTTTATTAAATCCCCCGCGGTAAAGGCCGCCTATGGTTTTCTGGGTGATAGGATATTCAGCAATACCCTTTCAAATATTGGAGTTGTTAAGCTTCCGCCTGAGATGGCGGCGCATGTCAACGACATGGACTTTGTCCTTGGGACGGGTACTATAAACAGGGCGAGCTGCGCAATGGTGACGTTTGAAAATACGGCGACGCTGTCCATTTCAAAATCAACCGCCGATCCCTCTTTTGAAGAAAGAGTATATGACCTGCTTATTGCAGACGGGATTATCCCCATCGTTGAAGGGAGCGAATTATATGAAGGTTGATATCACATACCCTAGACAGAACAGGAAGAAGCTTCAGCTTAATCGAATACGCGACTGGATAAAAAGGCCGTTTCTGTTTGCAGCCTATATCTGCCCCATACTGAACCTATGCACTGGGGGAAAGGCGTGGAGCATAATTGTACTTTGGTCGCTCTGGATAACCTGGTCCTTTGTATTTTCGCCGGACCTTGTAGAATACAACCGGATCAGCCAAATTGTAAAGCTAGTCGCAGACGTATCGGCGCTTCTTATCATGATAGACCGCCTTCTCGCCCCCGGGTGGGCGAACGAGGTTGTACCGCTGGTCTGCTTTAGCGGCTTAGTTGTAACTGGAGTGCTGTTTTTCACCGATCTTGACAGACAAAGGCAGAATATGATGCCCATGCTGTGGATGATACTAATTTCAATCATTTCCGCAATTATTTCTTTCCCCCTTTGGATGGAGGAAAGCGGGTGGACCGTAGTCCTTATGGGCGCTGTTGCTGTAGCGCTTCTGTATGCGTGTTATTCCGTGCTCGGCAGGGACTTGGTGCGCGAGCTGAAGAAACGATTTCATACAAAATAATAGTAACTTAACGATAAGGGGCGCGTGATAGAGAAGCGTCTCGGCTAACGTGCGTTTTTAGCATCCGCTTTGTCACCGCCGGAAGGCATACCGCTCTGCCTATCTTTAGCGCATCCGTCGCAGAGCAGCCCCTTTACAGTTCTCAAGTATGAAACGTGCAAAATTTGTGCGGGGCGTGGCGCCGCACTAAGGCCTTAGCGGCTCCTAAGGAGGAGCTTTGACGACAATGCTGTACGGCATCATTTGCCGTTTCAAGACCCATATCTTCCTGCTCTAAGCTTCCATTGCGCCTTAGGGTTTAATCTGCATGCTGATGCGCAGGATAAAAAGACGCGCTGATTGCTCAGCGCATTTTTATACATCCTCACAAACGCTATAGGCGGGAAAGTCCCTGTGCCCTCATCCTGATTGATCCAAAGATCGAACCAGCGCTTTTTTATCTCAAAGCGCGCTTGAGATTTTTACTCAGCATATGCCGTCAAGCCTGGCCCTCCCCAGTTTCAGTCTCCTAAGGCCTTCCTCCCTGCCAAGCAGAACCGCAATTTCTATCGCGCCGCCCGGGGTTACCTGCCTGCCCGCAAGGGCTATGCGCACGGGCCACAGCATCGTTCCGTTTTTAAGGCCGTTCTTCTCGGCCAAGCCTAGCAGGACGTCGTGAACCTCCCGCTCCCTCCATACGTCGAGGCTTTCCAGCGCAGGTATCGCAATATCCAGTACGTTTTTGGCCGCTTCGGGGTTGGTCTTCGACTTTTTATTCGTATACATATCAAGCGGATAGCCTTCGTCAAGCTTTGCCAAAAAACCTACCATCTCCGGTATCTGGTCAAAGCGTTCAACCCTTGGCTGCAATATCCGGCATAGTATTTGTTTGTCCATTTTAGCAACCCCAGCCTTATCATAGTAGGGTTCGGCATATGAATCAAACGCGCCAGGATCCAGCCTTCGCGTATACTCGGCGTTCATCCAGGTGAGCTTCGCCATGTCAAAGATGGCCGGAGACTTGGATAGCCCCTCGATTGAAAACGCATCTATCAATTCGTCCATCGTAAAGAACTCCCTGTTGTCGCCTGGGTTCCATCCCACAAGCGCGATGTAGTTGACAATGGCCTCCTTGAGATACCCCATGTTTAGCAGATCCTCAAAGGATGGATCGCCATGGCGCTTTGACAGCTTTCTCGTGGCGTCCTTCATAACAGGGGTAAGGTGGATATAAACCGGCTTTTCCCATCCAAACGCTTCATAAAGCAGGTTGTATTTGGGTGTGCTCGCCAGATACTCGTTGCCCCTCATTACATGGGTAATCCCCATTGTATGATCGTCTATCACATTGGCGAAATTGTACGTTGGCATTCCGTCAGCCTTTATCAGCACCCCGTCGTCAAGTTCCGAACAGTCCACCGAAATATGCCCATATATAACGTCGTCAAACGACGCCTCGCCGCTTTCTGGAACATTCTGCCTGATTACATAGCTCTCGCCGGCCGCTATGCGCCTTTTTACCTCGTCCGGGGACATTTTAAGGCAGTGTTTATCATATTTCCATGCTCCCTCGTCCACGGCCATCCTGCGCCTGTCCAGCTCCTCCTTGGGGCAAAAACAGTAATAGGCTTTTCCTTCCCTGACCAGCCGCTCCGCATACGGAAGGTACATCCCCTGGCGCTCGGACTGTATATAAGGGCCGTATTCACCGCCTGTGTCGGGACCCTCGTCCCAGTCAAGACCCGCCAGTCTCAGCGAGCGGTAGATCGCCTCCGTAGCGCCATCTACATACCGTTCCCTGTCCGTGTCCTCTATGCGAAGTATAAACCTGCCGTTATTCTTTCTAGTAAACAAGTATGTATATAGGGCGGTGCGAAGACCGCCTATATGCAAATAGCCCGTGGGGGACGGCGCAAACCTGGTTCGTACCATAATAAAAGTCCTCTCCTACCCGTACAAATTATTTAGAAAATCAATTTAGCTTAAAGCTGTCCTTCAGGCCAACCGTTCTGTTAAAAACAGGCTTGCCCTTTCTATGGTCATATTCATCGGCTGCAAAATAGCCTGTACGCATGAACTGGAACCGCTCCATCGGTTCGCATCCGGCCAAAAACGGCTCGACATATCCATGTAAAATTTGGAGCGAATTTGGGTTTAGTCTCTCTATGAAACCCCTGTCCCCCTCCTCGCCGCCGTCGCTCAAAAGCGCTTCGTACAGCCGAAACTCCGCTTCTACCGCGTCATGCACGGGAACCCAGTGCAGCGTTCCCTTTACCTTGCGTTCGCATTGGCCGCTCCTGGTTTCAGGATCATAAGTGCACCGTATCTCGATGATATTTCCCTCAGAATCCTTTACAACATCCTCACATTTTATTATATAAGCGCCCTTAAGCCTTACCTCGCCGCCTGGTTTCAGTCTAAAATACTTTTTGGGCGGTTCCTCCATAAAGTCCTCGCGCTCAATGTAGACCTCCCTGCCAAACCGCACGGTATGCACCCCAGCTTCCGGCTGCCCCGGCAGGTTTTCAATCTCTATATCCTCAAAGGTTCCTTCTTCCCAGTTTGCTATCACAAGCTTTACCGGGTCAAGCACCGCCATAGCCCTGTTTGCGGTAAGGTTGAGATGCTCCCTCACACAGTGCTCAAGCATCGCGGTATCGACAACCGAATCAGCCTTTGATACTCCGACGCGCCCGAGGAAATCCGCTATCGCTTCCTTTGTATATCCTCTGCGCCTCATGGCGCATATAGTGGGCATGCGCGGATCATTCCATCCTGAAACGAATCCCTCCTCTACAAGCCTTCTAAGATAGCGCTTTGACATTATGGTATTCGTCATATTCAGACGCGCGAACTCAATCTGGCGCGGCTTGGGTTCAAACCCGCACTGATCTATTACCCAGTCGTAAAGCGGCCTGTGCGCTTCATACTCAAGCGAGCATAGCGAATGCGTAACCCCTTCGATAGCGTCCTGTACAGGGTGGGCAAAATCGTACATCGGATATATGCACCATTTATCGCCGGTTTGGTGATGACTGCGGTGAAGTATTCTATAAAGGGCCGGATCCCTCATATTGATATTGGGGGACGCCATGTCTATCTTGGCCCTAAGGGTTCTTGAGCCGTCTTCAAATTCGCCTTTTCTCATGCGCTCGAACAGCTCAAGGTTTTCCTCCGCGCTCCTGTCCCTGTAGGGACTGTTCTTTCCCGGCTCGGTAAGCGTACCGCGGTATTCGCGCATTTCATCCTTGGAAAGGTCGCATACGTATGCCGCGCCCTTTTTTATAAGCTTTATCGCAAGCTCGTAGCAGGTGTCGAAGTATTGGGAGCCAAACCTGAGCTTATCCCACTCAAAGCCTAGCCATCGGATGTCCTCTTCTATCGCTTCAACGTATTCTACGTCCTCCTTGGCGGGATTTGTATCGTCAAATCTAAGGTTGCACTTGCCGCCATACTTTTTGGCAATGCCAAAATCCACAAACAGGGCCTTTGCGTGCCCGATATGTATGTATCCGTTTGGCTCAGGCGGAAAGCGGGTGCGGACAACGGGGTTATTCCCCATATCCTGTTCGACCAATTCCTCAATAAAGTTTTTAGGCTGCTCCTTCCTGATCTCTTCCATTTTATCACGCCTTTCCAAAATTAATTATGGCATTGCCGCCAAATTTACCCTCTATTATGCTTTGCGCCGGCCATCCGTGTCAATCGTTTTAACCGAACTTTGTCCATTTTATATTAGGATGGTAAGCCTAGTTTTCTCATCGCGATAATTCGGCATACAATTATAAAAATCCGTACCCCGCGTTGACTTTAATCCTAAGCGCTGATATAATCCTTGCAAACCTAATAATAAAGGCTAAGGATATTAAGATCAATTATTGATCTGGGAAAGCGGTGAAACTCCGCTGCAGCCCCCGCTACCGTGAAGCCGACGCTTCAGCCATATGCCACTGCCCAAGTATAGGGTGGGAAGGCGGTTGACGCGGATGAAGCAAAGCCGGGAGACCTATCCGTCCGACCAGATAGTTCTTTTCTTCGGAGGGAAGAAGAGTGCGTTTGTTTATGTGCGCACGGCTCCATGCTGAAGAAGGTCTGGGGCCGTTTTTATTGGGGAAAAATTTTTGGGAGGTATGTTTTATGAAACTAAGGAGAACGGCAGCGCTTCTTCTCGCCCTGATAATCGCAACGGTTATGCTTGCCTCATGCGGCGTACAGCAGCCGCAGGGTCCGTCCACGGTAACCGATGTAATCGGCAGGGAGGTATCCGTACCAAAGGATGTCAAGACCATCGTTTCGCTTACCCCAAGTAACACTGAAATCATCTATGCGCTCGGGCTTGGCGACAAGCTGGTTGGAAGGGATGATTACAGCACCTATCCGGAACAGGCTAAGGATGTCCCCGTTATGGGCGACTATAACGGCCCGAATGTTGAGGCTGTAATTGCCGCCGAAGCCGACGTTGTGCTTGCGGGAAACCACCTGCAGCAGGAAGCCATCGACAGCCTTCAAAACGCCGGATGCACGGTTGTGTGTTCAGAGGCAACCACTTATGATCAAATATATAAGTCAATAGAGCTGATAGCGGCCGTATGCGGGGCCAAGCCTGAGGCGCTTGTATCGGATATTAAAGCACGGATCAGCTCTGTAAAACCAGATGATGAAGCAACAAAGCCTACCGTTTACTATGTTATGAGTTACGGCGAATTTGGAAACTGGACTGGCGGCAACGGAAGCTTTATAAATTCCGCCATTGAGCTTGCCGGAGGCGAATGCGTAACTAAGGATGTGGATGTGCAGTGGGTGGAATACTCGCTTGAAACGCTTGTAGAAAAGGATCCGGACATAATATTGCTCTCCTCGTTGTACACCGTTGAACAGCTTTCCGCGGCCGCGGGTTACAACGACCTCACCGCAGTGAAGGAAGGCAGGGTGTTTACCATTGACGTTGAAACAGTGGAGCGCCCTGGTCCAAGAATTGCAGACGCGGTTGAGACAATAGCAAATATAATAAAGGAAGTCAAAGCCGACTGACTTGACCGATACCTAGCCCATGATTTTATAACCGCTCCGCCATAGCGAGGGCATTTATAATGGAGGGAAAGTGAAACTTAACGGAAACAGGCTTACAGCCCCGATACTAGCTATTCTCATCGTGTTAAGCGCGCTTGCGCTTATATTTGGCGTTGTCATGGGCAGTACTGGGCTTAAGCTGTCCGAGCTTTCACTATTGTTCAGCTCAAGCACGGAGCCTTCGGCGGTTATACTCAGGAGCGTCCGCCTCCCCCGCACAATATTGTCATATCTGGTCGGGGGAGGGCTGGCCGTGGCCGGATGCTGCCTTCAGGGGGTTTTTAAAAATCCTATGGCGGACAGCCATATACTGGGAGTAAGCTCAGGCGCTGGATTCGGCGCCGCGCTGGCCATGACCATGGGGGTTGGGGCGGGCCTGTCCGTTTACGGCCTTGGAGGAATAGCGGCCTTTGCGTTTGCCGGCGGGCTATTGTGCGTGATGCTGGTGTTCTTTGCGTCACGTGTAAAGTCCAGAATCTCCACCACTTCCCTGCTACTTGCCGGTATAGCGCTGTCCTCACTGTTCTCCGCCCTTACGTCGGCCGTCATGATACTTAACCGCGGCCGCCTTGACAATATCTTCATGTGGCTGCTTGGAAGCTTTTCGTCGGCAAGCTACAGCAAGGTCCTGTTCGCGGCCGTTTCAATCCTGCCGGTTTCAGCCGGACTTATGCTCTTTTCAAAACCGCTCAACGTAATGCTTCTTGGTGAGGAGGAGGCAAGGATGCTTGGCGTGGATTATTCGCGCCATCTCCGTATAATAATTTTGCTAGCTACCGTTTTGGCAGCGTCATGCGTGGCGGTTTCGGGGGTCGTCGGTTTTGTGGGATTGATAATACCTCACATGATACGCCTTGCGGCCGGTCCCGACCACCGCACGCTGCTCCCCTGTTCATTCCTGGGCGGAGGAGCGTTCCTGTGCGTTATGGACACCCTGGCAAGATGCCTGTTTCCGCCTATTGAACTCCCTGTAGGCGTGCTGTGCGCTATATGCGGGGTCCCTTTCTTCCTTTTTATCATGAAGCGTTACGCGAAAGGAGGTCTGGATGACTGATCGGGTTATAGTGGATTGCGTCAGCTTTCAATATAGCGGCAGGGATGTCTTAAAGGATGTAAGCCTCCGGCTTGCGCGCGGGTGCATGCTGGGCCTGCTTGGACCCAACGGAAGCGGCAAAACTACGCTTATGCGCTGCATCAGCGGGTTCCTTCGCCCAAAATCGGGCAGGGTGCTGATAGATGGCGTTGACGTGCGCAAATACAGCGCAAAGGAGCTTTCAAAGCATATGGCCATGGCGCCCCAGAGGTCGGTCCCCGAGTTCGGATTTACCGCCCTTGATATCGTGCTTATGGGCCGCAACCCTCATATCGGCCTGCTGGGGAGCGCGGGTGCGGAAGATATGCATACCGCCCTAAAGGCTATGGAGATGGCGCATGTCGAGCACCTTAAGGCGCGTTCCATCCTTACCCTGTCGGGGGGTGAATGGCAGCGTATCCTTATTGCCAGAGCTATATGCCAGAGCGCGGAAATCCTGCTCCTTGACGAACCCATATCAAGCCTTGATATTAAGTATCAGCTTGAAATATTGAAGCTTGTGCGCCGCCTGTGCGCCAATAGCGGCCTGTCCGCCATCTGTGTGCTTCACGACGTAAACCTCGCGTCCCATTACTGCGACAAAATAGCGTTTCTTAAAGACGGCGCCCTATATGGCTACGGCGCTCCCCATGAAACCGTAAACCAGACCTCGATGGCCGAGGTGTACGGCATATCCTCAACCATCTCCAATGAGCAGGGAAGGCCATATGTTATTGAGGACATGGATTAATTTTCCTTCATAAAGTTGCCTTAAACAGTTCATTATAAGTTCATAATATAACGCAACCACCCGATGTTCTTGTACGTCTTATAGGTGTACATGCAGAGAGAATAAATGCTCCCCCCATTTATCACTCGATTGCTATACAGAGCACGTTTTTAGGTTCGTTTTCTTCCTACCTCCTAAACAAAACACGCCGGGCGCTGATTGCCGGGCGTGATTTTGTTTTTATCCGCTAAAGCCGCACAGTATCGGTGGCGACAAGGTTCAAAAACGCTTCGTCATGCTCTATGAACAGCATCGTGGGCATGCTTTCCATTATGAGACGCTCGATCTGCATCCTCGACATCACGTCGATAAAGTTCAACGGTTCGTCCCATATGTATAGGTTTGCGCATTCGCACAGGCTGCCCGCAATCAACGTCTTTTTCTTCTGTCCTTCGCTGTAATCCGATATATCCTTTTCAAACTGGACACGGGAAAAATCCAGCTTGCGCAGGATTGTTTTAAACAGGCTTTCGTCTATTCCGCGGCTTTTGGCAAATGACTTAAGGCTCCCGCTAAGTTTTGACGTGTCCTGCTGCACGTATGATATTTTGAGCCTGCCGCCTATATTAACCTCTCCCTCAAATTCAAGGTCCTCCCCAAGTATCAGCTTCAATATGCTGGACTTGCCGCAACCGTTCTTGCCGCACAGCGCTATACGGTCGCCCTGTCGGATTGTAAGGCTTACATTCCCGCATACCGCCCTTTCGCCATAGCGTATGCCAACGCCTTTGAGGGAGAGCAGCGTATCGCTGAAATATGGCATGGGACTCACCCTTAGCGGGCTGAAATACTCTATGTCCTTGAGAAGCTTTTCCTTCTCCTCCACCGCGCGCTCACGTCTGGTTTCAACGGCTTTTGCGTGGCGCATCATCTTTGCGGCCTTTGCCCCTATGTTTCCTCTGTCGCATGGGCCATAGCCTATTTTGGTTTCCTCTATGCCGTCCGACCACACCGACATGCGTCCGGCCGCCCGCTTAAGCCTAGCTATATCCTTTTTCAGTTTCTCGTTTTTATCTATCTCAAAGTTGTCCCTCATCTCTTTGTTTCTCTGCCAAGTGGAGAAGTTTCCCTTCTGCACCTCAATGGTGGATTTATTTATGGACAGCACATGGTCTATGCATCTGTCAAGAAACGCCCTGTCGTGCGATACCAGTATAAAGCCATTCTTGTTGCTTAGATAGTCGCTGACCATCCCGCGCGCTTCCATATCCAGATGGTTGGTCGGCTCGTCGATGAGTAGGAAGTTGTTTTCCTTTATAAACAGCGCCGCAAGCAGTGCCTTCGTCCGCTCGCCGTTGCTAAGGGTGCAAAAGGGCCTATATAACATGTCCTCCGTAGCCTTCATCAGATTAAGCTCCTTCATAAGTCTCCAATGCTCATAATCAGGGCTAACGCCCTCAATGACTTCAATCGTGGTCATCGAGGCGTCTGGCACCTCGAATGGAAAGTAGTCAAACGCAACCGACGTGCTAACGCTGCCCCTGTATCTGTATTTGCCCATGAGCAGGTTCAAAAATGTGGTTTTGCCCCTTCCGTTCCTTCCTATAAAACCCAGTTTCCAATCCGTATCGATCTTGAATGAAACATTTTCAAATATATTATCGTAGCTGCCATCATAGCAGAATGTAAGGTTATCTACGCTGATTATGGACATAATTGCTCCTTTCCCGCCCAGTTCCGGGCTATGTATAAAACAAGGCCGCAGGATAACTATCCTGCGGCCGCGGCGTGCAATTATACACAAAAACATCAGCGTATAAAAAGACGGCGGAATTTGATTATGAATAGCTTTCCTGCATGGGTACGTTAACCTTTGCCGCTATGGCCAAAGGTTAATCTAAATACCCTATCGTTATTTTAGCAGGAAGCTACTACCATCCTCTCAACTCCGTTTCATGTTTTTTGTTATTATAACACAGCTTTAATTTCCGGTCAAACCAGCTTTTTTTATCCAAGCACGATATATTGAAGCGCGAAATCTTGATAAGTGACAGCTTGTTCAGCGCCCGCGTATGGGTTATAATGTCTAAAGCGGCTTGCCTGCTCTTATGAACTGGCTTATTTTGCCGCATGGAGGAATGGCAATGCAGTTTTGTCCGCTATTCAGCGGTTCTTCTGGAAACTCTTCGTATATTGAGGGCGGAAATGCCCGCATACTCATTGACGCGGGCATGGCGTGTAGAACCATCACCGGAGCGCTTTCGCAAATCGGCGCGTCCCCTGAATCAATAGACGCCCTGGTCATAACGCATGAGCACTCGGATCATATACGCGGGGTTGGCGTATTCGCGAGGCGATACAAAACGCCTATATATGCAAACGCGAAAACATGGGAGTCCATGCAGCCTTATGTTGGCGAAATTCCCGCGGGATGCGTAAGGATTTTTGAAACCGGAAGGGATTTTTATATTAAGGATATGAATGTCCTTCCTTTTAAAACTCCCCACGACGCCGCTGAATCCGTAGGATATTGTTTTCAATGCCGCGACGGCAAAGTAGGCCTGATGACGGACATAGGGCATATCACTGCCAAGCTTTTAAATGCCGTACAGGGGGCCGACCTGTTATTGATCGAGGCCAACCATGATGTCGAAACCCTTAAGATGGGAAGCTATCCCTATGTGCTCAAGCGCAGAATCCTTGGCGACGACGGCCACCTTTCGAACGATTCGGCGGGTCTGGCGCTGATTAAGCTTTACGCGATGGGGATGAGAAACGCAATTTTAGGGCATCTAAGCAAGGAAAACAATTCAGAGGCTATGGCCATGGACACCGTTCGCGCGCATCTCAGGAGCGAGGATATATTTGATGAGGAGTTTAAGCTTCACGTCGCCCACCGCGACAGAACCAGCGGGGTTTTCCAAATTGGCAAATGAAAGCCATGTGCCAGCCCTTGTTTTTATATTCAACATTTAATTTTTAATGGAAGGATTACATATGAACAGATCGAACCGAGCGGGCAGCATGTTTTTATTATCGGTATGCCTTATGATAGTATCAAGCAGTGTTGTTGCATATATACCGCTTACTAATATTACGTCGACATACGCGCTTAGCTCCCTTTTAATTCAGGTCGGGTCAATCTTCATACCCGCCATGCTGATAATACGGAGAAACGATCCCTCCATGTATGGGAACCGCCGCATCGGGGCGCTTTCGATACTGTTAAGCGTAATAATAGGTATCGGCGCCTTTTTAATCAGCACCGGAATAAACGGCGTTATGCTGCTTATCGCCGACTCGCTGGGGGCAAATACGGGAGCGCTTGCTTCAGAACTCCCGCCGATGAGTGGGGTTAGTATTATATCAAGCATACTGCTTATATGCGTCGTGCCCGCGGTAACCGAGGAATGGCTGTTCAGGGGAGCGCTTCTCAACTCTTGGCGCGGCCTTGGGCGCAGGCGGGCCATTTTGCTAACAGCGGCTCTTTTTACCCTTATGCATACCCAGCCCATATCAATACCTTCGTTTATGTTCCTAGCATACATAATGGGTGCGATGGCGTACGACTCCCGCTCCGTCTATCCCGCCATGATAGTCCACTTCATGAACAACCTTATTTCCCTTACCATTTCAAGCTTGCCCGCGTCCGCCCTTGGAACAAGCCCAATAAGCGCAGGGTCCTATCTTATCGCGTATCTGCTGTATGTGGCGGTTGGAGCAGCAATCTTCGCCGCGTCATACTTCCCGCTTAGGGCGAGGTTTAGAAAAATTGGGGAAGGGGCCGCCATGAAACCAGTTTCCGAAAGCTCTTTATACGGCGCGGATAACATCCCTGGGTTTAATGGCGAAAACGCGGTAGAGTGCGCGAAATCCGGCTGTATTGAGGGTGTTGCTCAAAACGGCAGCTCCGCGTGCGACGACGCCGCGGTCAGCACGACAGCTTCGGATGAACAGACGAGCACATCGAATGTATCTTCGGACAAGGGGGTAAGCGCTGGCTTTGGATGCGGCACCCCCGCTAACGGATATGAAGAACCGGTTGAGGGAACGCCTGAAGCCGGCAGTACGAGCAAATCAGAAACCATAGCGGATGAACACAGTAGACTTGATATAAAGCCCGTATATAAGGCTGGGGCCTTGCTGCCCTCCGAACCGCCCGTCCTCTCCACTTCGAGAAGGGGGGCGGATAACGCGGGGATGTGGATAATGGTGGGAATAGGAGGGGCAATCCTTTTGCTGCTAAATCTCATTGGGCTTTTGATGATGTTTATTCCCAGCAGCTTTTTAGGCGCATGAAAATACGCATAATATGCATAGGCAAGCTTAAAGAGGGTTTCTACAGGGACGCTGTCAAGGAGTTTACAAAGCGGCTTTCGCGTTATTCCACCGTAGAGATAGTGGAATTGCCCGATGAAAAGGCCGGCGAAAACCTGTCCGATGCCCAAAAAAGGCAGGTATGCGACCGCGAGGGACGCCGTATACTCGGATGCTTGTCGCCGTCGGAGTATTTAATCGCCGCGGATATAGGGGGCGGCAGGTTTTCATCTGAAGCCTTTGCAAAGCGGCTTGACAGGATAATGTCCGACGGCGGGAGCTGTATTGCAATAGCTGTCGGCGGTTCGCTTGGACTGAGCCGCGAAGTTATAGCCAGGGCAAACCTATGCGTAAGCTTTTCGGATATGACGTTTACCCATCAGCTGTTCAGGATTATGCTGCTTGAGCAGGTATACAGGGCGTTTAAGATAATAAACGGCGAACCGTATCACAAATAAAATTGGGAGGAAAGCCCAAATGCCCATAGACCCAAGAGAACTGCCAATCTACGAAGCGCTTCGCGCATTCGGGATAGAGTATGAGCGTTTTGAGCATAAGCCGACGGTAACAATGGAGATATGCGGCGAAGTGGACCGCATGACCGGCGTTGAGCACTGCAAAAACCTGTTTTTAACGAACAGGCAGAAATCCAAGTTTTATCTGGTAATGATGGGCGCGCAAAAGCGATTTCAAACAGCGTCCATAAGCAGGCAGCTGGGCTGTTCCAGGCTAAGCTTTGCTGACGACGGGCTGTTAAATGAAAAACTCCGGCTTCTCCCTGGCGCGGTTACGCCGCTCGGTCTTATATATGATAAAACCCATGAAATAATAGCCGTGATTGATGAGGATCTAAAATCCCTAGGCAGGGTAAGCGTACATCCAGGGGTAAGCACCGCCTCAATAGCGCTTAAAACAACCGATCTGCTCTCCTTCATCGCTCACTGCGGCAACCAGACGCAGTTTGTTAAAATATAAAATACCTATTATGAAATTATTAAGATCTTAAAATATGAAGCCAATTATTCTTTACATTTAATTAATTGTTTGTAACATTTAAAAACCATATTTTGCATATTATTCGTTTTTATGCTGAAAATACGTATATTTTGCGGCTGAAACGCCCAGAGTTTACGGTTTGTTAATTTTCTATTGGTTGAAGTGTGCTATAATAAACCGCAATAAGGTTATATGCCTAATAAGATTTTGCGAGGTAACTTAAGATGGATAAGGACGGTAACAAGGGATTTACCCGCCGTATAAAAAGATCCATTAATGGGATTAAACAGTTTTTTATAGCTAGAAAGAACGGCTTGGCTTCAAACGGCGGATTATTTGCAACATTGCGCGGCGGATTTGTCAGAATGGGATCATGGTTTGTTAAGCTCAAGCCTCTGCTCCGCGCGTCGTTATGCATAGCGCTGGTAATTGTAATAGCCACTCCGATAGCGCTTGCTCTGATGCCGCCGGCGGACCAGCAGTCATCCAACGATGCGGGCGGAGCGGAAAATGGATCCGCCGCCGTACTCAATATCACACCTGATCCTAAAATGGTGCAAACGCCCTCAGCGCTGGACAGCTCAGAGACAATACCATCGTCTGAAGTTTCCGGCGATAGCGAAACTGAGGAGCCCCCTCAAGCAACGCCTACAGCGGAGCCTACTACAGCGCCAACGCCTACCCCTGTCCCGATTGTGTTTACAAAAGGCGAACATGACGACGATATAATGGAAATCCAGCTCAGGCTCATGGGACTATTCTATATGGACTCCGACGAACCCACCGATTACTTCGGTCCGCAGACGGAGGAAGCGATAAAGGTGTTCCAGCGCAGGCATGGTCTTGAAATCACCGGAGTGATTGACAAAACCACATATGATCTATTGATGAGTTCAAGCGCTAAAACCTACATGGTGAGCTTAGGCGACGAAGGAACGGACGTAAAGGAGCTTCAGGAAAGGCTTTATGAACTCGACTATATCAGTGCTGTAACGGGTCATTTTGGCAGTGATACCGAAGCGGCGGTCAAAAAGTTCCAGGAAAAGAACAATCTTACTGTTGACGGCAAGGTAGGGTCCGAAACCAGGGAGGCGCTTTACAGCGAAAACGCCAAGGCAAACGCGCTTTCATACGGCACCCAAAGCCCCGAAGTTAAACAGTATCAGGAAATACTCAAACGTTTGGGATATCTGACGACGGATCCGGACGGAACGTATGGAAACGACACTGTAGCGGCTGTAAAACGCTTTCAGGAGCGCAACGGACTGATCCCCGACGGTTATCTGGGGCCTAAGACAAAGAAACTGCTCCTTTCGGGCGACGCCCAGGCAAACGCCCTAATGATAGGCATGAGCGGCGACGACGTAGAGAACGTCCAGCGCCTGTTAAAAAAATGGGGTTATCTCCATGAGAGCTCATGTACAGGATACTACGGTTCGGTTACGGAATACGCGGTAAAGGAATTCCAGCGCAGAAACGGGCTCTCGGTTGACGGCAAGGTCGGGCGCCAGAGCATGAAGGTACTGACTGGCGATAATGTAAAGGGGCCCAGCTCCGGATATCAGGTCGGGGGCGGCAGCAGCAGCGGAGGCAACGGCAACGGCAACGGCAATGGCGGGGGCAGCGGTGGAGGCGACTCCAGCACCACTTCAAGCGTAGAGCAGCTGATAAAGGTTGCCAAGACTAAGCTTGGAAGCCGCTACGTAAGGGGCGGAAAAGGCCCAGATACCTTCGACTGCTCAGGGTTTGTGTATTGGTGCCTTAACAAGGCCGGCGTATCACAGCCTTATCTGACCTCGTATGGTTGGAGAAGCGTGACCCATTACAGGCGTATATCGTCTATGAACGATGTAAAACGCGGCGACATACTGGTATTCAGGATGTCGTCCAGTCAGGGGCATGTTGGCATAGCGCTCGGCGGCGGACGCATGATCGACGCTTCAAATAGCCTTGGCAAGGTGGTGGAACGCAGTCATACCACCAACTACTGGCAGAGATACTTCCTATGCGCATACAGGATATTCTAAACTAAATACGATCAGGCATTTTAAAGCCACAGGAGAGTTCGCCTGTGGCTTTTTGATTTCATATTACTAACGGCGTCCAAATATTTTTGCCAAAGTTATTTTTTTATATAATATGAAATGAAGTATAGACCTTTACTAACCTTCGGCAGTCGTGCTGTTTTTTATTCAATCAAAATCTATATCCGATTGGCCCGTAGCTAATCCGACGCCGTTTTTCCGTAGGCACCCGCTCATCCCTTCCCTGTATTTTTCGACAGCCACGCTAACCGCCCACTTCTGATGCGCTAAAAACAGCTTATCATAGCAGTCGTCAGCGTTAAGCCACACAAGCTCGTGGTTTGTTTCCGTGGGCTCGGCTACCTTGTCCAATATCTCTCCAAAATAAAAATAAGATATGCTATGCATGTGACGCTTAAAACGCACCGCATAATGATACCTTTCTGAGCGGCATATAAGATCCCCTATTCTTACGTTTACTCCGGCCTCTTCCATACACTCACGCTTGACGCAGTCAATATGGGATTCTCCCCGCTCCAATCCTCCGCCTAACAGGAAATAGCCCCTGGTTGTTTTGGCCACGGGAATTTTGCCATTATCATCAAATGCAATAATATATATCCCTGTGCGCTTGCCATAGTTTATGCCGGGCTTTTTCCTGTCAAATAATCTATTTAAAACGGTCACAAAACTATTCCCCTGTTCTTAAGTCAATATATAAAAGTATACCCCTTATCCAGGAATCAGGCAAGGCGCATTCATAAGATCAAGGCCATCCGAGCCATTCCGTGCTTTATTGAATGTACAACCGAAATTATTCTATTGCAGCAGCAAGTAATAATCCCCTCAACATTAGTATGCCTTAGCATCAAAAAAGGCCGGCGTGTTTTGTGCGCCAGCAGCCTTTAAGTCCAGAATGCTCCCCAGTCCCAGCAGCTTTTATTGGGCGGCTACCGCCTATCATTTATTTTTTCATTAATCCGTTTAACCCGCCTTCTCAGCGCCGAATACTGAATCAACCATATTATAACGTAAATGCAGAGGAAGAGGCCAAAATATGTCAATATTCCTTTCAGGTCATGGCTCATCCATCGGGTAAAGTACGCGATTGGAAACGTTGCAATGGAGCATACCCCCAGATGAATCGCGGTTTGCCTTAATATACTCCATTCCTCTATATCCCAAATTGTTGAAGCGCCCGCCCATGCGGCGCCATAAATAAGCGATAAAGCCGTCTGCAACAGCACGGCTCCTATTTCACTGCCGCAATCCATTATCAGTTCAGGCACCACGGCATAATAATTGCCGTCGTTAAGCGTCAGCGAAATGACGACCGTTATCATATAGCTCAGCGCCAATCCCAATGGCGCCCCTAAAATACACCTGGACAATACCTTTTTTCTCATACCGTTCACCTCATATTCCTAATACTTGTTTGATTCTTGAGACATAGCGCCTAGATACATACGTAACCATTCCATTTGTTAGATGGACGCAGATCGTTCCGGAAAGGCTTATATCAAAGCCTTTAACCCTTCTCAGGTTGATTATTTCCGAGTTTGATATACGCACAAAGCTGCTCTTATCCAGCCTGTTCTCCACCTCGTATAATCTTAACCGCAGCTGGTATTCGCCTTCGTCGGTTACGGCATAGACCTTTCCCGCAGATGCAAAAACGCGGTATATCTGGGATTGTTCGAGCGGTTGAGCCGTATCGGCATGAAAGCCTACGATAATATGCGGAGCGGTTTCGGACAGCTTTTTCAGTACCTCATTGATTTCGCCGGTCATCTTATCGGTAACGATTACGATCTTTGGCTCGCTGCAGGCCGTATCGATCTTGACTTCAATCTGCATTACATCACCTCCTTGCAATCAGTATAAGAAAGATGCGTTTTGATTTCCACCGTTCACCCATAACTGGTCATCCTTTTATCATAGGTGGCAAACTGCACAGGCATTCAAGACTGATATATGATTATATTATAGAAAAGTTTCAAAACCAAACCCGCTTAAACCGCGTAATTGTTGAATTTTTCACATATTATACCCTTTGAAATTACCGCAAGTTTTGACATTTTGGCGCCCAATTAATGTTCGAATTTTATACGGCTATATAAATAAATATAAGCGGTTATAAGGGAATTATCATAATAATAGAAAGCGTAATCCGTTTATATACTCGCGCCACCTAATGACTAAATAGCAAAGGCAGACGGATTTACCCATGACAGCGTAACCGCTCATTCTATTATTGGCAAGGGCGGCTGACTCTGCTATCTTCTGTGAAAATGCCACAATTTTACGGACTAACAGGATTTAACGCTCTATCCAATATCGTTGCTCAACAATCCCATCAACTGTAACCTCATCCTCCAAAACACCACCATTGTTAATGATACTCTTAGCTGACCCAATATTTTCTTTATCGCAAACCATTAATATCTTATGTATTCCAAGCTTTTTGCATTCTTGAAGTGCCAAGCCAATCATTTGAGAAGCTATTCCCTTTCTTCTTTCTGAGGGACGAACCCCCACTCCAATATGTCCACCATTTAGCAAAAGCTTTTCATTTAAATGATGTCTGATATTTACTGCTCCAACAAATATATTACGTTCAACATCAAGACAAAAGAACGTAGAGTCTGGGACAAGCGGTCCATTATCATCTGTTACTTCCAAACTGGCTACATAACTTGCGAAGTCATGATAATCTACCTTTCTAATTGCATATGGAATGATTTTTTCTCCTGTCGCATACCATTCATCCATCATATCGTTTAACTGTAATCTATATAAATTATTCATTTTTACTAATTTCAAATTCATCTACATATATCCCCTTGCA
>DBFNRV010000080.1:0-3839 GCA_048421225.1 Christensenellales bacterium | reverse complement strand
CATGTGCGGACTGAGGCATCTTCGCTTAGCCGGGGATGGCAGCGCCGAACTTAGGTGGTCCGAATAGGCGACGGGCTGACAAGGACGCGCGCGCGCGGCTTTTTTAGGCCGCGCGCTTCTCCCCCAGCCGCATATAAAATTACCTTAAAAGTGAGGTTTTCATGAGCGATACACCCAACGATTCACGGATATTGCCCGTAAACATAGTGGACGAGATGAAAAAATCCTTCATTTCGTACTCCATGGCCGTAATTATCAACCGGGCGCTCCCCGATGTGCGCGACGGGCTAAAGCCTGTACACAGGCGCATACTGTACTCAATGGACGAGCTTGGGCTTCAGCCCGACAAGCCGTTTAGAAAATGCGCGCGCATAGTGGGCGACGTGCTGGGCAAATACCACCCCCATGGCGACACCGCCGTGTACGACGCGCTTGTTCGGCTGGCGCAGCCGTTTTCCATGCGCTATATGCTTGTGGAGGGGCACGGTAACTTCGGCTCCATAGACGGCGACGGAGCGGCCGCCATGCGTTATACCGAGGCGCGGATGGCCAAGATCACCGCGGAAATGCTCCGGGACATCGAAAAGAACACCGTTGATTTCGGTCCCAATTTCGACGAAACGGAAACCCAGCCGCTGGCGTTGCCCTGCCGCTTTCCCAACCTGCTTGTAAACGGGTCCGGCGGGATTGCCGTAGGCATGGCTACCAATATACCCCCGCACAACATGGGCGAAACCATTGACGCCCTCTGCGCCATGATAGATAATCCCGAAATAACCGTTGAGGAGCTTATGGCGTATATCAGCGGCCCGGATTTTCCTACGGGCGGCGTTATAATGGGCTCTAGCGGCATAAAGCAGGCGTACAGGACCGGACGGGGCCGGATAGTCGTCCGCGCCAGGGCCGAGATCGAGCAGTACAAGCCCAACCATGCCCGCATTATCGTAACCGAAATACCGTACCAGGTGAACAAGGCGCGGCTTGTCGAGCGCATAGCCGAGCTTGTACACGACAAAAAGATCGAGGGCATCAGCGACCTTCGCGACGAGACCGACCGCGCCGGGATACGCGTAGTGATCGAGCTTAAGCGCGACGTAAACGCGAACGTGGTGCTTAACCAGCTATATAAGCACACGTCGATGCAGGACACCTTCGGCGTGATCATGCTCGCCCTTGTCGACGGCGAGCCAAAGGTGCTTAACCTCAGGGAGATGCTGTATCATTACCTGGAGTTTCAAAAGTCCGTAGTAACAAGGCGCACGCATTTTGACCTTGAAAAAACGCGCGAGCGGCTGCATATCATAAACGGCCTTATCATCGCGCTTGACAATATCGACGAGGTCGTGGAGCTTATAAAGTCGTCGCCAAACGGCGCGGCGGCAAAGGAACGCCTGATACAGCGCTTCAATCTTTCTGAAAGGCAGGCCCAGGCAATCCTTGACATGCGCCTGCAGCGGCTTACCGGCCTTGAGCGCGAGAAGCTGATGAACGAGCATAAGGACCTGTGCGCTTTGGTGGAATACCTTGAGGGCGTACTTGCGGACGAGAGCAAGCTTCTGGGCATAATCCGCGACGAGGTAACAGAAATACGAAATAAATTCGCCGACCCCCGCCGCACCGAGATAACGGAGCTTTTAGACGACATCGACCTGGACGATATAATCCAGGAGGAGGAGATGGTAGTAACCCTTACGCACCTTGGCTATATCAAGCGCATCGCTTCGGACACCTACCGCAGCCAGCGCAGGGGCGGGCGCGGGATAGCCGGACAGGCGACGCGCGAGGAGGATTTTGTGGAGCGCATATTCGTCACCTCCACCCATTCCAACATAATGTTCTTTACCAATAAGGGCAGGGCATTCCGCATGAAGTGCTACGGCATCCCCGAGGCGTCGAGAACGGCCAAGGGTACCGCTATCGTGAACCTGCTTCAGCTCCAGGGCGGAGAAAAGGTTACCGCTGTATTCCCGGTTACGCCCGAGGTTGAGGGCGAATACCTGACCATGGCCACCCGAAACGGGGTAATTAAAAAAACGGCCATGGGCGACTTTGATAATATAAGAAAGGGCGGTATTATCGCGCAGAACCTGCCGGAGGGCGACGAGCTGATAAGCGTGATGATGACCGACGGCAACGAGGATATAATGCTTGCCACAAAGGACGGCAAATGCATACGTTTCCATGAGAGCGACGTGCGGTCCATGGGACGCACGGCCACAGGTGTGAGATCCATCGACCTTGACGGCGACGACGCGGTGATAGACGCCGCCAAGGTCATCCCCGGGGGTTATGTGCTGTTCATTACGGAAAACGGGATAGGCAAGCGTACCGACGAGGCCGCGTTCCGCGTACAGCGCCGCGGCGGCAAGGGGTTAATAGGCATAAACATCACCGATAAAACCGGCTCCTTGAGATCCATGCGGCTGTGCGTGGGCGACGAGGATCTTATGCTGATACGCGACGACGGCACGGTGATACGCACCGGCATTGAGAACATAAGCGTCATATCCCGCTATGCGCAGGGCGTAAAGCTGATGCGCGTAGACGAAGGCACCCGCGTGGCCAGCGTGGCGCTTGTGGCAAAAGCGGAGGACGACGCCGAGGCGGAGGAAACGCAAGAATAGGCGATTCGTAATGCGCTTGATCAGCGCATTGGGTATGGGGCTTGTGCCCCATACGCCGCCAAAGGGGACTTCTTGTAAAAAGTCCCCTTTGTAATCCCGAAAAACAACGTTTAGCTTCTATTATACTAGGATTTTAGCCGTTAGCCTAACTAATCGCCTATGAACGTATTTAACGGTGTGACGGCGGCCTCCTCAACCTTTCTTTAATGTCCAAACTAGGAATTACCCTTTCTCCCGTAAGCCCAAGAATGTACTCAACGCTTACTCCGTATAGCCTGGACAGCTTTATAAATACTTCCACAGGAGCGTTGATATCCCCAAGCTCATAGCTTGAATACGTAGTCTGGTGAACGCAGAGGTATGCGGCAAGTTTTTGCTGACTTATTCCCGCGTCCTCCCTCAATTCCCTGAGCTTTTCATACCTTTTCATCCGTATTCCTCCTCTATCCTCGCTTGACCTGGTTTGGCGGATTATGTTAGTCTATATAGTATGGCAAATAAAACCTGATTGTTGCTGTACGCATATTTAAGCTTTCTGTTAAGTTTGCCATAATTATGATATATAATATTATAAAAGAGGCAATCGAGTTAGCAGTAATACTTTATTGCAGTCGTTGAAGTTATTAAAGCTAATAAGAATTTATAATTCTTATGCCGGTTATTATACAGGTATTTTAAATTCTTGTCAAGCAATATTTTGAGGTGTAATGTGATTAAATATGAAAGCCGATTAAAACAGATACGCCAGGAAAACAGGGTTATGGCGAAAACAGTAGCCGGAATGCTTTCAATTACTTACAGAACTTATCAGAAGTATGAAACCGGTGAAATTGATATTCCTGGCTCTAAGCTTATTGCCCTGGCAGATTACTTCGACGTGTCGCTCGACTACCTCGTGGGCAGGTCCGACGACCCTAAGCGGCGCTGAATGCGGCCATAGGCGATTCGCGCCGCGCTTGATCAGCGCAATGCGAGCTTCACCCGCTAAATCGCCGTAGGCGATTCGTAATGCGCTTGATCAGCGCATTACGAGTTTAACCCGCTAAATACGACCTTCGGCCGCAGGCGGCGGTCAGGTCATATTTAGCTCTCAAGGTATCAAAATGCCGGCGTACATGCCGCCGGATTTTGATGGATTTTTAAATTTAGGGATGCACCCAAGTTTATATTATTCCCTGTGCGTTTTTTGGAGTTCTTAGAACCTTTTTTGCAAAA
>DBFNRV010000079.1:0-14932 GCA_048421225.1 Christensenellales bacterium | reverse complement strand
ACAAAAAGGACATCACGTAGGATGCCCTTTTAATCTAAAAAGCTATTAATTTTCTTCCTTACAGCCCTTAAACATTGACAGTTGTTCTGAAAAGCTCATCTCAAACAGCTCGTCCGACAGATGCCCAAACATGTAGCTCATGGGTTGGCGCTCATGTATTGTATAAACAGCCTGGGCAAATAGCGGGGCGGCCGAAATGATCTTTATTTTGCTTGAATTTTTTACGGCCGGACATTCGACCGTATCGGTTGAAACGAGCGTCTTTATTGGACTTTGCTCAATCTTATGAACGCCTGCTTCATTCAATACTACATGTGACAGGAATGCATATACATCCTTAGCGCCCTTATCCTTCAATCCATGGGCGACATCGGAAATCGTTCCTCCGGATATGGTGAAATCGTCGACGACTAGGCAATTCTTACCCTTAACATCTCCGATAATCTCAAGCACTTTTGCATTTTCATCATGAGCGGTGCGGACCTTATCTCCAATCGCAACAGGACGGTCAAGCTCTGTCGCAAACAGGCGCGCACGCTTTGCAAATCCGGCGTCAGGGGAAACGATTACAAGATCGTCGTCAACTATGCCCATACGACGGGCGTATTCGCATAGAAGCTTTTGTCCGTATAGGTGATCGACGGGTTTTGTAAAAAATCCTTGAACCTGAGCGCTATGAAGATCCATAGTTATTACTCGGTCAGCGCCCACTGTTTCGATACAGTCGGCGCATACGCGGGCCCTAATGCTCACACGCGGCTCGTCTTTTTTATCGCCCTTGGCATATCCGAAATAAGGTATAATCGCGGTAACGGAACTGGCGCTTGCGCGCTTAAACGCATCTATCCAAAAAAGAAGCTCCACCAGTTCGTCGTTAGGACTTTTGCCTATCGATTGAACGATGAAGACATCGCTGTTGCGTATGGATTCGTCGACCCTGACAAATATATTTTTGTCAGAGAATTTGATTGTCGAAGATTCGCCGAGCTTTATACCCAAAAAGCCGCACATCTTTTCTGCAAAAACCCTTGAACTATTGCCCGCGAATATTCTTATTTCAGGCATATAAATCACCATTCCTTTCAGGCAATTAAAATCTATTCTATTTTAACACAGCAATATTACGTTATCAACAAAGACGCTTAAATTATTATCTTTTGACTATAAAAACTTGCAAATAGCCTACAATCTGATCTTAGCGTATATACGTTGAAACGTCTTTGATATCACTTTACCGATCATTGGATCGGCTCAGGATTATGTATTGAAGAAGGGGAATTAGAGTTCAGGCCAGCAGGCCGTTTTTAATTGTATCCTATCACAAAACGGTATAAAGGTTCTGCATACTAAATTTTATTATAATACCTAATACTCATCGACAATAAATAAGCGGTTTTTTCAGACAGATAATAGGCTCTTTTTAAGTAGGTTATCCGGCGACAAAGATTCATTAGGGCGTATTGTTCTTTATTCATTGAGAAGTCATTTGGAATTGTGCTCCCTATCAATAGGGTCTATCTTAGGGGAGTAAGATAAGTTATAATATCCTCATAAGGAGAATCTAATGAAGAGAATTATATTTTTAGTGATTGCGCTGGCGGTTGCATTGTGCTGCTCATGCCGGTATATACACAACGATGGCTTGTCAACCGCGGGCCAGAATGAGATAGTTGTGAATATACACAACAAGTGTGATTCTGATATATATGGAATACATCTTGAGTATTACCTAAGGGATAAAGCAGTGGGCGGACATGTCGTCTCGCGCACCCCTGATATGGACGTGGCATTCAAAAAGGGTGATATAATTAGCAATGCTATTCCGAGAGAGGCCTTTCCCAAAACAGCGGCTTGGGAAGGATTCGGCATTGAGGCTTTTGTAGTCTTCGAGGGCGGTAAGGAGGTAAGGGCCGGAGGTATAATACAATGGGATGCCGAATTTGGAAGGACTTATAAGATGGTATTGTCGGAGAGCGGTAATGGCGAGTATTGTTTGTCTTTGAATTATGATCATATAATTGATACGCCTCAAAGCTGATCCTAATCTTTTGATTAGCCTTTGGGCGTATAACTTTGTCTACGTTTACGAAGGGTTCATAACAATAGTTTTAAGCATATAATCGGTTGAAATAAAGGAAATATTACTTCATCTGCATAAGGCAGGCCGACACATGGAACGATTCGTTGCCGGGCATCTTTCCAGAGCGTATTTCAGTTATTTCAAAACCAATCGATTTGTATAAGTTAATTGCGGGGTCATTTCCCAAAAGCACCTCAACGTTAAGGGGCCTTATTATAGAGTTTTCAATAACATGCTTAGCAAGAAGCCTGCCTATTCCACGGTGTGCAAACGCAGGGTCGACATACAGCCAAGCAAGCTCGTCGCGGGAATACGCGACAAATCCCGCCACAATTTCGTCCGCTAAGGCAACGCGGATTGTATAATCAAATAAACCCTCGCTAAACGCCGCTTGTGAAAGCGGTACAAAAGCCTCCGTTAGGCCTGCGAGACTCAGCTCATTCATTCGCGCTTTGTCATGAATTCCCATCATTCGAGGCCAGTCAGCAGGACAATATTCTCTGATAAAAATGTTCATATATCTATACCCTTTCCATATCTATACAGTAGAATTATGTTCATATTAACTGATATTTTAACAATGGTCAATGACTTAAGCCGTAATAGCGGCATGGTAGTAGGGTTCAGTACTACCAATTTAAAGACGATAGTATTATGATCAATATCATTTGATGTTTTCCATATTTAATCCTACAATCAAAAAATTAAAAGCATCATCTCTTCACATGCTATGCATTTGATAATCTGGTTATCTTGGGGAGCAAAAAAATATCGCAACCTCACAAATGAAGCTGCGATATTGGAAGCAGGCACTGCCTGCTGGCGGAGATGTAGGGATTTGAACCCTAGCGCCGGCAAAGCCGACCTACCGGATTTCGAATCCGGACCCTTCAGCCACTTGGGTACATCTCCATATATGTGATTGCCTTTGTCCTGTCCGACTTATTTATGTAGTTTAATGCAACGAATACAGCGGGCATGGACTATGGGTGGACACAACAAAATTTGATTTTAGTATAGCGTCGAAACGCCGAAAAATCAATACTTTACTGTTTAAAGGATTAACGTATTGTGGTTGTCTGAGCGACGCCCTGTCATGGCAACCTCATACTGATCCTTGATGCGAAATTCAGTCGAATTTTATACTAAATATATAAAAATCGACCCAAACCCAACACCCAGAGCATTATAGCATTGTTTTATTGTATAATCAAGCATTGTTTTGCTTGCTAAACAGGGCTGATGTAGGTTTGTCCAACATGTTTGACAAACCTACAAGCTTGGGCAGGCTTGCCATATGTATATAATCGTTTGAAAACTAAGCGGTAAAAAGGCCCTTCTTATTGAAGGACCTCCCAACCAGCAAAGAAAGGATTAGTTTTTCTGTTCACCAACGGCTTTCTCGGCAAAGCTATTATTGATAAGTCTCTCAAATTCTACTCTGGCGCCTAATTCACCGGCCATTTCCATAATATCCTGCAATCTATTGAAGGCATCCTCACTCATTATAGGATTGGCCATCCACGAATCTGTTGCGCGGTAGCTTTTAGCGACATATTCTAGAGTTGATACGTCCGTATCAGGAAAAAACGGCATCATGGCCTCCGCTATCTGGGTATCAGTAGCAGTTTGGACCCAGAGCTGCGCTTTGTATATCGCACGCACAAACGCCTCGACAAATTCCGGATCCTCTTCAATCATTTTTGGCGTCACCATAAACGTCGTATATGGCACCTCGCCGGACTCAAGGCCAACGTTTGCTACGATATGGCCCTTGCCTTGGTTTTCAAACTGGGTTGCGGTAGGTTCAAAAAGGGTGACATAATCCCCTGTGCCGCTTTCAAAAGCCCCTCCCATGAGGTTAAATTGTACATTGCTTATAATTTCCACATCTTCTCCCAGTGTTAAGCCATTATTTTTCAAAACATACTCAAGCGTCATGAACGGCATGCCCCCGGGACGTCCGCCTATTATTGACTTCCCCCTTAGAGACTCCCAGCTGAAGCTAGGTTCATCATTCCTGCCTACCAGGAATGACCCATCCCTCTTCGTAAGCTGCGCTACTATGACCGGATGTTCTTGTTTCCCTTCGTTTACAACATATACTCCTGTTTCTGGACCCATAAGCGCAACGTCAGCCTGGCCCGCAAGCAATGCGGTCATGCTCTTGTCGCTTCCGCCCCCCGTAACTATGTTTATGTCCATACCCTCTTCCTCGAAATATCCGAGCGAAACAGCTACATAGAGCGGAGCATAGAATACCGATCTTGTCACCTCGTTCAGCACAACCTTGCGAAGTTTGCTATCATCGGCGCATCCATAAATCCCTACTATTAGGAACGCGATGCATAGTAAAAAGGCGAATATCCGTTTGCACATAATAAACCTCTCCCCCCATATAATTTATCTATTATAATATTCTGCTGATTTTTATGTGTGAAGGCAGGGTATAACTAAACAGCGCATTTAATCACGAAACCTTAATTTCCAACATATTAAAACAGTATAACCCAGCGCGGCTTACGTGCCGCAGGAAAACGCTCCGAAGGAGATTTCATGATGGCGTATTCGCAAAGAGAGCTTCTTGCAAGGCTTATAAAGTGTGAAGCAGGCGGCGAGGGTGATAACGGGATGCGCGCCGTAGCATCCGTCGTAATGAATAGGGTAAATGCGTACGGCGGCGAGTATGCTAGGATAAGTGAAGGCGGCAATATGCATAATGTTGTGTTCCAGTCCAGGCAGTTCGACTGTGCCGCCGATGTGCTTACGGGTCGGTATAATCCCCAAAACATCTATAATATGAACCCTGAACAGGTACATTACGATATTGCAGACTGGGCCATGGCCGGCAACAGGCTAACCGGCCTTGGCACGGCGCTGTGGTTTTTCAATCCTTATTCCTCTAATTGTCCCGATACGTTTCCTTCTACTGTGGGCACGTTTAGCGCCCGTATAGGCGACCATTGTTTTTATAACCCAACGCAATATTATTATGAAACATGAGGTAAATTGTTATGGCCGAAAACCCTTCAAACAATATGATGTATAATGCCAGCTATGTTGAGGATGAGATGCGCGATCCTGATGCAGTAATAACCGACGGCGTCAGCCCGTATAACATGCAGGATATGATGTCGGGCGGAGTCGGGCGCTACGTTGCGTGCGAACTTCTCATTGGAACAAACAGCGTGGCGCTCCGCCATGGGGTACTTACGCAGGTTGGACCAAGCTATTTTATACTTCACAATCCAACAATCAACCATTCTACTGCCTGTGACCTTTACGCGCTTAAATTCGTCACATTTTATCCTGAAGGCGTGATACCAGCGCCTCAGGACATTGATCGCTTTATGCGAACCCGCGTATACTATTCTCCCGGACAAGAGGCGGTTCCCCTTTCAAACACGCTCAGGCATACAAACAATATGCGTCCGTATGGCTGGCCTAGCTATGAATATGGGGCCAACCCCTTTTATCGGACTGACCGTTATGAAGGCCATACCGATGATTATGGAACGGTCGGCGGCCTGTCCTACGGGCGTGACTTTCCCGATACCGCCCGCAATAAAGGCTATTATCCAAGTAATGCGGTTACTGATAATACGGACGCGAGAATATACTACCATCCGCCCGGCGGCAATATAAGCTATGCAGCTAATCCTGAAAACGGCTCTAGCATACCAGTAGTTTATCTTAAGGATGGCTCATACTGATTTGACGCATACCCCCATTACTGTGTGATTCCGCGGGCCGCAGGGATAAGGTCCCTGCGGCCTTATCATGCTTATAGACAATAGGCCGGCCTTACATTGATTGATCAATCCGCAAAGTATTTACTGTTACAAAT
Source organism: Christensenellales bacterium (assembly GCA_048421225.1). Taxonomy (GTDB): domain Bacteria; phylum Bacillota; class Clostridia; order Christensenellales; family CAG-138; genus UMGS946. The sequence goes on along the minus strand of DBFNRV010000079.1, from coordinate 9,005 downwards.
ACGAAAACTTAATAGAATAAATGTGGCTAATATAGGCTAAGAGGACAAAATGTAAGGCCGTGGGTCAAGTATCAGGCAATTACAAAAGCCAAAGCGTTTACTGCATATCGTTTCTTTGTAAGTTCTTTGAATTGATCCGCGGCGGCCACTACAAATGGTTAAGGCAAGAGGAGGACATCCTTTTTATGAAGTGCTCTATAGTAGTTATTCAAAAAAACCGTCGGCCTGATCCTTGCTCGAGCCAACAGGCTCTGCTATTTCACAATTTGTTCGTCCTGCCTGCTTAAACTCCCGGATCTCGGCAAGTTAACTATTACAAATTCTTCCAATATTCCGCATCCTATTCTTATATTTTAACATAGTTTAGTCCTTTGTGTCCGCTTCTTTGGGTACGGTGCATTTATCTATCCCCCTCTCCCTCCGAAAACGCCGTCCTGCTGCGCGATAGTGACGAAAGTCGGCACAAAGGACAACGTGTTACCTCTGCTTATGGTACGCCGTTTTCCTTACAATCTCGTTTGTTAGCCTTTAAGTTTGGTTTCTGTCTGGTACTGCCTTACCGATGTTTATCAAACGCCACGCCGTTTTTATTTATGCTGGACGATATTGCCAGCACGGTATAAAAACCTTTTATCCATCCCCTATGTGCGGTACACAGGCTTAATAAGTAAAGCTGTCTACTGTAAGCCGGCTCGCTAAATTCGAACTAAAATAAAGTCGAATATACAAAAAAATGATTGACGGTTAAATTATAAATCGTTATACTGTTAAACGGTTAATTGTTAAACGTGATAGTAATTAAAGGGGGGGGATGAAAATGGATAGGAACATTCGGTGTGTTGTCTATAGGATGAGCCGCCTGGAGGTGCTTAGAAAGATCAGGCTTAGAAGCGCCCTTAAGGGACTGGGGCTTCATTTTAAACAGCCGCCTATACTCGAATATGTTATGAAGAATGACGGCTGTACCCAAAACGATATAGCTGAAGCACTGCACGTTACACCCGCTTCTATAGCAACAAGCACAAAGCGAATGCAGCACGCCGGGCTGATAACAAAGAGGGCGGATGAGACAAATCTTAGATGTAACCGGCTCACCCTTACGGACAGGGGCATGGAGCTCGTCAAGATGAGCAGAAGCAAATTCGACAGCGTTAACGAAAGCATATTTGAGGGCTTTTCTGAGGATGAGCTTGAACTTTTTGCTAATATGCTGGACAGGATGCTTGCTAATATTTCCGATGGCAGCGCATATGAATTGGATTTGAGGCAGCTAATTGCGATTGAAGAGGAATTGAGTGGGGAGGAATGTGATATATGATACGTAAACTGCTTCCATACGCAAAAGGATATGGATTTAAATCAATTTTAGCGGCAATAACAATAATAATTGAAGTTCTTCTTGAAGTATATATACCCTTTGTAATGAAGGATGTAATCAATATCGGCATAGCAAACGGCGACATAAGCTATATAATACAGCGTGGTCTTCTAATGGTGGGGCTTGCGGTTTTTTCGCTGGGTTTTGGCGTACTAAGCGCACGTTTGGCGGTGGTGGCCAGTACCGGTTTTGCTAAAAATCTCCGTAAAGGGTTATTCTACAAGGTACAGGACTTCTCTTTCAAGAATGTGGATAAGTACAGCACCGCCTCTCTGATAACAAGGCTTACCACGGATGTTACCAACATACAGCAGGCATTCATGATGAGCATCAGGATGCTGGTCCGCGCTCCCGTAATGCTAGTGAGCGCTACTGTAATGGCAACGACCGTAAGCGGCGAAACCGGCGTTGTATTTATATTTGCCATACCGGCGCTTGCCATTTCAATGGGCCTTATAAGCATTATGGCATTCCCCCGCTTTCAGGCAATGCTCAAGAAATACGACAGGATGAATGCGCGGGTTCAGGAAAACCTTACTTCTATGCGCGTAGTAAAAGCGTTTGTTAGGGAAAATTATGAGTCAAGCGAGTTTGATACTTCGGCTACCGAGGTAACCAAAGCGCAGGTTAAAGCCGAAAGGCTTCTAGTACTTAACTCACCGATTGCACAGATGGTTCTTTACATATGCATGATCGCGACCTGCTGGATTGGGGGGAACGCTATAATTGCCGGCACTATGCAGACGGGCGACCTTATGAGCTTTATAAGCTATATCTCACAGATACTTAGCTCAATCATGATGATAACCATGGTATTTGTTAACCTGGTGATGTCAAAGGCCTCCGCAAACCGCATCTTGGAGGTGATCGGCGAACCGATCGATATAACCGACGATGAAGCTGACAAAAACCTTAAGGTTCCCGATGGATCCATTGAATTTAGAAACGCTTCGTTCAGCTACTCAGGCGATAAGGAAACCAGCACCCTAATTGACATAAACCTTAAAATCCAATCTGGCGAAACGGTGGGAATTATCGGAGGCACTGGATCGTCTAAAACGACGCTGGTGCAGCTGATACCAAGACTGTACGACGCAGATTCGGGCAGCGTAATCGTCGGCGGCCACGACGTGCGTGAATACAGCATTGAAAGCCTGCGCGAGGCGGTTTCTATGGTTCTGCAAAAAAATGTGCTTTTTACGGGTACTATAAAGGATAATCTTCTTTGGGGCGATCAGTCGGCTACGGATGAGGAGATAAGGGAGGTCTGCCGGTCCGCTCAGGCCGATGAATTCATAGAGAACATGCCAGAAAAATATGAAACCGAACTTGGTCAGGGCGGCGTAAACGTATCCGGCGGACAGAAACAGCGGCTTTGTATTGCAAGAGCTCTTCTTAAGCATCCAAAGATCATCATTCTGGATGACAGCACCAGCGCGGTAGATACGGCGACGGACGCCAAAATACGCAGTGCTTTTAGGGAAAGGCTGTCCAATACCACAACCATAATTATTGCCCAGCGCATAACATCGGTTATGGATTCGGATAAGATCATAGTCATGCATGAGGGCCGGATAAATGCCGTAGGAACTCACGATGAGCTTATGAGCTCAAATGAGATATACAGGGAAGTATATAATTCCCAGCAAAAGGGGGTGGCGTAATATGGAAAAGGCTAGTAGGCCCACTGGCGGCCGCGACGCAAACAAATTCCGTCGCCCCAAGAACACCAAGGCCGCAATAGGCAGAATATTCTCCTACATGTCCGGATATAAGATTAGGATGGTGCTCGTTGTAATCGGCATAATACTCTTCGCCGGTACAAATATAATGGGAACCTATCTTTTAAAGCCGATAATAAACGAATATATAGTGCCGTTTATTGGCCAGCAGGATGTAGACTTCAGCGGCTTTATCGGGATTCTCATGCTGATGGGGGCCGGCTACCTGGTAGGCGTATTAGGAATGTATATGTATCAGCGCATAATGGTAACGGTGTCCACGGGCACGCTGCTCAAGCTTCGCAAGGATATGTTTGACCATATGCAGAAACTGCCGGTCAAGTTCTTTGACCAACGAACCCACGGCGAAATAATGAGCCGGTATACGAACGATATAGACGCTATGCGCGAGCTATTAAGCCAGGGCATACCTCAGCTTATAAACTCATCAATCCGGGTTACCGGCGTTTTCATAATGATGGTCGTTATAAGTCCGATTCTAACCCTTCTGGCGGTTGTAATGCTGGCCATAATGATGCTTGTAGTAAAGGTGCTGATGAAAAAAAGCGGTTTTTATTTCAGGAGGCGCCAGAAAGCGCTGGGCGAGGTAAACGGCTATATTGAGGAAATGATAGAGGGCCAGAAGGTAGTTAAGGTTTTCTGTCATGAAGAGGAGGTTAGAGAGGACTTTGACGTATTGAATGCGGAAGTTGAAAGCGCAACCGCATCCGCCAACACATGGGCATCCATACTTATGCCCATAATGGGCAACCTCTCGCATTTCCACTATGCGGCGTCAGCGGCCATTGGCGGGATTATGGCCATTGCAGGCATGCTCGATATAGGCTCCATAGCGTCGTTCCTGCAGTATTGCAGGCAATTCTCAATGCCTATAACACAGCTGTCGCAGCAGTTCAATTCCGCAATGAGCGCCCTCGCTGGAGCGGAACGCATATTTGAAATCATAGACACTCCTGTAGAGGATGACGACGGAGATGTTACGCTTGTAAATGCCAAAGAGGGCTTAAGCGGAACGCTAACTGAGTGTTCAGAGCGCACAGGAATATGGGCATGGAAAGTCCCTGATGCCGCGGGCGGATTTAGCCTTGTTGAAGTGAAAGGAAGCGTACGGTTAAAGGACGTTACCTTCAGTTATGACAGGGAAAAAGTGGTGCTTCATGACGTTTCGCTATATGCAAAGCCTGGGCAGAAGATAGCGTTTGTAGGGTCCACAGGAGCCGGTAAGACAACAATAACAAACCTTCTCAACAGGTTTTACGACATACAGGAAGGTGAGATAACCTATGATGGCATACCTATAAAGACTATCAAGAAAGCGGATTTAAGACGTTCGCTTGCAATGGTGCTGCAGGATACCCATCTGTTTACCGGCACCGTTATGGAAAACATACGCTACGGAAAGCTTGACGCGGCGGATGACGAAGTTATTGCGGCGGCAAAGCTGGCAAACGCCCACTATTTTATCAGCCATCTTCCCCATGGCTATGATACGGTGCTTACGGCTGACGGCGCAAATCTGAGCCAGGGACAAAGGCAGCTTATCGCAATAGCAAGGGCAGCCGTGGCGGATCCGCCCGTTCTTATTCTTGATGAAGCGACAAGTTCAATAGATACGCGTACTGAATCGCTGATTGAAAAGGGCATGGACAGACTAATGACCGGACGGACCGTATTTGTAATAGCTCACAGGCTGTCAACGGTAAGGAACTCAAATGCAATTATGGTATTGGAGAACGGTCGCATAATAGAGCGCGGCGATCATGAAGATTTGCTAGAACAACACGGAAAATATTATCAGCTGTATATGGGAATGTTTGAGTTAAGTTAAAAGAAAAGGCTAAAGCGAAGCGCTTCCAACCACGGATTGGAAGCGCTTCGTTCTCTTTTTTTGCATTATTTTAACGCTGGTACATATGCCTCAAATTCAGAAACACTGCCGTCTGCTAATACCGCACTAGCCGTAAAAAACCATACCGGCAGATAATAACCCTGGCTGTTGACCATATATCCAAGATTACAATCGGTAAATTCCGCAGATACCGCCTCTGAAAACAGCGTATACGCCCCACCACCGTTTATTAGCCTTGAATAGGCCTCGTTTTGGGATATTATACGCTTTTTAGCTTCAAGTACCAGGTCAGGGCCATCCTTTCGTATTCTGGTAATTTCATTTCCCCTTACGCTGACGGTTACCCTGTTGTTATTCAGTATCGGAGCGCCGTCAAATGCCGTAATATAATACATATCGTATCCTTTGGATCCATCATCGCCTTCAGCCTCGATACAATCGGTCTGCTTATATAATTGAGTAGTGATCAAGGTATTATTTTCAAAGAACGTTCTGACAAGCTCATCCGCCTGCTGCGCGCTGAGGATTTGAGAATTGTCCGATATAAAGTTTAACGTATATACCCAGCTATGGTCAGCAGCATATAAGAGTGACGCGCGTTCGTCCGTAACCGTATAACCTCCTCCGTCTACATAGCTTATCGTGCCATCCGGCATCAACACGTCACGCAGTTCACCTACGGCCTCAACGGTGGAACGTGCGTGATAAGCGTATATTTCCTCTATAGACCCGCTTTTATCAAGTCCTACGGACAGGGTTATATCATCCGGTAAGGGCACATCGCTCTTAAAAAGTGAAAGGCCCGCATATCCTTTGCCAAAATCAATGATTAAGATTAGGGCAATTCCTAAATAAACCACCGAACAGATTATCCATGCTGCAATTCCTTTACCCTTGTTTGGAACTGGTATCATCAAACTTTTGAAAACTGAGGTTTTTTGAATTAGCCGGGTAATTATCACATACAGTGCTGTTCCAACCGCCATTCCAATCCCTGCAAGCAGGTATTCATCGGTAATGAATGGCTGGCCCGTAACGATCCGCTTAAGGTTAAATAGCAGGGATACCATCACTCCGGTTATCAGCGAACTAATAACTCCAATTCCAGGGAATGCCGCCATATAGAAGAATCCCGCTATAGCGAATGGACCTGCATATCTTAAAAGATCGTTAAGGACAGCAGTATAGCCATATTCCGATATTTCGAAAACCTTATAAAAAGGCATATAAACCGATACGGCGGCGGATTCATAATTTAGCTTGATTAGCCATGCTGAAAATAAACCCGCAAAAAACAATATCATGGATATGATTCGGGCAAAAGGCGTTTTATTCCTTTTCATTATAATTGATATGCACACGCATAATATTGCCGTGATAACCGCAACCACAATAATTAACAACGCGTTTGGCAATGAGATGGCCTCCTATACATATATATATAATTAAATTATAGCATGCATACTCGGAATATGGCAAACATATATGCGAATTATTCGGCCCATTGTTGTAGTCCTACAATACATATGGCAAGCCTGCCCAAACTTGCCTTGAATAAAGGATGCTAATGGGATATAATAACCGTGTGACAGGAGGTGGATTATATGCCACTGGATGAAACCAGAAAGACGGCGCAGTTTAAGGTTCAAAAAGAAAAACGCACGGCAAGGGAGATATTGCTGAGCGTGTACGCGTCCATGCATGAAAAGGGGTACGATGCGGTTAATCAAATCGTTGGCTACCTTATTTGTGGCGACCCAACCTACATCACCAGCTATAACAATGCAAGATACTTGATAAGGATGCTTGAAAGAGACGAGCTTATTGAGGAACTCGTCAGATCCTATATAGAAAATAACGCAAAGCCGGCGGCGGACAAGCCCAACGGCATGGATTGATCCCTTGAAATACAATATTCTTGGAAAGACGGGAATAAGGGTATCCAAGCTGTGTTTTGGAACGCTTACCATGGGTCCGCTTCAAAAATCAATGCCTATAAAAGAAGGCGTACAATTATTGGAACGGGCTTTTTCGCATGGCGTAAACTTTGTGGATACGGCAGAAATTTATGGCACCTATCCATATATAAAGGAGGCGCTTGCAATAAAGCCGGATACCGTAATATGCACAAAATCATATGCGTACGACAAGGAAACCGCGGATAAAAGCCTTCGTGCGGCGTTCAGCGGAATTGGCCGCGACTATATAGATATATTCCTCCTCCATGAGCAGGAAAGCTGCCATACGATACGCGGACATATGGAAGCCGTCAAATATCTGCACGCAATGAAGGCAAAGGGGCATATAGGAGCGGTTGGGCTATCAACCCACTATATAGCATGTATGAAAGCCGCGCTTATGTATGATGAGCTTGAGGTGCTGTTCCCGCTTATAAATAAGGCGGGGGTAGGGATTGCCGATGGGTCGTCCGAGTCCATGTTAAAACAGATAATTACGGCGCATGATCTGGGCAAGGGCGTTTTTGCTATGAAACCGCTTGGCGGAGGACATCTTATACCGGACAGGGAGGATGCGCTTAAATTTATATTGGGCCTGGACTGCATAGATTCTGTTGCTATTGGGATGCAGAGTATAGCGGAGGTAGATTACAACTGCATGGTATTTTCGGGCGGCATTCCCGATAAAAAGATCGCCGAGGAAACCCAAAATGCGTCCCGCAGACTGCTGATCCACGACTGGTGCGAGGGTTGCGGCGCATGCGTTAGCATATGTAGAAACGGCGCGCTGGCGCTTGTTGACGGGCGGGCTAGTGTAAACCATGAAAAATGTGCTCTATGTGGATATTGTGCTAGGGTATGCCCTCAGTTTTGTATAAAGGTAGTATGATGAGGTATTGATAATGAAACGAATTCTTGCATTGGATGTAGGAGATAAAAGAATTGGCATAGCCGTAAGCGATCCGCTGGGCTTTACTGCGCAGGGGCTTATGACCTATAATCGGTGCGGCGACCCTGTGGAAGACGCTGCGTATATTCGCGGCGTAGCAGAACGCTACGCTCCTGTAAAGCTTTTGTTTGGCATGCCAAGAAACATGGATGGCAGCTATGGAGGCGCGGCTGAGAAGGTGAAAAATTTTTCGGCGTTGGTAATGGAAGGCTTTGACGCGGAGTGCGACTTTTACGACGAACGATTGACTACGGTAACAGCAGAAAAGGTACTATATGACGCACGAATGGACTGGAAAAAGCGACGCAGGGTTGTTGATAAGCTGGCGGCAGTCGTGATACTTCAGGGATACCTGGATTCAGGGAAAGCAAATTGATAGGAAGGGGGATAATATATGGCTATGGATTTTGTTACCTTAATTAACGACGAAGGAAAAGAAGAACGCTTTGAGCATGTGCTGACGTTTGAATATGAGAAGGAAAGGTACATTGCGCTCGTACCCGAGGGACGGGCTGAATGTGAGGAGGCTGAGATAATAATTCTTCATGTTGTAAAAGATGAAGCTGATAACGATATTTACATTACCGTAGATAACGAGATCCTGCTTGAAGAGGTTTTCGATGAATTCCTGTCGCTGATGGACGAAATAGAGGGCGAAGAAGAATAATAAGTAAAAAGCCATACCCCAAGAGTTAAAGATAACGCATAAACCGCAACCATTTTATGGAATATACGTTATATCAGTAGGAGGGTTTTACACTCTTGGGGGTAACGCATCATGATTACAAAAGGTAAAAAGGCTTTGTTGGCCGCTTTGCTGTTCGCTCTTCTGCTTATATCCTTCGCGCTGGGAGCTATAAGCGGCATGCCGTCAAGAAGGGCTGGAAACGAAACCTTTATAGAATTTTATACGGATAGCAGCTCATATCCAAACGGGGTGGAATCCATAACGGTCATAGTCAGCAATCAATCCGATGCCCCATTCAAATCAGATAGACAATTTGAGTTGGAAAGGCTTTTGGGCGATGCGTGGATGGATATTGAATTTAATGACGTAAAATTTGCAGATTACGTTTTAGATTCTGTATTGCATCCCTTTTCCACGTATGAATGGAAATTAGAAATAGGT
>DBFNRV010000078.1:0-28660 GCA_048421225.1 Christensenellales bacterium | reverse complement strand
ATTGTACATTATTATTTATTATTTTAACTATGGCGCTGTTGCTCGGGTGCGACGGAGGGCCTGATGTTGACAACGAGACTTTGGGTGAAATGATATCAATAGACGGGGTGGACGTATCGGGCATGAGTATCAGCGACGCATACGAGTCGCTGACGTACGCACATGAACAGATGCTGGCCGGCACAAAGTATGTAATAAAGACTGATAGAGCTGGGACTGTTGAAATAAAGGCTTCTGAGCTTCCCTTTTCATTTAATGTTCAAAAGGCATTGGAAGAGGCCTTCTCTTTGGATCCTTATCAGGTATCAAGCGGTGAACGTAGGATGCTGCAATGCCAGATAGCCTATAATGAGGAAGAAGGCGTTAAGATAATTGATTCAAAGACAAAGAGCTTATATGTAGATCCGGTGGATGCAAAGGCGGTATATGATCCCAACGCCGTCGAAGGCTTTAAATTTGTTGAGGAACAGCCCGGCCTACAGGCGGATATACAGGACATAAACATGCAGATTGCCCAATCCGTGATTGAGGGAAGCATAATTGAAATAAATACAAAAATGCTTAAGGTTACTCCCGAATACACGATTGAAAAAGCAAAGACGGAGAACACCCTTATATCCCAATTCTCAACGTCATTTGCAAAATCCCCTCATAATAACGAAAACAGGGTTTATAACATCAAAAAGGGTGCGGGGCTGATAGACGGCGTCAGGCTTAATCCAGGAGAGGAATTTGACGCAAATGATGTGCTGGGTCCGAGAAACGAGAAAAACGGATGGAGGGAGGCGCCTGGCATACGAAACGGAAAATATGAACAGGAATATGGCGGAGGTATATGCCAGGTATCGTCTACCCTTTATAATGCCGTACTCATGGCTGATCTTAAAATAACGGACAGACAGCATCATTCATGGCCCATGGGCTACGTTCCAATAGGTCGGGACGCTACTATTAGTACTGACGGCCCAAACCTGAAGTTTATAAATAACGGCGATACCCCAATAACAATCTCCGCAAGGACGGATGATGAAAATCTGTCGATTACAATAAGCATATACGGAACGGCCCTGAAGGACGGAATGAGCATAAAGCTGTCCTCTGCCAAGATCAATACACTGCCTGAACCTGATGCGGAGTTTGAGCTTGACAGCAACCTTCCGCACAACACCAAGGTAAAAAAGCGCGATGGAAGGGCAGGCAGCGTGTCTGAAACGTATAAGGAATATTACGATTCGGACGGAAAGCTGTTAAAGAGAAAATTAGTATCTAAAGATACATATAAGCCCATTTCAGCAATCGTACAGGTATCTGAGGATATATACTATCAGCAGATATGGAATAGCGTCGGCTAAGCCGGATGTATTGTTGGGCAATTAGCCGTAATAGTATGCCATCAATAGGGTTACCATTTCGTTATAGCTTCTGGAATCGCCCTGTTGATTGAATTTCAAATAGCCGTCATTGACTTGGCCCATCGTGTCCTCAAGCGGGCCTTCAAACGATAGCCAATATTTATTGTAAGCATTAATGTCGCGCTGCATTTGCTCGCTAAACGAAGAATAAAGCTCATAATATAAGTCAGGGTCCTCGCGATATAGCCTGTTGGCACAGTTAATCAACGCAAGCATTATGCCTGAATATTGCGTGGAAGCATCCTGTGAGTAGGCGCAGGCTAGATATGCGATAAAATTAGCCTCGTCCTCACGCGCGAACCCAAGCTGATGGGCCATTTCGTGCGCAGCGCTTGACAGCAAAAGCAGCGCCGGCTGATCGGCATTTACATTGGCCTCTGAGGTATAAGGCATAAACATGCCCGCAATTCCCGCGCTTGAAAGCGCTTTTGAAAAGTGTACGCTTTTAACCACGGTAACGTCGCCCTCAAATATAGTATGATCCTTGCTTAACGCGGCGTACGCCTCGGGCAGCAAATCAAAATGCGTATCCGGCCCATCTTTGAGCGCGAATACGCCTTCACTATCCTCATACAGGTTTTTCCTAATCTCCGCCGCATCATTTGACAGCACCTCACACATAAATGAGAGCTGTTCAACAGAGTTGTCCGCGTGACTAAGGTTCATCAGCTCACCCAGCCTCGGCCTGAAATGGTTTATGCCCCATGTAATGTAGAAGGTATTAAGCAGCACTCCCCCAAGGATTACCAGCCCGAAGACAGTTCTGAAAAAGCGGACAACCCGTATTTTTCTGAATACGAGCTGAATAAGCCTTATTATTACTACCGCGGCTATGGATAGGACGACGATTATTACAAGCAGCTCAGCCAGCGAAAAAGAAAACAGGGATGATACTGCCGACAGGGCGGAGCGTATCACAGGATATATTGCCTGGGAATATATCCTTTCAACCTCTTGGGGGTTTTGGGAAGCTATTGCGGGTATAGCAAGCCCAAGCGGAACAATAAGCAGCCACGGCAGACGCGTTGCCAACAGCGTCGACCATCGATCCCGACTTCGCTTTTTTTCTCCCTTGCGGCTTCTTGCCATCCGGTGCACCTCAGAGTTAAGCTTTTGTAATAATCGCCATTATAGCACAGATATTCAAAAATTAAAAATATACTGCATAAATAGGCCGGTTATTCCGCTTCGCGCCATATGTCCATGAGCTGGCCGACCCATCCCTGATCAGGAGCCTCTACAAGCGTGAACGGTTCATTGCCGCTTGGATCCTTAGGGAATATAAGCAGCGTTGGATCCCTCACTTCGCCAGGCAATATGCGAAAGTGGAACAGCGCATAATCGATATAATCCTCATGGTATATAAGGATAGTCGCGTCCCCCCAGGTCTGTTTTGGATTGCCTATCAAAGAATTGTTAATTACCTCTATGCTAAGTACATCCGTCCTTCCGTCGTCTTGGGTATATACTATGATGCCGCTTTCAGGGATTACAACTTTAGCCCCCCCAATGGGCCTGCCGGTCCATCCGTCCTCAACCCGTATGCAGACTTGGCCAAAATCCTTAACCATGCCTCCAACTATGGCCTTTCCAATACATAATAGCGCTATGAGTACGGCCAAACCACAGATCGAAACAACAATATATCTTTTCATAGACTTCACTCCTTTTTGCTTAAATCTATGCGCAATTAAATTACCGTTATGTGGTATACTTAATTAAAAGACTCGGAGGATGCATAAATGAGGTTTGACGATGCCCAATGGCGGGATGAAATGAAGCTTCGCATAGATTTTAACAACATGATGAAGGAGTGCGTTGGAGAACGGGGGATAGGCATGTCCGAGCTTGAGGGCATAATTCCCCAGTGCGTTCCAGCAGTGGAGCTGCTGGAACAAAAGAGGGGCTCTATGCAATGGCGCGACCTTCCGTACAATCAGGAGGATATAATCAAGGACGTAAAGTTGACGGCCGAATCTATACGCCGCAGATTTGACAACTTCGTCGTACTGGGCATTGGCGGAAGCGCCCTAGGCCCCATTGCCGTGCACCAGGCATTATGCCATCTGCGCTATAACGAGCTCGAAAGGGATAAGCGCAACGGTCCTAGGTTTTATGTAGAGGACAACATCGATCCTGAACGCATGGCTGCGCTTTTGGATGTTATAGACGTTGAGAATACCGCATTCAACGTAATAACAAAATCAGGGAGCACGTCTGAGACGATGTCACAGCTTTTGATTATAACCAAAATTTTAAGGGAGAAGCTTGGCGGCGGAATCGGGGACCGCATTATAGCAACTACAGACCGCGACAGGGGCAATCTTATTAAAATAGCAAGGGATCTTAAGTTAACCACTCTGTATGTGCCCGATGGCGTTGGAGGCAGGTTCAGCGAGCTTTGTCCTGTAGGTTTGCTTCCAGCGGCTGTTTGCGGCATAGACATTGACGAGCTGCTGGCCGGAGCGCGCTATATGGACGGGCTATGCTCTTCACACCTGATTACGAAGAACCCTGGGTGCATGCTTGCCGCCCTTGAAGTCATAGCAATGCAAAAGAAGCATAATATATCTGTGATGATGCCCTATGCCGACTCATTAAAGTATTTCGCCGATTGGTATGCACAGCTGTGGGCTGAATCATTGGGGAAGCGGTATGACAACGATGGAAAAGAGGTGTTTTGCGGTCAAACTCCAGTAAAAGCGCTGGGGGTGACGGATCAGCACTCCCAGGTGCAGCTATATACAGAGGGGCCGTTTGATAAGGTTATAACATTTATTGGGGTTGAGCGCTTCCGCAGGGAAGTAATGATACCCCATGCCTATGACCATATTCGGGACGTTGCGTTCCTTAGCGGCCATACGCTAAGCGAACTTATATCAGCTGAACGATATGCCACCGAGTACGCCGTTAGAAAAAGCGGCCACCTCAGCAAGACAATCACGCTTCCAGAGGTCAATCCTTTTACAATCGGTCAGCTTATATGCCTTTTGGAAATGCAGACGGCTTATGCGGGGGAATTGCTGAATATAGACGCGTTCGACCAGCCCGGGGTAGAGGAGGGGAAGAACGCCACATACGCATTGCTGGGAAAGCCCGGGTACGAGGATAAAAGGTCGGTATTAAAAGGACAAAAGGGAGAATTCGAAAAATATATAATCTGACGCTAATTAAAAGTAAAAGTCATCTAAAATGCCTTCGGATCATAAGCGCAGAATAACTCTGTTGCCAAAGCCCTGCCTTCAATGCCAAGGCGGGGCTTAAACTCTCTATTTTGTACGATTGAAACGTTTGCTTATCGTTTGCAGCGGCTGCTTCTTGGGCAGCCATCGCAGCCGTTCTTGCAGACGTTTTTTCGGTTTTTCCATGCCATAACCAGACAATATATGGTCCAGCCGGCTATCAATGCCGCTATCAGATAGAATAACCAGTGCATACTTCCTCCTATAAGCTTAATAGAGCTTTATAAAAACAGGGATCCGAGCTGATATATCACAAGTGATGTCAAATAAGCTATTGCTATTTGATACGCCACTGTTATCGCGGTCCATTTACCGCTGTTAAGCTCCCTTCTCATTGTGGCGACGGATGCCATACAGGGCGTATATAACAGGACAAACACTAGAAAGCTGTAAGCGGCGAGCGGCGTAAATGAGCCGGATAGGGCGCCGAACACAGCTTGGTTGGAAGCGTCGGCAGCAAATCCGTAAAATACGGACATGCTGCTCACGACAGCTTCCTTTGCTACGATGCCTGAAAGCAGCGCTACCGCCGCCTGCCATGATCCGAAGCCCAGAGGAGCTAAAACCGGAGCTATAAAACCGCCCATCACCCCCAGCATGCTCTGAGCTTTGTTTTCAACCATTGAGAATGAGAAATCAAAACTCATCAAAAACCATATAACGACGCTCATGGCAAATATTAAGGTTCCCGCCTTTTCAAGAAAATGTTTTACCTTTTCCCATACGTTGAGAAGCGTATTTCTGATGCTGGGCAGCCGGTATGGCGGCAGTTCAATCAAAAATTGGGCATCGGCGCCTTTAAACAGAGTTTTCTTGAAAACGAAGCCGGATAATATCCCCGCAAATATTCCCAGCGCATACAGGCTTATTATTACTATAGCCGCATTCCTGCCAAAGAATGCGCCTGCCATAAGCGCATATACGGGAAGCTTGGCTGAACAGCTCATAAACGGGAGAAGCATAATTGTCATGCGTTTATCACGCAGGTTTTCCATGGTTCGGGCGCCCATTGTGGCGGGAACCGTGCATCCAAAGCCCATAAGCAAGGGGATAAAGCTTTTTCCGCTCAGTCCAAACCTGCGCATGGGCCTATCCATTATAAAGGCTATGCGGCTCATATAGCCGCTGTCCTCCAATATGGACAGGCAGAGGAAAAGCAGGGCGATTTGGGGCAAAAACACTATAACCCCTCCTACGCCAGCGATGATTCCATCGCAGATAAGGCTTGTCAGCCAGTCCATGGCGCCCATGTTCGCCAGAGCTGCGCGTACAAACGGGGAAAAAGTATCGTCAATAAATCCGCCAACCAAGTCGGACAGCCATGCGCCGGCCGAACCAAAGGTCAGGAAGAAGATCAGGGCCATTATGCATATGAAAACGGGGAGCGCCAGAAATTTATTCGTAAGGACCTTATCTATCCTGTCGCTAATTGATGGTACGCCCTCCCTGTGCTTACGTTTGAGAGCTAAGCCTACCACGTGCTCAATATATCTGTAGCGGCTTTCAGCGACCATGGCCTCGTTATCGCCTATTTCGCTGTTGAAGGCGTATTCGGCAACAACGGCGGCTACCCTTTCCGAGTCTTGCTCGCTGAGATTCAGCGCTTTCAGCGTGAGCCTGTCGCCCTCAAGAAGCTTGATTTCGGCCCAATGGCGGGACAACCCCGACTTATTCACATACGGTTCGATAATTTCGCCAATTCGGTGGTGGAACGAGTGCGTATAATCGTCGTAAAGATCGTCGGGCTCAATGTTGAATCCCTCATGAAACTGTGTATGCACGGCCTGAATAAGCTTCTGAGCCGATGTAATGAGGTCGTCAACGCCCTTCCCCGTTCTGGCACTTATGGGTATAACGGGAATTCCCAGTTCTCGGGACAGCGCCCTGCAGTCGATCATGTCGCCCTTGCGCTCGACCTCGTCCATCATATTAAGCGCTATAATCATAGGCACCTCCAGCTCCAAAAGCTGAATGGTAAGGTATAGGTTGCGTTCAAGATTGGTGCCGTCAACTATATTTATAATTGCGTCGGGCTTTTCTTTTATTATAAAATCACGAGATACTATCTCCTCCATTGAGTTTGGCGAAAGCGAATATATGCCAGGCAGATCAACAAGCGTCATTTCATGGCCCATGGTGCACAGACCATCTGGACAGCGCCCCCGCTTACGGCGCCTTGTTCTTATTTTACCTTCCTTTTTTTCAACGGTTACCCCAGGCCAGTTCCCCACATATTCTCTTGAACCGGTCATTGCGTTAAACAGCGTGGTTTTGCCGCAATTTGGGTTTCCTATCAGAGCAAGCTTGACGGGGCACTGGTCTTCGGAGGCTTCTATTGCGCAGGCCTTCGCATGCGCATTACGCCTACCGTTCTCACACGGCGCGGCGCGGCTTATCATAAGTTCGGTAAGCCGTGCGGCCCTTTCGTGCTCGTCTGCATCGGACCTGTCCGAATGGACAACTTTTTTAAGAAGCGTCTTCCCCTTTTTTTCACGCTCCAGCATAAGCGTCCGCTGCTTAAGCAAAAAGTTCTGTGCTTCATCCGCGTCCATTAGAAATATATTTGAAGCATCAGCACGTCTGAGGGACAGCTGATAGCCACGGAGACGCACCTCAATAGGATCGCCAAGAGGAGCTACCTTGCAAACCTGAATCTCAGTGCCCGGAATTATACCCATATCAATAAGCCGCCGCTTCAGGGCGGACCCGCCGGCCATACCGTATATCAGACCGCTTTGACCCGGTTTAAGCTGCAGTAAGGTTCTTTTATCCATAGTTTCCCCATTAAATAGAGTTAGCAGTAAATAACTTAATTAAATTATAACATATGTATATGGCATGTCAACGCTAATGAGAAGCGTTAATTTCAAACAATAGAGGGTGTGTTAGTACTACTGGAAACTCAACAGACATATATATCTAGCGAATATGCGGACAAAGTGCATGTCGGGAGGTAATAAAATGGATAGATCGGAGCTTTACAAGGATATTGCTCAAAGGACACAGGGAGATATATACATGGGCGTGGTGGGCCCTGTTAGGACGGGAAAGTCGACGTTTATTAAGCGCTTCATGGATCTGCTTGTCGTACCAAATGTGGAAAACGAGCATGTTAAGGAACGCTTGATCGACGAACTGCCGCAAAGCGGGTCCGGTAAGACGATAATGACGACCCAGCCGAAGTTTGTTCCAAATGATGCTGTTGAGCTTACTCTGGACGAGAAGATCGGGTTTCGAATCAGAATGGTAGACTGTGTTGGCTATATGGTAGATGGGGCGATAGGGCACACCGAGGCCGACGTGCCTCGCATGGTTAGAACGCCGTGGTTCGATTACGATATCCCGTTCGAGGAAGCCGCCGAGATAGGAACCAGGAAGGTTATTACGGAGCATTCCACGATTGGCCTGGTAATGACTACAGACGGAAGCATAACTGGCATTGAGAGGGAAGCATATGTAAGCTCCGAGGAGCGCGTTGTAAGCGAACTTCAGGCTCAGGGCAAGCCGTTCATCGTAATTCTTAACAGCATTCATCCGGAAGCGGACGAAACCGCTATGCTTGCTGAAGCGATGCATGAAAGGTATAACGCCACGGTCGTGCCGATGGATGTTTTGAACATGAGCGTAGATCAGGCCAATTCAATACTTGAGGGAATACTCATGGAGTTCCCGATAAAGATGATACAGATAGATATCCCGTCATGGCTGAGAGCGCTGGGGGTATCGCATTGGCTTGCGCAGAGGGCGCTGAAGGCCGTCAACGAGAATATAGGCGAATTATCCAAGATGCGCGACTATGCGGTGCTGAGGGACGCCTTACAGGGCATAGAGGATTATAAGCCTTGCAAGTTGGAAACTATCGAAATGGGGAGCGGCACCATACGTCTTGAGCTTTCCCCCGACGAGGGCATGTTCTACAGAATTTTAGGAGAACAATGCGGAATTGAGATAGAGGACGATTATCACCTAATATCTACGCTTAAGGAATTCTCGAAAGCAAAACAGGAATACGACCATATAAAGGCGGGCTTGGAAGAGGCGGCACGGACCGGATACGGAATGGTGCCTCCAGAACCCGACGATATGGTTCTTGACGAGCCAGAGATCGTTCAGCAGGGCGGACGGTTCGGCGTAAAGCTGAGAGCAAGGGCATCAGGGCTGCATTTGATTAGGGTTGATATAGATTCCGAGGTTTCGCCTCTGGTTGGCACAGAAGAACAGTCGGAGGAATTTATGCAATACCTAATGGATACGTTTGATAAGGATCCTGAAGGCATATGGAGCACCAACATATTCGGCAAGCCGCTTTACGACCTTGTAAAGGACGGAATGGCGGGAAAGGTGAACCGCATGCCGGATCCTGTTAAGCAAAAGCTTCAATCCACAATACAGAGGATGGTTAATGACGGATGCAACGGGCTTATATGCATAATGCTCTAATTAAATCCAAAGCCCGACGCCTTTATAGCTGACGCCCTGCTTGAAAGACCGTCGACAGCAAGCTCCGTCATATCGACGACAAAGCTATGAGCAACGCCTGATTTTAACGTTGCGTTCTCGGAAAAGTGCCAGACGCCTATAAGCGATCCGGAATCGTCATAAAAGGCCGCGTAAACGAGGTTAAGATTACAGTCCGTCCCGCTTTTGTTCTCTACCGTTCCCGAAAGTGTGGAGAACCCGGGATAGTTATCAGCGACAAGAAGTCCGCTAACCTCAAGATCAATCCGGTCAGCCGCGGCCTTTTCGCATTCCAGGCTGGCTGTAAGGCCTATATCGGATTTAAACTTTGCATCCTCATCAGGAGTACCCCAGTAGGTTACATATGACGTGTCGCCAGGATATAATACGTCATATTGACACAGCATTGGCGTAAACTCTTGATCAAGGCTGTATGAGCCGGATTCAAAGACAAATTTTGCGCTGGACAGCACGACAGGACAGTTTCCGTCATTTCTGTACTCTACAGCGCCATATAGGATGTTTGCATCACCAAAAAGATATGCGACGGAATTTAATACGCTTACGGTAGCATTGGATCCGTACTCGCTGTTTTCCGTAGCTTCAGGTAAAGTCTCAGAGGCGGTTTCAAACGGTTTTTCACCATTCTGTTCCGATATCAGCGAAGAGGGCTGATCATTGCCGCACGAGATCAAGGACAATGCAAGGCCAATTATTGTTAGTAAAGCGATAACGCGTTTCAAAAAGCATCTCTCCCTAAATAATTTAACATAAAAGCCGTACCTTTTCATGAAAGTACGGCTAAAGTATAGCAGAATATACAACCGGCGGCAATAGAATAATCTTTACAGATTTCCTTTATCAGCTATAAGGCTCTTTCCGGTCATTTCTACAGGTTGCTCCAATCCTATTATTTGAAGCATTGTGGGCGCTATGTCGCATAAGCTTCCGCCATTTCTCAAGGTCGCGTTTTTCATAGCGGGAGCGGCCAGGATTAGGGGGACAGGGGAGGTGGTATGCGCTGTAAAGGGGACTCCTGTATCCGGATCGGTCATCATTTCGCTGTTTCCGTGGTCAGCCGTTATAATAGCGCAGCCCCCGTTTTCCAATATAGAGCCGACAACGCGCTTAACGCATTCGTCAACCGTTCTTACCGCTTCGACGGCCGCTGCCATAACGCCGGTGTGGCCCACCATGTCAGGGTTGGCGAAGTTCAATATCATAACGTCATAAAGCCCGCTCTTAACGCGTCTCACAGCCTCGTCCGCGACCTCATACGCGCTCATCGCCGGAGCCAGGTCATAGGTGGATACCTTTGGAGAGGATATGAGCACGCGATCCTCGCCTGGATTAAGCGCTTCTACGCCGCCATTGAAGAAAAAGGTTACATGCGCGTATTTTTCGGTTTCCGCAATTCTAAGCTGCGTAAGCCCCGCTTTTGAAATGTACTCGCCAAAAGTATTTTCAATGCCCTCAGGCCCAAACGCTATATGAAGTTTTCCCTCGAACTCCTTATCATATTGCGTCATGGACACAAAAAACAGGGGAAGCAGGCTAGCCCTTCTGTTAAAACCTTCAAATTCCTCAAACAGCAGCGCTCGGGTAAGTTCACGCGCCCTATCCGGGCGGAAATTGAAAAAGATTACGCTGTCATTTGTCCGTATGCTGGTTTGGCGATCCCCATCTATGACTACAGGCACTATAAATTCATCGGTAATTCCTGCCTCGTATGAGGCCTTGACGGCTTCGTAGGGGGAGGATGAATGCAGCCCTTCACCGTAAACGATGGCATTATACGCCTTCTCCACACGCTCATAACGATGATCGCGGTCCATAGCGTAGTACCGGCCCATAACGGTGGCTATACGGCCGCATTTGAGCTGAGCAAGCTTTGACTGAAGTTCCCCGATAAACCTAATCCCACTGTCTGGGGGCACGTCGCGGCCGTCCATAAAACAGTGTATATATATTTTGTCAAGACCGTTTGATTTAGCCAGGTCAAGCAGCGCATACAGGTGATTTAAGTGGCTATGAACTCCTCCGTCCGAGCACAGGCCCATTAGATGCAGCGCGGAGTTATGTCTTTTACAGTTGTCAACAGCGCCTAAAAAGGCTTGGTTCTCGTAAAAGCTTCCATCGATAACGGCATCGTTTATCCTGACTAATTCCTGCTTTATAACTCTGCCAGCCCCAATATTCAGATGGCCCACCTCGGAGTTCCCCATCTGCCCATCCGGAAGCCCTACCGCTAGGCCCGAGGCCATAATTGTAGTATGAGGGTATCGGGCCTTTAGGGAGCGTATATAGGGGATTCCAGCTTCCCTGATGGCGTTTCCCTCAATCGATTTTGAGTATCCAAAGCCGTCGAGGATTATAAGTGCTGTCAATGGTTTCATATATACCTCATATCGTATTTTCTGAATGCGCGGCTTTTACTATCTCGGAAAAATCGAATGCCTTTAAGCTGGCGCCGCCGATAAGACCTCCGTCTATTTCAGGCATTGCCATGAGCGGCTTGGCATTGCGCGCGTTCATGCTTCCTCCATATTGTATACGGAGGCTTTCTGCTACCTCATCGCTATATAGGTTGCGTATCAGCGACCTGATCATTCCTATGGTTTCGTTTGCCATGGCCTCTGTTGCGGTCCTGCCGGTACCTATCGCCCAAATAGGCTCATAGGCTATTACGCAGTGGGGGACGTCGGAAGCGGGGATCCCATTAAAAGCCGCGGTTATTTGTTTTGACAATACGGCGTCGGTTTCCTGGGCCTCACGCTGCCCGTGACTTTCTCCCACGCATATTATCGGAATAATGCCCTGCGAAATTACTGCTTTTGCGCGAGAACTGACAGTATCGTCCGTTTCGCCGAAGTATTGCCGGCGCTCGCTATGCCCTATTATAGCGTATTTTACATTCAGTTCTGAAAGCATAGCCGCGCTTATCTCTCCGGTAAAGGCGCCGTTTGCTGCCCAATGGGCGTTTTGTGCGCCAACCTTTATATTTGTATTTTCCAATATTTCGCAAACCGCGGGAATATCAACAAATGGGGGACAAATGACAACGTCGCAGTCCGCATCCTTTACAAGCGGCATGAGCTCCTTAACAAGCTTAACAGCCTCGCTCGGGGTCATATTCATCTTCCAGTTGCCTGCAATAATAGGTTTTCTTTTCATCTCTTTGCTCCTTACTTATCGTTAAGAACTGTGATACCGGGGAGTTCCCTGCCCTCCAGAAGCTCAAGCGAGGCGCCGCCGCCTGTGGATACATGGGTTATCTTTTCAGCTAGCCCCAGTTTCTTTACCGCGGCGGCGGAATCCCCACCACCAATTATCGTAACGCCTTTGCATGCCGCGCATGCAAGCGCGACGGCGGCGGTACCGTTTTCAAACGCGGGAAATTCGAATACGCCCATTGGTCCATTCCAGACAACGGTTTTTGCGGATATTATCTCACGGGCATACACCTCCTGTGTTTTTACCCCTATATCAAGGCCTTCCCACCCCGCGGGAATTGAGTCGCTGGGTACGGTCTTATGCTCCGCGTCGGCCGAATACTCCTTTGCGGCAACGGTATCAACGGGGAGAAGCATCTTTACTCCACGTTCCTCTGCCTCCTTCATTAAATCGGCCGCCAAGCCCACGCTGTCATTATCAAGGAGCGAATTGCCTATTTCGTATCCAAGGGCCTTAAAAAATGTGTAGGCCATTCCTCCGCCAATGAGTATGGCGTCGCATTTTTTTAGAAGGTTTCGGATTACTCCTATCTTGTCAGCCACTTTCGCGCCGCCCATGATTGCGACAAAAGGCCGCTTAGGGTTCTCAAGCGCTCCGTACAGGAACCTGAGTTCCTTTTCAATCAAAAATCCGGCGGCAGCAGGCAAAAACTTTGCCACGCCGGCGGTTGAAGCATGCGCCCTGTGTACTGAACCGAATGCGTCTGAAACGAAAATGTCTGCAAAGGAAGCGAGTTTCTTTGCGAACTCCTCGTCGTTATCGGTTTCCTCCTTATGAAAACGAACGTTTTCAAGCAGGAGAACCTCTCCGTCCTTGAGGGACGAAGCCTTTTCCTGAGCGTCGGGTCCTATAACGTCGTGCGCGAACTCGACACGGGTATCCGGAAGCAGTTCGGCAAGTCGTTTCGCAACGGGCGAAAGGGAGTACTTTTCATCAAACTTGCCCTTGGGCCTGCCAAGATGAGAGCAGAGTATAACCTTTGCTCCTTCATTAATTAAGTATTTAATCGTAGGCAGGGATGAAACAATGCGGTTATCATCCGTTATTTCATTGTTGTCGTCAATAGGAACGTTAAAGTCCACGCGCACGAGGACGCGCTTTGACTTAACGTCGAGATCCTTTACTGTCAGCTTTGCCATTATAATGATTTTTGTATGATATACACAGGCATAAACCGCGTGTAACCACACACTCCTTTCAAATCAAAGATTTTGCTACAGTGAGGCAGATGCCGTGAACAGCTTATAGACCTGTAAAAGACTACTCACAGGAGTTTGCCGCCACAGCTCTATCCCGATTGTTAATTGGTTGGATAAGCTGTCAAGCTACAATTTCGCGCAAGGCTACATGGGTAGAACCAAGTGGAACACGGCGCAGAAAATACCGTATATGAGGTATTTCTAATCATGATTTACCGCAGCGTCGACATTGGCAAGAACACCCACACTGCCGCAGCCATAAACAAATACGGCGGAGCCTTTTTTCACCTTGCTCTTCCAGCAACGATATGCGGGATTTTCGTTGTTTTAGAACGAACATGTATTGTTTCCAAAGGATAATCTGGTTATCGGCATGGAATCCACGGTTCACTACGCCGAAAACCTGATCTTCTCCCTCTTCAACAAGGGTTATCGGCTTTCTGTAATCAATTTTATGCAACCGGCCTTTCTGAGCCGCTCCGTCATCCGTAAAACTAAGACGGGCAAGGTGAATCCTTTCATTCTTGTCAAGGCCTTGGCGATGAATGATTATCTGTTCTTACAGCAGTGCGATGTTCTCGTCCTGGCTTTGGGGGCAAGATCCGTTGGAATCCCCCATCATGGCCGTCTAAAGTATTGGGTTCATCAATGGCGTCATGATTTTCTCTCTATCGGTGATTTTTCAAGGTTCGCGGGTTCATGTGAGCCGCTTGTCAATGCCGGTCTTGATTCCGCTGTTATCAAATCCGGCAATTTTTTAGCCCGCAGTACCAGGATGTCTAAAATGCAGTTCTTCTATGCTTCGTTACGCCTTAATAAACGCTACTCATAATGTTGCAAGGAATAATTCCACGTTTGTTGACTATTAAGCTTCAAGGTCGACCAGTGGAAATATTAATTACTGTGCTCTGGCTATTCTCCCCCCATAAGCTCTTTCGGGGGATCTTCGTTTTATTGCCTAACAACATTGCTTTAGGCCTTCCCTAAGCATCGAGCCATTTCCAATTCTTTCCAAACCAGCCGGTTTACTTGCCTTACTCTCTTTTCCTTTTTTACCCGTACTCGTTTTTACCTTGACTTTTCATAGTCGGTCTCCTTACATAATTAAAATGTAACAACAACATAGCTACTATTTATTGCTTAATTATACCATATTTTACTTCATTATGCAACTTCACATTGACGACTATTTTCAAAACGTAGAGGGGGTATGGGATGCTTCTCAGCAAGTCATTTTTCGTAATTAGGCCGCGCTTCCTGTTCGAAAATTTATGATATTGAAAAGAAAACGAGAGAGTGGAATTGAACTTTTAAAAAGCGCTATTTATACAACATTTTATGCGTCGAAACGGGTCCAACTCTCTAGAGCCACTCTATTAATTAACTAAGAAGAAACAAAGACGTCTGCGGTAAAGCTTCATTTCAAGTCACCTTCGGTGATTACCTACAAACACTAATAAGAAGTTATAAAGCAATCTTTATCATTAAATCAATAAAAAATTGTTTTTAACTCTGTTTTAATAATGAAGAAAGTACTTAAAACTATTTAAAAAAGTCTTTAAATTACGGTTGACAAGATTCGGGAGCTTATGTATAATGATTAGCGTGCGATTGCGAAAGCAAACGAACGGGGTGTAGCGCAGTTCGGTAGCGTACGTGCTTTGGGAGCATGGGGTCGTGGGTTCAAATCCCTCCACCCCGACCACACTTTCGGCCCCTTGGTCAAGCGGTTAAGACACCGCCCTTTCACGGCGGTAACAGGAGTTCGAGTCTCCTAGGGGTCACCATTTTGTTCATTGCTGTGGGCCTTTAGCTCAGTTGGTCAGAGCGGTCGGCTCATAACCGATTGGTCCGGGGTTCGAGTCCCTGAAGGCCCACCAAAGTTATCCGGCCCGGTAGTTCAGATGGTTAGAATGCCAGCCTGTCACGCTGGAGGTCAGGGGTTCGAGCCCCCTCCGGGTCGCCACAAGCCACTGTTTTCACTCCTTGCTGGTGTAGCTCAATTGGCAGAGCAGCTGATTTGTAATCAGCAGGTTGCGGGTTCGAGTCCCATCACCAGCTCCAACAATATAATATGTTTATTCGTGGATGGGTTCCCGAGCGGCCAAAGGGAGCAGACTGTAAATCTGCCGTCACAGACTTCGATGGTTCGAATCCATCCCCATCCACCATTTTTTGTTCCGCGGGAATGGCGGAATTGGCAGACGCGCACGGTTCAGGTCCGTGTGTTGGCGACAACATGCAGGTTCAAGTCCTGTTTCCCGCACCAAATCAAAGGACAAACTTTGATAGAAAGATAGCTTCCCATTTCGGGGAGCTATCTTTCGTTTATGCCCGGAAAACCCGCTATCTGTGGGCTTTCCGGACTTTTTCTATTTCCGGCGCTAACCATGGCGGCTCGGATTTTCCGTCATGCCTCCGGGCCAAGATACTTGACGATGTTTTCTCTCTATTTCTGAACACCCTCTATATCACCAAACGCAACGCGTAAGTCCCCGCTAAAAAGTGTATTTGACGTACTGAATTTTATTAAAAAATTCGCGGGAACCTATGTCCCCGCGAAAATTTTAAATATTTGAATGTGAAGACAAAATTGCCGCGTGATATGCTTTAAGTACGTTATCCACGCAGACCATAAGGTCTTTTTCTATCTCACTTTCCCATAATCGAATAACCGTCCATCCTAATTGATTGAGTTGCTCATTTACCCTTTGATCGCGCTCCATATTCCCTTTAATTTTATTTACCCAAAATTCGGAATATCGGGAAAACTCTTCTTCAATATTTTTCAGGCCTCGTATTGCCCAGTTATGCCCATGCCAATAGTCACCATCGCAAAAAACGGCCAGCCTCGCCTTGGCAAATACAATATCTGGCTTTCCGGGAAGACCTTTATAGTTTACTCGATAACGCAGACCACGCCGCCATAATTCATGTCTAAGTAGTATCTCAGGCCGTGTGTTTTTGGATTTAACCGCAGACATTATTTTGTGGGTTATCTCTGGATCGCGTCCCATAGGATCAACTCCCAAGAGTTTTACTCAAATAATCCGCAACCCTCTCATTTAATTCTCTTTCCGATAAAGGGCACGGTTGTAAACGTTCAGCCCAAGGACGACCGTTATGCAGACAATCCCAAGGAGACTTTTGCTGGTTATAGCGCCCCTTTCCAGGGTCATGGTTGCCAAAGCCATCCAAAACACGGTTCCATACAGGTTGAAACCGCTCAATTAGCATAGACTCCGCCAATGGTATCCAAATATCGTCAACGACAAGAAAACGGCAAAAGAAGTCCTCAACAGCTAAATTAGATGACGCGGCTACCGATTCCGCGTGTTCAGAAAGTCGTTTTTGCAGAGCCTGACCGTGAGATACATCTAATCCCAGCCCACCCTTTCGCGCGCCAGCGGGAACGGCTTTACCAATATAAATAGGACTTGTGAATTTACCATTTTGATTTTGCTCCGCTAATTTCCGATAAGCGGGAAAATCTCCTTTGTAGTAAAGGACATACACACCCGCGCCAATGAATGGCTCGGGCGGTAATGAATGGATTTCCGTGGAAAGTAGCGCGTCCGCTACACTTTCACCGAGATTCCTTTTATCCAATGGGTTAAAAGGTGGTATTATAGGTAAGCTGTCTTTATTCATCATTATGATCTTCCCTTTCCAACTGCCGCGCGACAGATGTGCCAATAACATTGGCTAATCTTACAGGAACCGCGTTGCCGATTTGTCTCATGCTTTCAGTCCAAGACCCTGAAAAAACATAGTTATCAGGGAAGGTTTGTATTCTGGCGCTTTCCCGTACGGTGTAATATCGCAAAGAACCATCATCTAAAACCAACATATTCTCGCCGCCAGGGACTCCATGAGCCCCTGCTTTAAGCGTCTTGGATGGTTCATCTAAAACGCTTCCCGAATGACCGGGATATGTCCGCGCGCCATCACGAAATTCATGGTTAAGATAGGCCAATGATGCCCGTCCTTTACGAGGATCGGGCAAATCTCCAATCGCGTCTCGCACGGTCGCCCATCTTAACAGAGAGGTTTTCCCCTCAACACGCTTTTGGATTTTCCCCGTTTCTTCTGGAGTTATTGAGGGGCGTTTCTTCTTTGATATTTTATGCTCGTCCCAATATTCCCCAGTTATCCATTTTGAATAGAGGAGCGAATCCCGTGAATGAGTCGGATCAGGAAACGACCAATTCGCGTTAATGTCGTTTCTAAAACCAACTATTATGACACGATGCCTTACCTGCGGCACTCCATAATCAGCGGCGTTTAACAAGCGAAACACCACATTATATGTTAGGCCTTTTGTGGAGGGGGAAGTATGATACTCCTCCAAAATCTTTAGATGCTCCGTCCATTCCATTCCTTGCTTCTTAACCACTTCGGGATAAGTGAGCTGCAAAATTATGTAATTGAAATAGGAGCTAAAGGACTTGCGGAGCAAACCCTTTACATTTTCAAAGATAAATGCTTGTGGCCTCAATTCCCGAACCGCTCGAACCGCTTCAGGAAACATATCCCTCTTGTCATTATACGCTCCATGCTTGCCGCCCAAGGAAAACGGCTGGCAAGGAGGGCCGCCGGATACAACTCGTATTTGCTGATACTCGTCGTAATGCACCAATCTAACATCTGTTTGAATCACGTTCCAATGTTGAATATCAGGAAAGCCCCGCTGGATATTCGCTTTAATATTGTCACAAGAGTCTTTGTCCCATTCCAGCAAAGCGCTATGATCGAATCCCGCTTGCTGTAATCCTAAGGCAAGTCCCCCGGTTCCGCTAAACAATTCTATTGAATTAAACATTGTTAAGCCTCCACTTCACGATTGCTATCATTCCACGAATGATTCTCAATTTCCATTATATCCGAGATGTCGCATTTAAGGGCCTCACAGATTTTTAACAAGACATCCGTGGTAATATTCTCACATTTTCCCAATTTAGCGATGGAGGCGGAACTGATACCCGCTAATTCACGCAAATCCTTTTTGTTCATGTTTTTATCAATCAACAGCTTCCACAGCTTGTTATAGCAAATTCGCACAATGACACCTCACTATCTAAGGATGATAAAATTATACCATGAAAACTCGCGCTAATCAACAGAAAATTTATGTTCGCAGATTTTCAATTTGAATTTACCATCGCTCGAAAGGTACGCCGCAATCCCCGCATACCACATTGACTTCCTTCGTCGCCCGGATGATGGCTCCGCACTCCGGGCAGACATATTTGATGCTGCGGTTCTTGGATTTCTTACCCTTTTCCTTGCCCGCGCCGCCTTCCGGGAGGCGGCTGGCGTTGATCGCTTCGCCGCCGAGGGTTTCCTTGACCCATGCCTCCGCCTCCGCTGCCAGCGTCGTGATCGTCCAGCCGTATTTCTGGTGCTTCTCAATATGCAGGCCGTGCGCCTCGGCGGTGGCTTTGAACTTCATATTATGATAGTACCCGTTGTTGCTGGTATCCTCGACCTCATGAAGCAGGTTGTGGAGGTGGGCCATTTCGTGGAGCATGGTCGCGCAAACCTCTGTCATGGGCCGGTCGAGATATTCCGCGCATATGTTGATCTCGCGGTACATTTCCCGCCCGGTTTTCCATACCTCTTGCACACTGCACCAGCCGTAAGCGCCGCGTCTACCATCCGGGGATACGGTGATGGCCGGGCGGGCAAGCTCACCGTCGTAAAAGTGCTGGTTGAATAGGTCGAACAGCTCCTCGGTTTTCCTTACGATTGCGGATATTTGCAGCATAGTCGCGTCCTCCCTAAAGATATGTTTCATTTCTGTGAGTCACAGCTTACGCACCACGGGTCAAAAAGCAAGCTCCAAAAGCCTTAAAACATATCTTTTTTCACGGCGGGAGGCACGAAAAAGCCCCGCCGAAGCGGGGCCTACGCAGGAAGTCTTAACCCTTCCAGAGATGTGGGAAACCGGCTGCGTCGTAGATTTGAACGGTTGCCTCAGCGCGCGCGTTCTGATCCGTCAAGCCACCTTCGTCCAACGCCACGTCCACCATGCCGCAGAAGTCCAATTCCTCCTGCTCGGTTGCAATACCCTTTTCCAGAAACGGCGCAATTTCCTTGTAGAGGTCTGCCGCGAGAATCGCCGCGCTGCGTCCCTCCTCTAAGGGAGCCTTCTCTAAGATTTCAGTAGGTTTTCCATGTGCATACGTTACCTCTTTCCCGGCGCGTGGCCGTTTTATTCGCCGGTATTCCCGGCCTGTGTCACAGATTACATACAACGCGGTGAAAAGCAAGCCTTTTCGTGAAGAAAGGAACCCCGCCGAGGCGGGGCTGGCTGTCTCATTCCGCGTCCCTGTTCGCTTGGTAGTAGTACCCGCAGCCCCGGCGCTCGTCGTCAAAGGTAAACTCGCAACATTCGTTGTAGCGGGAACCGTCAAAGTTGAGGATGTAGGTCTGGTAGTCACAGGCGAATTGCTTGAAGGTTTCGGCCTTGCAGGGCGCGTCCTCCGCGCTTTCTTCGCTGTCCCAGCGGTGCAATTCGGTTTCCTCGTATTCTTCCAGCTCGTCGGTGTAGTAGTATCTGGTGAAGCCTTCCGAGGTTTGGTAGCTGGAAACCTTGCGGCGATAGCGCGTGACTGTCCGATACTCAGCAAAATGGCATTTCTTTTTGCCGTCTATTACGGAATAGCTTGTGGAGTACTCGGTGTGCGGCTTTTCAAAATCCTCCCGCTCGATATAAAAGTCAATGCCCTTCTTCTCGCATTGCTGCCGGACATACCGGAGGAACTGCGCGAGGGTTACATTGCTCCGCTGGATTTCAATGTGATAATTCGCCATGGTGGTGGCCTCCTGTTCGTTTTCTGTGAGTCACAGCTTACGCACCACGGGTCAAAAAGCAAGCTCTAAAAGCCTTAAAACATATCTTTTTTTCACGGCGGGAGGCACGAAAAAGCCCCGCCGAAGCGGGGCTTTTTGGTTGATTATTCGGCGGTGAAGCCTTGCTCCGCCAGCGTGGCCACCAGCGCCGGGTTGTTATCTCCGGTCAAGGTGCCGTTCTTGTCTACGGTGTAGCCGCCGATTTCATAGGCAAAGCTGGGAGCCGCCTTGTACTCTGGCTCCGCGCCGGTAAAGCCCCCACCGCCACCACCAGCTCCTTGCGGCGGATACCGGAAAGGTTGAAGGCAATTTCCATAGTACAGGGGGCCTCGACATCCTCGGCTGGAGCTTCGTCGCTCGCGTCGGGTTCGATTTCTCCCGCCGCCTCGTCCTCGGCTGGCCCCTCGGTCGGCTCCTGCGCTATTTCTTGGGCCTGCGCCTCCACCTTCGCGGCTCTGGCGTTCCTGCCGCGAGGCTCCGGGAACACCTCTGGCAGCGCGCCTTCCTCATAGTGGATTTCAAAGGTGATTTTGCCGTCCATGTGTACGTTAAAATGGAAGTCCTTCATCTCGATTTCTTTGAGCGCGTCCGGCAGCTCAATGTTCTTGTACCGCATGACCTCCGCGTCCTCTACCATGAGGCAAACCGGAACCGCGTCCCTCAGCTTCGCTGTGATTTTTCCTGTTTTCATGATTGATACCTGCCTTTCCGTTTTTATACTGGCTTCTTGCCTGTGGCTCACAGCTTACGCACCACGGGTGGAAAAGCAAGCTTTTTTCAAAGAAAATTTCCTCTTTTTATTCATGGAAGTTTCATAGACGCTGACTTGCTTTTATTCGTTTCTCCGAATACACTTCACCTTAAGACGCAATACTGCTATTGGGAGGGATGAACATGTTTGGGTACATAACCCTAAGGCGGCAGCTGAAAAAATCTCCGAGCGCCGAGTACAGAAGCTATGCGAGGAAAAGCAAATTAAGGGAGTCATTCGATTCGATCATGCTTGGGCAATTCCGGTTCATGCGGAAAAACCAGTAGATAAAAGGAAAAAATCCAACAAACAAAATCAAATCTAAATCATGGCGTGTTATGATGAAGCAGGAGGTGTTGCCTTTGGACACGAACATTTTGATTATTGAAGATGAAATAGAGATACAAACCATTTTGAAAGAACTGCTGACCGACGCGGGATATACGGCGGATGTGGCAGGAGACGGGTTGGAGGGAATTACGGCTTTCCGCCAAAAACAATACGACCTTGTCCTTCTCGATTTAATGCTTCCAAAAATCGACGGATATGCCGTCTGTGAGATGATCCGGAAGGAATCAAATGTCCCTGTGCTTATGCTCACCGCCTTGGACGAGGAGGACGATCAGCTCAAAGGGTTCGACGTATTGGCGGACGACTATATTACAAAGCCCTTTTCAGTCAAGCTGGTGCTTAAACGGGTGGAAGCACTCCTTCGCCGTACCAGAGAAAAACAAAGCGAAGATGAGAACGCGCTGCTCTGTCATGGCAGCATTCAGCTTGATCCGGCATCGCTGCGCGTCTATGTATCCGGTGAGGACGTCCCTTTGACAAAGCTGGAATTTGATCTGCTCCATCTGTTGATGAAAAACAAAGGGCGGGTGTTTACGAGAGATGAGCTGCTCGATTTGGTGTGGGGCTACGATTTCGCTGGCTACGACAAAGCGGTCAATATCCATATCATGAATCTACGCCGGAAACTGGATGCGGACTGTATTGAAACGGTTAGAGGGGTGGGATATCGCTTTGCTAAAACGGATTAAGAGCAGTATTTTTATCAAAATATTTTTGAGTATCACAGCTATTCTGATGCTAACGAGTCTTTTGATTTATGGGATCGCTATGGTTGCGACACCGCAGAGCTATAAGGCTCAAATCAACGAGCGCTTTTCAGAGCGTGTCGATCAGCTTATGGAGCAGCTTCAAACCGTATCCCGAAAGGACGCGGAGAAGATCATTGTGGATTTCTGCATTGAAAACCAGGCCACAGTCTCCTTACAGAGCGGTGAAGAGACCCTGATGTTCGGCAACTCTGATGTATTGCGGCAAGGCGGCGCGGGCGGGGTCGGCGCAACGCAGACTATGGCGTCCATGATCCGGTTTACGGATTCTGATGTCTCCTACACTGTCATGACAGCCCAAGAGCTCAAAGCGGTCAATGAAATGTCGAATGCCTTCTTAAAATTGTTCCCATGGATTCTCCTCACTATTTTTATTATTTCTGTACTTGGCTCCTTTTTATGCAGCAGGATACTGGCGAAGCCGGTGCAGGAAATCAGCCGGATTTCCAAACGAATGTCAGAGCTGGATATGACCTGGCATTGCGACATCAACCGGACGGACGAGCTGGGCGTGCTGGCGGGCAGCCTGAATAGGATGGCGCAGAAGTTAAGCGCAACAATAGGCGAGTTAGAAAACGCCAATCAGCAACTGCAAATGGATATTGAGAAAGAGCGAAAGCAGGAAAAGCAGCGCCGGGCCTTTTTCGCCGCCGTTTCCCACGAACTGAAAACCCCAATCACCATCTTAAAGGGACAAGTCGAAAGCATGATCTATGGGATCGGAGATTACAAAAACAAGGAAAAGCATCTGCCGGTGACCCTTGAAACAGTGGAACGCATGGAAAATCTGTTGAAAGAGATCCTGACGGTTTCCAGACTAACCGCTGACGGCTTCCAACTATCCAAGCGATCTATTGACCTGAGTCTGCTGGTACGGGAATGCCTGGATACTTACGAACCGCTGGCGTCAAAGAAAAAAATTGCGATCCATAGCGCCGCTTTGGAGCCCGCCGCTCTTTCGTTGGATCGGAAGCTGTTTGAAAAGGTGATTTCTAATGTTCTGAGCAATGCGATTCTATACTCTCCCGAGGGTGAGACAGTGACGGTTACGTTGACTGAGAAAATCCTGACGGTCGAAAACTCAGGCGTGCAAATTCCGGAGAAGAAAATGCCTGATTTGTTCGCACCGCTTACCCGTGTGGAGGAATCCCGCAACAAGCAGTCGGGGGGTTCCGGCCTGGGACTGTATATTGTGAAAACCATACTCGATTTGCATGGCCTGCCTTACCAGATACAAAACACAGAGCGCGGCGTATGTTTTACCATTTGGTTTCAGCGAAACCAAAACTAAATCAAATCGAAGCCAAAGGAAAACCATCCTTTTGTATACTGAGTTCATCAGATACGAAAGGATGGGTTTTTTTATGAATGTATTCAGACGGTCACTTTTTTACATTAGCCGTAAAAAGGGACAGACTGTCGTCCTGTTTCTGCTGTTTAGCATTGTATCCGTATTCCTGATCTCCTGCTTTTCCATATTGGGCGCGACAGACGCCGTCGCCAAAGATCTGCGCACGTCCGTTGGCGGCGCGTTCTATCTGCGTCCGTCTCCCAGGCTGGATTTCAAGGATGGGGAGATCGCTCAAAAGGAAGGGCCGCCCCCCGCTATATCGGAGGATGTCATCAAGGAAATCATGGGCGGCGGCAATATCAAATACTGCAACGCCCTGAATTACGGTTACGCGAGGAGCGACGCGGTCAATTTCATTCCAGGCGCTGGGCACAACGATGGAAGCAACATGGGTAAAGTGGCGGCCATGCACTATACGTCCCTGGCGGATCAGTTTTTGGAAGGGAAGCTTAAGCTGACGGATGGACGGCATCTCACGAAAGGAGATCAAAATAAGGTGCTCATCAGCGAGCAGCTTGCCGCCGCCAACCACTTGAAGGTTGGCGATACCGTTCGGTTTACGCATGCGGGCCTTGAACGGGAGAACGGCGAATATAAGGATTCCATCCCTGAAAAAAGCGCCTTTAGTCAGGCGGAGATCGCCGGGATATACAAAGAAGTCGTACCACAGGCTGAAGCGGATTCCCCAACGCCCGGCCGGAGTGAAAACCTGATTTTCTCGGATCACGCTCTTTTATTGGAGCTTGAGGAAGCCAGCGCCGGGCAATACGCCGGGGAAGTGAATTTCTATGTTGCCGATCCATTATCGCTGCGCGACATTACCGGTAAAGTGGAGAAAATGGACGCGATCGACTGGGGGCAGTTTTTCCTGCGGGAGAACGATTTCCAATATGGGAAGATTGCGGACAGCCTCAGTTCGATACAGAACCTGACGCGGATCTTGATCGTCTGCATATCCATTGTGAGCATGGTCATTCTGATTCTCATTCTCACCATGCGCATCCGGGGAAGAATCCATGAAGCGGGCATTCTGCTTTCGATCGGGAAATCGAAACGGGAAATCGTTTTACAATTCCTGTCAGAGGTATTTGCGGTGTTCTTGGTTGCCTTTTTGTGCGCCGCTGTGCTTGCAATCGCCATATCCGGAGGTTTGGAACGGCTGCTGCTGGGTGGACTGCCTCAAACAAATGTGGATTTGGGCGCGATTGAAACCGGCCTCGCCTCGGACACGGGCACAACGGCCTACCTGCAAATCGGAGGAGTTACGACCTTGCTGCTTTTCCTCTGTCAGGCGGCGGCTATGGGCATTGCGGTTGTAGCGTCCTGCACGGGAATATTTTCCCTGAAACCAAAAGAAATTCTTACGAAAATGAGTTAGGAGGTAATAAACTATGAATTTTGTAAAACGAGCGCTGCTGTATTGCTGGCGGCAACGGGTACGAACCCTGATTCTTTTCCTGATTCTTACCTGCTTATCCGCCTTCGCCCTGACCGGTATGGCAATCCAAGACGCCGCCCAAAACAGCGCGGCGAACATGCGTCAGGAGGTCGGCGGCATCGTCCGGCTGAAGGCAGACGATGAAAACGGCCCCAAAGACAGCACGCAGGGAGAATTCGGTGAGATACAGTCTTATACGGGCGATTTTGTAACCGAGGAAATTGTGAATGCGGTCAAAAAGCTGGACGGCGTGGCCGGCATCAACGCCCAGGCGGAACGAGGATTTTGGGGTAATGGCGTCAACTTTGATTATATCCCCGGCAGTTTTAACGTATCGGGCAGTGGCGTTCCCAATACCGCCGTGCTGAATTCAGAACAATGCAAGGAATTTCAAAGTGGTAAGTTCACATTGGAAGAGGGACGCCATATCCGGGAAGACGATAAACACGTCATCATCCTTTCTAAAGAAGTGGCCCAGCGCAATCATCTGAAACCAGGGGATAAAGTTACGCTGGACGTATTCGAGACGAAATCCAAAGTGGAACTGGAGGTTGTGGGTATCTACTCCGGCGCTGGAGGTACCGGCGGCGACGCCATGATGGCTTCACAGGTACCCGAAAACGCGGGGTTTGTGGATTTCACAACAATGCGGGAACACTTCGGCAGAAAAATTGACGGATATCCGGCTATTGACATACTGGTAAACGATCCCGCCAAGATCAACGAGGTTTATGAGGAAGTCAAAAACCTTCCTGAAGTGAAAGGCAAAACCTTAAAAGCGGAGATCACAAACGAGGAGTACGAGTCTATTTCAAATCCGCTGGAATCCATGCAAAACATGGTAAGCGGCGTCGTAACGGCCATTACGGTTGTCAGTATTGCCATTCTCGCGCTTTTGCTGCTGCTTTGGACGAGAGGGCGTAAACGGGAGGTCGGCATCCTGCTGGCAATCGGGAAAAGCAAAGCCAGTATCATCGGGCAGCTCTTGACGGAAAACATACTGGTCGCGGCTGTCGCTTTTGCCGCATCCTATGTTGTAACATGGTTGGTCGCCGGGCAGGTCGGCGATTATCTCATTCGTCAGGCAGCGGCGGAAGTATCCGAACTGGCGGTGAACGTGACCATGGTCCAGATGATGAGCGTTTACGGCATCGGCTTCCTGGTAATCAGCCTGTGCGCGGCTGTCGCGTCCTACACCATTATCCGGCTGAAACCCAAAGACATCTTGTCAAAAATGAATTAGGAGGATTTTACCATGAACATGATAAGAATCGAAAATCTGAAATACGCCTATCAGGCTGGAAAGCCGGTGCTGAAAGGGATCACAACGGAACTGGAATCGGGAAAGATGTATGCCATCCTCGGGCCGTCAGGCTGTGGGAAAACAACGCTTTTATCCTTGCTGGGGGGACTTGACAGCCCGACGGACGGCACCATATTTTTCATGGAAGAAGATATTGAACAAACCGGCCTGATGAAGCACCGGAAAGAGCATGTATCCTTTATCTTCCAAAGCTACAACTTGATTGATTACCTGACCCCGGCGGAAAATGTTGCGCTGACCTCCTCTCTGCCCGCACTGCCCGTTCTCGAAAAGCTCGGTTTGACGAAAGAAGAATCGAAACGAAACGTATTAAAGCTCTCCGGCGGCCAGCAGCAGCGTGTGGCCATTGCCCGCGCGCTGGCCAGCGAAGCCCCCGTTATTCTTGCGGACGAGCCCACCGGAAATCTGGATGAGGATACAGCGGCGGAGATTGTGGAAATCCTGAAACAAAGCGCCCATGAAATGAACAAATGCGTGGTGGTTGTAACCCACTCAAATGAGCTGGCTAAACAAGCCGACGTCATCTTTAAACTGCGCAAAGGCAGCGTCCAGCGGTTTGAACGGCCCCAGGGCAGCGCTCCCGCGCCGTCAGATTCCTGAAAGGAGGGAGCAATATGAAACGAAGAATTGCACCATTGAGCTTGTGCTTCTATCTTTTGTCAGTCCTTTTTGTGGTATGCGGCATTCTCTCGGTTATCGCCTGCCATCAGAACGTCTCCGCCCAGCTTGCGCAGGGCATTCCAGTCAAAGGGAATGAACTGATAATTTTAAATCTGTATCTGCAAAGCGGTGCTCAGTATCTGGCATATTCTGCTCTGTTATACGCGGCAGGGTGGCTCTATCAGCTTTTTGCCCCGCCAAAACCTGTGAAAGTTGCGCCGCCACAACCTGAGGGGGTTCCCGAACCCGTGAATGGTGAACAGTATTATCAGGTTTATGGAGAGCGGGCAGATGAAGAGGAGGACGAAACTGATCTTGAAGGTTGGTTTACTAAGTAAAAACAGGTAATAAATGCTGACAAGGCAAGCCTGTCACTTGCCGATACGGGCCAGTCCGCCTTGTGTGGATTGGCCCGTCGTTGTCTTGAAGAATGCTTTCTATATGCGCGATTCCTTATAGACCCGCCCGCAAAATTACCGCTTCAAAAAAATATAAGCTTTTTTCAAAAACCTTTCCGGTTTGCTGATGCGAGATGTGTTCTGGTTATACGAGACTCACTATTAAATGTCAAGCCTAGAAATGATTATTTTGGGGAGAAGGGCGCCGCCCATGACAAACAGCATTCAGATGCTGAGGATATGACAGCGAGGGTGACGAAGGGAACAGTGAAGCAAGCCCAACCGCCCTCGCAATACAAATGGTAGCATCTGAATGCTTCGGTTTGTCAAGGGTACGCTGCGCCGGCTAAGTGGGAGCGTTACGGAGGAGAGCTCGGGCTTAAAAGGGAATTTAGGCTGCCGAACGGTAGGTGTCCCCGGTAGTCTCTAAATGATATAAGAGCCGCACAAGTTTCTTCGCCGCATGAGAAACAGCAACATTGTAATGCTTACCCTCTGACAGCTTTTTACTCAGATATGCTGAGAAGGTCGGCTCCCATCTGGAAACCCGCTTGGCAGCGTTGAGCAAAGCATACCGAAGATACCTTGAGCCTCGCTTTTCCATCTTGGCATGGGAGGAATATAACTGCCCTGATTGATAAGTTGACGGCGAACATCCGGCAAAAGCGAGTATCTTGTCGGGACTGTCAAAGCGGCTGAAATCTCCAATCTCGGCAAGGATCACAGCACCGAGATTTGGGCCGATTCCGGGCACAGAAAGGATAGGAGAATCGATTTTTTCCAGTATTACGTTTATCTCGCTCTCTATCTCATTGATCTGTGTATTTAGCTCCCGAATCAGAATGATCGTGTGCTTGAGTTCAAGTGACTTTGCCGGAAGGTAGGAACTGATGGAGCGCCGGGCTGCTTCGCGTATTTCATCGGCGGCAGTACGTTTGAAATGACCTTTTGACTCAGAGGAAAGGAGATTGGTCAGATGCTTTAGATTTGCGGACGCGATCTGGTGTGCGCCGGGGAACTCATACAGTATGGCATAGACCGCCTTACCGTGGAGAGTGGACACCAAGCCTTCCAGTTCTGGGAAAAGGATATTCACCAGACGAGACACAGACTGCTTTAGGCGGGCACGCTCAGAAACTTTGTCAAAACGGTATCTTGTGAGTGATTTCAGATCCTCGTTGCAGTATAATTTGTCTGAGTAGGGCTTTAAGCCCACGTCA
>DBFNRV010000077.1:0-14033 GCA_048421225.1 Christensenellales bacterium | reverse complement strand
TACGAACAAGCTTTGGGCTTCTATGCTAATTTCTGGCGGATTGTAAAACTATGGTTGTTCGCCCAGTTTTAATATTATCCCTCTGCATTTTCTGGAGTTCTTAGAACCTATTATCGCCATAGGCGATTCGTAATGCGCTTGCTCAGCGCATTACGAGATTATCCCGCAAAACACGGGCCTCGGCCGCAAGCGGCGGTCGGGCCATGTTTTGCTCTCAAGGTATCAAAAATCACCGTACATGCCGCTGATTTTTGATAAATTGTATTTTTTGGGGTGATATTTCAAAACTTTTTTAATTCCTTGCATTTTTTGGAGTTCTTAGAACCTTTTTTGCAAAAAAGGTTCTAAGCCGCCGGAGGCAATCAAATTCGTAATTTTGGGCGACATGCGCGGCCAAAATTACACCTTGCGGACGCGTGAGCGGTGAGCGAACGCGTGCGGAAAAGCTCAAAAAACGGAGCTATCCGTTTTTTGAACCGCCTATGGCGGTAATAGGTTCTAAGCCGCCGGAGGCAAAATCAAATTCGTAATTTTGGGCGACATGCGCGGCCAAAATTACACCTTTCATCAGTTTGCCATACAAACGTTGACAAAAGGCGGCCTTAAGTGCAGAATTGATATAGCGCATTTACGTAACGTGTACGCTAAAACGCAGCCGCGGGCATAAGTATTGATAAAGCCATTTCCTGAAGCGGAGGTTCAGCTGTATGAAAAACAAATACCGCATACGCGGTATACGGAAAAAAAGGCGCGCCGTCATGACAGCCGCAATAGCAGCCGGAGCGCTTCTGGTGTGCGCGGCTGTGCTGCTCTTTATATTCAGGCCGTTTTCAGCGTCGTCGCCAGGCGTGGACGGTGAAACTCCCCCGCCCCTTTCAAGCCCCAAAGCTACGCCCACGCCGGATGCGGACGGCGAAGCGCCCGAAGGGGCGCGGAGCCTGTACGAAGCCGCTGTAGATTACGACGCGGGCACGCGCACGCTTTCAGGAGGGCTTAACCTGACCTATGCTAACGTCTCCACTGACAGCCTGTACGCGCTGTACCTGCGCCTGTATCCAAACGCGGTAAGCGAAGGCTGCATGAGCGTGGAAGCCGCGGCCGTAAACGGCATGGAAAGCTATTATGAGCTGTCCGGCGGCGGGACCGTGCTTATGGTCCCGTTTGCGCCTGAGCTGGCCCCTGGCGAACGTGCGGTTATATACATTGAATTTCAGATAACCATGCCGGCGCTAAACGACAGGTTCGGCGCTGGGACCGGCGGCGCCGTTGCTCTAGGCAATTTTTTGCCGATTGCCGCGATATACGAGGATGGCGGGTGGCGGCTGGACCCATATGTCAGCTTCGGCGACCCATTTTACAGCGAAATTGCCGACTATGAGGTAGCGCTCACCGTTGACAGCGGCTACACCGCCGCCTGCACCGGATCGCAAACCTCAAAATCCGAGGAGGGCGGCAGGATAAAATACCTGTTTCACGCGCCCGACGCACGCGACTTTGCGGCGGTGCTCATAAAGGACGCGCACGTCGCCACCGCGTCGGCGGGCAACGTAGCGGTGGAGGCGTATTCGTATACCGGAGCTGAAAACGCGCAGTATGCCGCGGATACCGCCGCGAGCGCGGTTGAGTACTATGCCTCGGCGTTTGGAAAGTATCCGTATACGCGCCTGTGCGTGGCGGAATGCGGCGTAAGCGGCGGCATGGAATACCCTGGCCTCATCATGATATCCCAAGACATGTTCAAGGCGGCCGACGGCATAGGCGGCGGTTTGATTATTGCGCACGAAGCCGCGCACCAGTGGTGGTATGCCGCCGTAGGCAGCGACCAGTACGGCGAGCCGTGGGTAGACGAAGCGCTCACCCAGTTTTCATCTTATCTATGGTATAAGAATGAATACGGTCGGGCGGCCATGGAGGAGGCCTATAACGCGGGGATTGTCCCCTATCTTGCCGGCGCTGGGCCGGCCATGTCCCCTCTCAGCGCCTTTGAGGAGGGCAATTCCTATTTTTCGGCCGTATATGCGCGCGGCGCGGACATGTTTTATTCGGCGTACAAGGCGCTGGGCGAGGAAAGGTTTTTAGAAATACTCAGGGGCTATTATTCGGCGTTTTATATGAAAACCGCTTCGGGAAACGACCTGCTCAGCGCTTTTGACGGGGCGCTTGGCGAATAGCGCGTATGATAGCGCGCCCGTTTGCGCATAATTGCCATTATGTGTATAATATGTTATTACGTGATGCATAGTGAAGATTTTGGAGGTGCCGGACATGCTTGAGGGGCATAAGCTTATACATCTGGTAGGAATCGGAGGCTGTTCCATGAACGGGCTGGCCCAGATACTGCGCTCGCGCGGTTTCAGCGTTCAGGGTTCGGACACCACGAGTTCGCAGTTTACCCGCCGCCTTGAGCAGCTGGGCATTCCCGTTTTTATAGGTCACGACGCTGAAAACCTGGGCGGCGCCGATCTTCTCATCTATTCGGCGGCAATCAAGCCCGACAACCCTGAGCGGGCGGCCGCGAGGGCGCGTAACATTCCCGAGGTGGAGCGCGCGGCGGCGCTTGGCATGATATCCGAAGGCTTTGATCAGGTTGTAGCCATTGCCGGCTGTCATGGGAAGACGACGATTACGTCCATGCTCGCGCTTATAGCGTGCCGCTGCGACAGCGGCGAAGACGGCGCGCACCCGATGGACGCCACGATACATATCGGCGGCTTTGTCGATTTTCTAAACGGCGGCGTGCGCATCGGCGGGGGCGGCATGTTCATAACGGAAGCGTGCGAATACGTGGAGAGCTTTCTGGCGCTTCATCCCACCATTGAGCTTATAAGCAACATAGACGACGACCATCTGGATTATTATCATGATATAGAGCATATAACCGAAGCGTTTGGCAGGTTTGTAGCCCTTCTTCCAGAAGGCGGCGTGCTGATCGGCTGCAATGACGACGCGCGGGTAAAGGGCATTTTAGACGGCTACGGGAAGGGGAGGTCCATCACCTACGGCGTCGCGGACGCCGACTACATGCCTTCCGACATATCGTTTGACAGCATGGGCAACCCGTCGTTTGATCTGGTCTGCTACGGCGAAAACATCGGCCGCGTTTCCCTTGGCGTGCCGGGCGAGCATAATATGATGAACGCCGTCGCGGCGCTGTCCGTGGCGCTTACGCTCGGCGTGCCGTTTAACGCGGCGGCCTGCGCGCTTAACGAGTATACGCTTACACGGCGCAGGTTCGAGCTGATGGGCGAAAGCGGCGGCGTAAAGGTGTTTCACGATTACGCGCACCATCCGTCCGAGATACGGGCCGTGGTAAGCGCGGCTGTGCGCTACCCGCATAAAAAGCTGTTCTGCGTGCTCCAGTGTAACAGCTTTACACGCGCGAAAACGCTGTTTACAGGCGACATGAGCTGCCTTAGGGGAGCCGCAATGGCAATAGTGCCGGATATCTATCCAGGACGCGAAAGGGATACCGGCAGCGTGCATGCGCGCGATATCGTAAACGCAATAGTCAAAAGCGGCATTGACGCGGTATATATCCCTACATTTGAGAAAATACGCGATTATCTGGCTGAAAATGCCGGCCCTGGCGACATCGTTCTCACCATGGGCAGCGGCGACGTGTATGAGCAGACAAAAAAACTGCTTTAGCGTTGGCGCCGTAGGTGGGAGGACTAAAAAGAGGAAAGCTGTGTTGAGGCGATAACCATCATTATTACAGAAATTATTATGCCTCCAAGCGAAACCCATATTCCACAGTACGCGTATGAAGCGCCGCCCTTCTTGGCCCATGCGCCCGCCGCCACGCCCGCCGCGCCTGCAATCATTCCCCAGCGCTGCATGGCAAACGGCGGCAAGCTTAAAAAGATCCCAAGGCCAATGGCCGCCGCTCCAAGCACCACGCTTATAATGGCTGCCGCCGAACTATGGCCCATGCGTTGTCCCTTCACCGTGATCACCCCCATATATTCCTTTTCAGCCGTATTCTCATACGAAGTGAATTAATGCGCCAACTATTTGCCGTTTGAAGCGCTTTAGGATCATGCGGGAGCAAGTATAGGGCTGTTAATAACCAAGTAGAAGCACAAACGGCAAATGCCGCCGTACAGTATTTTTATTGTTGCGATGCTTCGCCACAGGCGCTAAGGCTTTTGCTCAGCGCCGCGCCGTGCGGCAAATCCGCACGCGCTTAAGACCCAGAGGCCCGAAAAAGAGTGTATCGCGGCAGATGCGAAAAAAGAGGAGGGATGCGTTACTAAGCGGCGTTTTGGCCGGCTATGATAAAATGGATGCCCGAAACAGCCCTTTGGCGATGTTTTCTATCCCAGCTTAACGTTATTGCCTTTTAGCGCGGGGACCGGCAATCCCGCTCCGGCCCCCGCATCTATATATAAGCCGGCGGCGGACGCTTAAACTCCGCCGGCCGGTCTGACTCAAGCGCTATCAGCCGTTAGTTTTGTTTGAATCGTTCGTGCCCGGGGCAGACGTCTGACCACCGGCGGTATCGGCCTTACTAACGTCGATCACCTCGTAACGGAACAGGTCGCCGTCGTCGTCCATATCCTCAGGCTTTAACTTAAAGGTATAGCTCGTCTTCTTGATGTCGGCCGCCGTGCCGGTCGACGTTGACATCGACATAACGGTACCCTCTATGGTAAGGCTGATAACGCCGTTATCCCCTGTTTCCGCCTTGATAAAGGTAAGCTTCGCGTCGTTCAGGCTCAAGGCTCTGAAGGTATATTTTTCAGTAGCACGGTCGTAGTGAACGCCATTTTTAAGTTCGGCGTCGTCCGGCTTAGGCAGGCTGTCGTCGTCAATGTCGTCGAACATGTACTCGGCTATATCCTCCACCAGGTCGTCGTCAACCACAAAGGTGCGCTGGTCTGTAATCGCGGTATGCTTTGAGCCGAACATCGCAAAGTAGGCCTTAACCGCGTCCCATACAAAGTCCTTGTCGGCCGGATCGTATTTTTCATAGCCGCCGTCGCCGCCCAGGGTGACTATAATGCTCTTGAAGATGTCCGCCATATCATAGATATAGCCCGAAGTCTCTTCGTCTAGCCCGTTGATCGGCTTTACCGGCGTTGGCGAAGGATTGGGCGATTCCGCGTTCCCGTTCGGATTGGCAGAAGGGGAGGGGGATGCGCCGCCGCCCTGCGTATTCTGCGGGGTGGAGCTGGGAACGGGCGGGAGTTCCTTGTGCGGCGCACATGCCGCGAATG
This sequence comes from Christensenellales bacterium, assembly GCA_048421225.1. Classification (GTDB taxonomy): domain Bacteria; phylum Bacillota; class Clostridia; order Christensenellales; family CAG-138; genus UMGS946. Next base: position 8,814 of record DBFNRV010000077.1, on the reverse strand, counting down.
CCAGCAGAGCAGCCGCAAGTGAAAGGGCAACAAGAACCTTTACAAGACGTTTCATAAATTCACCTCATTATTTTTCTTGACGCGCCCGTTTCCCGCGGGTTTACATTTAAACGATTGGGTTGGCGCGCGTGTTTTTATGTACAGCCCGCCCCATATGCGGCGGACGTTATACCCATAATACGAATAAGCCGGCCCATTGGTTCCAAAAAAAAACACGCGGCGGTCATAATTCGTATTATTCAGTTTGCTTGTTTGCGTTTATTTACTCGCAAAATCCGTCTTCAAGCCCCTCGATCAATATTCTCAGCTCGTTTTCGCGCCCGCCTGAAGCCCGCCATTGCCCCAGCCCCAGCTCAAGCAGCGGCTTGGCCGCCGCGATGCGGTCGGAGGCCTTCTGCTCCTGATCCGAGCATATCTCCATCAGCGCGGTTACAGCCTTCTTGGCGCGCCTGTCAAGCATGCGAGCCCGCGTTTCTTCTTTATTTTCGTTCATAATATTATCTCCTCACAATGAACGATGCGGATACGAAGGCTGTGTTTGCCGTAGAGGTATACGCCCCCGCGCTAGAGATTAACGTTTGGGGCCGGCTTTGGTTCAACGCGGCGGATGAATGCTATATCCCGAACCGTGAACAAGAATATGTTCACCCGCGTTTTGGCCGATCGCTAAAGCTTTCTTTGTGGGAAAGGCCGCCCAACCAATCGGTTTAGGCGGCCCTGTACGGCGTGGTTTAACCCTATATAAGTTTATTCAGCTTGTGGGGCCTTAACAGGCGGCCCCGTCATTTACCCGCGTTTTTTCAGCACAGCCGCGCCGGCCATTCCGGCCGCCGACACGATAGCCGCGGCTCCCAGCACGATCAGGCTTACGCCGCCCGCCTTTGGCGGATCAGCGGGATCCTCCGGCGCCGGGGTTGGGGTTGGCTCTACCGGCTTAGGAGATGGCGTTGGCTCACCTGGCTCGGGCGTTGGAGTGGGTTCCACTGGCGTGGGCGTGGGGGCCTCCGGCGTGGGCGTGGGGGCTTCCGGCGTGGGAGTCGAGGGATCCGGCTCGTCTATGTATTCCCAGCCCGCACCTTCAAACTCAGAGCAGAAGGAATCAACGTCTTCGGGAGTGGCGTATACGTTGATTATCATGTCCGGCCAATGCTCATCGGGATTATATTCCTGGTCAACATATACCTGGATATCAGTGAAATTATAATCCGTCGTAGTTATGGAGTCGATAGGCCCCGTATAGGTATAACAGCCGTTTTCGTATTCAAGCTCGCTGAAGAATACCGGAAGCCAGCCGTTATAGGCCGATTGGATATAGCACCTGCTAAGGTCTATGCCCTCTGGTATTGCCACGCTAAGGGTGAACATATTATGTTCATGGTTAGCAATATAGTATGCGTCCGCCGCGTTGAACCAAAGCTGGCCCCAAACGTTGATCTCCAGCGCGGGGTCGTGTACCTCTACGGTGAAGTCAGCCTTCGGGCCCTCTCCGTGTGCACCCGACGGGTTGTAGCCGCCCTGCCGGCCAGCCGCCAACGCGGGCAGCGCGGCGCAGGCGATAAGCAGCAGCGCCAGAATCAATGCAAGTTTTCTTTTCATTTGAATAACCTCCTGATAATTATAATTTACCGTCACAACACATCCGCGCTATATCAGACGTAAGTTGTTTTGGATAAACTCAAAGATTGTGCGCCTGAGCTGACGGGCCATGGTTCCACAGGCCGCAACCCCGTATCCAGGGCAACTCCGTACCTATTGTTTTGAGCCTTAGAGCCGTATCCTTTTTCTATATTCACAATGTCGGTAGGAGGGTACTGCGCGTCATAAATGGGATGAAATTGTTCCAATGACGACGCAGGCGGATCAATACATACAATAATCAGTAACGCCAGCGCAAGCGTAAGGGCTATTTTCCCTTTAATAGTATGCTATGACAATATGTTTATCGTCAATAGCTATATATTAATAGTACATTATTTATATGTCAACGATGTATTGAATTATATTACATTCTTATTTTGTCGATTTATGTCTTAAGCCATTGCGCATAGCTTAACGCTTTAACGCCTGGAAGTTTAATGCCCGTATCCATCGCGTTTATGGATTTGAATAGCTTTGGGCCGCGTCGTGGCATAAACCAGCGCTTATATTTTATGGGGCCTTTCAAACGTCCGGCGCGGGGGCTTGGGCGTATGGTATAATAATACTAATGATTAAGGTAATCTACTTATTTGAATGATTATGCATTAATAAAAAACCGTAATTGAGGTGCTGCATATGAAAAGGTTGATAGCGGCGCTCGTCGCCGCCTCTATGCTGGCGCTATGCGCCTGCGAAGCGAGGCCAATCGTTTCAAACGAGGGGCCTAACGCGCCGGCCGGATTTACCGGACTGCCCGAAACGCCCGCCCACGCGGAAACCCAGGCGCCGGAAGGCTCATATTCCATTGAAGCCGATGTACGCTATTATCCTGACGGCGATAAGGAATCCGCAAAATACAGCCTGTCCTGCGAGTATCCGGCTTTCAGTACGGATTATGCCGGCCACGAGCTTATAAACGGCGCCATAGGCGTATTCAGGGACGAGCTTGCGCTTCGCGTTTCGCAGGAGCGCGCGCCCATGGCCGATCCAGCGGAAGGGGGAGCGCTGCCATATACCTCCGTAACTTGCGGCGTAACCGTGGCGCGGGGCTATACCAACGTAGTATTTACTGAGAAATACAGCTTCAGCGGCCCCGAAAAGGCGCGCGTAACTACGCTTGTTTTCGACGAAAGCGGCGCTGAGCGCGGCCTTGCCTATGTTTCGGGCATATACGATCCGCTGGCGCTCGCGGCACAGCAGGTCTATAACCAGATGTCGCTGAATGGAGCGAGGTATTATTCCGATCTGGACATGTCCGATATAGCCGCCGTACTCGACCTGAACAACGGTTTTACCGTAACCGAGGGCGGCTACAGGCTGTATATAGGCGAGGGCCAGCTGGCAAAACCCGAGGAGGGCATAATTGCCATCGAGCTGGACGGCCGCTCCATGGCGCCGCAGTTTGTAGGCGACATGATAAGCACCGGCGCGTTTTTCGCCCTTTCTCCAATAATAGGCGATCTTGCGCGCGCCTGCGCGTTAAGCGGCGAAGGCTTTTACGGCGAGGACCCGTCGCCCCGCATAGCGGCGCTGTTCATGGCGTTTTCCTACGAAAGGGCGGGCGCTTTTGAAAGCGGCGCTTTCGCCGTTAAAAAAGCGGATTACGACAGCCTGTTCTTGTCGCTGTTCACCGCGTCCGGCGTACCAGCGCCCGAAGGCGGCGGTTTTTACGAAATAGCCGCCCAAGGAGATGGATACAAAATCAGCAGGCTGCGGCATGCGCAGGCATACGGCGTCGAGTATACGGACGCGTCCTTTAACGAGGAGGGCCGGCTCGTAATAAGCGGAGCGCTCATGTTTGGGGAGCCGGGCTTTGCCGGAGCAAGCCGGATAGCCGACGTAAGCGTTACGCTGATCCCCTGGGAGGATTCTCCAGCGGCATACAGGATCGACTCCCTTGTTATTTTGTAGCCTATCCCGCCTGGGGACATGGGCCGTTCATTGAATTAATGGCGTATCGCCGGTTTTCTATAATTAAAGCGGTTTGCCCTGAGAAAGGACCTCCCTTTTTGTATGCTAGGGCCTGCTTTAAATTGTGACCATGGTCTTAAGCCGCAAGGCCGCGCCGGTAATGCTTAAAATTAAAATCATAAACACTCTGGTTTGACCGAATTGAACGCCATTTTCTTATTGCGCTTACCCTTTGCTTGTCCCAAGAGCTGATTTATGCTTATTAAGGCGGGAGCGCCTCCCATCCAGATATAGAAAGCTAAGTTTTACATTGCTGGAAAAAAAGAAAACGCCGCGTTTAAGTTCCACAATATCAAGTCAGCCGCCATTAAGATAAGGAATATGGCGTTCATCCAAAAAACATATGGCAGCCGCTTTTTTATTCTAACGATTCCGTGGCACTTTGGCTGGCCGCTGTCGCATGTGCAGTCCGCGCTTTGGCAGCGCGCATATATATTTCTTCCAGTAATTTTGCCAACCATATACATCATCAAAAAAATGGTATTGAAAACGACGAAGCCGCACAACAACACAAAAAACACAGCGCGGAAAAACGGGGTCGTCCCCATGCCGCTCAGAGCGTTGCCTATAAAGCTGATACTGCCTGAAAAGGTCAAAACTATTGCGGCAAAAATGCTCAACACCGCTATCAATTCGGTTTGTACGGTGGAAACCTTTTTTTGCGCCAGTTTTAACGCTTCGGTGGATTCCTTAAGTTCGGACTGCAGCGCACGGTGCTTGCTCTCAAGGTCGTTTACCTTTTGCTCGCTCATTGAATAGTGGCTATAACGCGCTATTTCGAGATTGATGTGATCAATCAGCTTATCCAGCGATTGGTAAAGCGCGTTTGATTTGCTCTCCCCTTCAATAAAGGATTTTAAAACCATTTCGCGCAATGCTTCCAAATTGTTGGATAAAAAGTCAAGGTTGTAACTATTATTGTCCTTCGAGATATCCACTATCAGCGGGAAGAACTCAGAGTAATTATGCCTGAAGTCATTAGAATATATGAATTTTAGCTTCACTAACATCTGCCGCAATTCGGGTTCGTCCATACAGCTCAGGGCCATTTCATATAGGTGTTCCCTCAGCGCGGCCTGCTTTTGCTTTAATAAATCGGGCTGCATATCTAATTGCCGCACTCCAGCCTTTTAATAAGTTCAAACGGGATTACTTCCCTAATGCCCCCGCCGTCTTGGTAAACCGTATTCCAGGGGCTGCCCTGTTTATGCGTCATGTCAACCAGCGTATGCGCGGCCTTGGCGAGATACTTATTTATTATCTCATTGAGAATCAGCTCGTCGTTAGCGCTGATGGGCGATATAAACCTTTTGGATATAGGCGTTCCGGCATATGAACAAAATTCGTAGTAAACCTCCGGTACCACGGGTCCAAACTGCCATGCGCAAATATCGTCGGCATACAATTCCCTGCCCGTTAACCTATAATAGTCTACCCATAGGTAATATAACATCTTTTGCAGCTTTAAATTGCTTATGGGTTTCCCCTGCTCTGTCGAATAGCTCACGATGTATTTGGCGACGTCGGCTGCCGTGTACATATCAGACGCCTCCTTTCCATGCTTTAAGCATGCTTTTCATAAACAGTATACTTAATTTAGGCTAAAAGCGCAATAACTTATTGGGGCCGCCGCTTGGCTTTATTGTCCTATCATGGATAATAAATAGTTGGCGGGGTTTACAGCTTCAGCCCTCAAAGCTTTTCGGATCAGGCTTGGATTATGCCGGCGCGGCGGGTAAGCGCGGCTAATCCTGAAAAAACGCGTCCCTCCTTTCCATAAACAGCTTCAGGAACCTAACGTTTTCCAGCTCGTCATAGGCCTTCCTTGCGGCGCCGTCAGCGTCGATTTGATATATCACCGCCCCGGGTATCGCGGTTATAATAGGCGAATGGGTGGAAATTATGAACTGGCAGTCCATTTGCGCCGCATCCATAAGTATCAGCGACAGCAGGTACTGGCTTTCATAGGACAACGCGCCCTCTGGCTCGTCGAGCAGATAAAGCCCGTTTTTTATTATCCGGCTTTTAAAGAAGTCGATAAAGCCCTCGCCGTGCGATTCGGCGGATAATGTGCCTTCATACATGCCGTTTAGCTCCGCAATGGCGCGGCTGTGCGGCATCCTGGCGTATGAAAGAGGGCCGTATTCCCCGTCTATGCGTCTTAGCTCCTCCATGGCCCCGCGCTTTTCGGCCTCGACCCATTCTACATATTTTATGAAATCCTCAGCCGAAAAGAAAAAGCTTTTCTTTGCCTTTGCAGCCCTGACAAGCCTGAACGCGTCCGCGCAGGCGTCCGCGGCGTCGGCCTTAGCGGAACGCGCGCCGCCAATGCGCGCAGCGCAGAGCAATGACGCGTATATCTCCATCACCGTGGTTTTGCCGCATCCATTGTTGCCGGTAAGTATTGTAAACGGCGTTTCGCACTTGATCCGCCCTATTTCGAGCGCGGCCCGCACGGAAAACGGGTACGTTAAGCCGTCATGGGCGTCCTTGAGCTTAGCGCCTCTGATATATATCATTATAATATTCTCCTTTCGGTCCAGGCCCGCCCTCGGAAAGGGCCGTGCTTCGTTATACTAAAGCGTGGTTCCGCCCGCCTGCCCATTAAAGCGCCAATGCGTGAATCGAAGCGCGGGCACGGGCAAATCCTAAGGACAAAACCACATGAAAGGAACTTAGAGCAATGGAAAAAAAACCGACCAATCCGGAGGATGTACGCCGCATGAAGCGCGTATTCCCAGAATTAAACAAACAGGACATCCCTTCCGACGTGCTTGGAAGCTATACAGGCGTCGCCGAAAAGGGCGAGCGTCCCGTCCAGGATGCGGACGACCTGTAGTGTACGAGCGCGTATGCGCGGATTTTTATCCAACTCATTAAAACGCTTCGTCGGGTCCTGATCCATTATGAAGCGGGACACGGTAGGCGGGGCGTTGTCCGCGTTACGCCCTCAATTTAAGTATATTTTACGCCTGAAGGGGCGCGCTTTCAAGACATTAAAGCATAAGCTTGGAATTTTTTAGAAAAAAAGCCGATACAGCCCCCGCCTGCGCGATTAGGCGGGCTGTAGACCGCATCCGCCGTTTAGGCGCGGTTAAATATAAAAGCGGCGAGCTTTCCATGTCTATCCAGTGCGGTCCCTTCATAGCGTTTTTTACTTGGCGCGTTTAAAGGGATAAGCGGCTTTACATCCGCTATTAATATCCATTGATTAAACCCTGGAGTTTGGCTAAGGATCATAGGCCCATGTCCCAGCCGGCGCGTCCGCGTAAAACGCTTCGTGCGCCGCTTAGCCTATGCCGGCCGGATCATTGCCCAGGGACTGGGCGGACGCGGCGCTCATCAGCGCCTTGGCCTGTTCCTTTGCGTCGAATATCATTAGGTCAAGCCCCGCCTGCGGGGTTACCATGTTGAGCTTAACCATGCTGAACACCAGCTCGTTGTGCGCTATCACGCTGAACCGGTTTTCGCGCTGCACCTTTACCGAAACCTGCAGCTCTATGGGCACGTCATTTCCAAGCGGGGTGCGCGTTTTCATCATATCCGCGCTGAAGCGGACAGCGCGCGCCTCAGCCGCCGGGCTGCCCGCAAGCACGGTGCGCGGCAAAACCGAAAATTCGCGCTCGATCTCTATCTCCTGCCGCACAGCGTCCGCAAACGCGGCGTGAACCGCCTTGGCCGCCATTCTCGAGCGTTTGTTCGACATCTCCTGCAGGGCGGATATGGCGGCCGCCGCCGTAACCCCGCCTATGCTGTTGCCGCGCGAAAAATCGTTTGAGCCGGATTCCTCCTTAACGCCCCGACGTATCTCCTCTATATAGTTGAGCAGGTAGCCGGGAAGCGGCGCGGTTGCAAACCAGCTTATACCGCTCAGGCTGTCGCCGCGGTGGACCTCCTTTGACCAGTCGCGCAGGTCGTCGGCGTCAAAACCGGATGCGCCGGTGACAAGCAGCTTGTTCCTCGAAGCCATGAGCGCGTTTTTAAGCACGATCTGATCCAGCTTGTCGGATATCCGCTGCTGGCTTTCAAACATATCCGCAAGCCCGTAGCCCAGGAAGGTGCCCTTGCGCTCGTGAAGGGCGGTAACGGTAAACGGGTATTGGCCATGGGCATAGTAGCCCTCCGGCTTTACAAGCCTGCTGTCCTCTATCAGCCTTTGGCCGGCAAGCCTGCACATATGAACGGAATGCCTGTTTAATTCGGGATCATACTCCCTCTGCCAGCACTCGATAAGCAGAATGGAGTCGCTGTCGTCAAGAAAAAAGCCGTTTGCCGCGCGCCTGAGCCTGAACGAGTCGGCCCGCATCAGGTCAGCATGATCCGGGTAGCGCTTTAAAAACCACTCGCGCCTGTACGGCGCGAATTTGAACACAGCCCGCGAGTCCTGAATGTCGCGGCAGTATGGGTCGAACATGATCCCGCGGGCGTCCACATGCCGTATAAACGCGCCGCCTAGGCCGCCGCAGGCCGATGGGTCAAACCCTGTTTCCTGCACCATAGCGCCGCTTATTAGCAGGTCGCGGGTAAGGCGCGAGTATTCGGTTTCATATCCGCAGCGCGCGTGATTTTCGCGTATTACCGCGTTAAGGGCATCGGCCACGCCGCCAAAGCGCGGTTCGTCGGCCGTTATTATGGCTTCGGGCGTCATGTCCATAAGGTCGGCGCGAATATTTTCCACAGTCGAATAGACTATTGGCGTAACGGGCCGCGGCTCGTTTGCGTCCGTTGATGGCACGTCGTCCCAGTGCCCGCCCCGGTATAGCCGTTCACACCGATCGATGCGCTCCCATTCAGCGGAGTATGCGTCCATGTATTCGGCAAACAGTTCATAGAGCGACGCTATGCGCTCGGGGTCTTGTACGGGCTGCCTTAAGTTGGCGTTAGTTTTGTTTTGCATTTCGTACCTCCAAAGATTGATTTTTATTGCACCGCTCACGCATCCGCGAGGTGTAATTTTGGCCGCGCATGTCGCCCAAAATTACGAATTTGATATTGCCTCCGGCGGCTTAGAACCTATTACCGCCATAGGCGGTTCAAAAAACGGAGTACTCCGTTTTTTGAGTTTCTCCGGACGCGTTCGCTCACCGCTCACGCATCCGCAAGGTGTAATTTTGGCCGCGCATGTCGCCCAAAATTACGAATTTGATATTGCCTCCGGCGGCTTAGAACCTTTTTTGCAAAAAAGGTTCTAAGAACTCCAAAAAA
>DBFNRV010000076.1:0-14837 GCA_048421225.1 Christensenellales bacterium | reverse complement strand
ATGAAATAGGAACAGCCCCAGGCTGCATAATCGAATCGGATAATGGCACGGCAATACTACTCCCAGGTCCCCCGAGGGAGATGAACCCCATGTTTGAGCATGAAGTACTGCCATATCTTCAACGTCTTAGCGATTCTATTTTATACACACGCGTTATTCGCATATTCGGCATGGGCGAATCAGCGGTGGCCTCAATGATAAAGGAGGTTATCGACAAACAGACCAATCCAACAATAGCTCCATACGTAAAGCCAGGGGAAGTTACTCTAAGAGTTACTGCAAGATGCAGAGATATTGATGAAGGTAGGGCGCTTGCCGAACCTGTAATTGATGAGGTTTGCTCCATAATCGGAGAGGCGGTATATTCGACTGACGACGAGGGACTAAACGAGGTTTGTTCAAGAATGCTGACCGAAAAGCTGCTAACGCTGGCAGTTGCGGAAAGCTGCACAGGCGGCATGTTGTCCTCAGCGCTTATCAGCGTACCAGGCAGTTCCCGCTGGTTTGTCGAAGGGACAGTTACATATTCAAACGATTCCAAATCAAGGCGGTTAGGGGTAAAGCCTGATTCAGTTGCCCAGTTTGGGGCCGTTAGCCGTATAGTCGCCGCGCAGATGGCGGAGGGCGCACGGCTTAGTTCAGGCGCGGATATAGGAATATCGACTACAGGAATAGCGGGGCCCGGCGGCGGAAGCGATAATAAGCCTGTGGGGCTCGTATACGTTGGGATTGCGGACGTAGATGGCACGTATGTTAAGGAGCTGAGATTAAACGGGTCAAGGGAATACATAAGAAACGTTGCTACGCTCAACGCGCTTGATCTGCTTAGGAGAAGATTATCGGATTCGCAAGTATAATGGATGACAAATACTAGAACAAATGTTATAATAATATAAATGGTGTGAAAGGATAATAAAGGTCTTGATATATGGAGAAGGAAAAGGCGCTTGAAGCCGCCCTGGCACAAATTGAAAAGCAATTTGGCAAAGGGTCTATAATGAAACTTGGCGACGCTGCCGCCAGAATAAACGTATCCACAATTCCAACCGGTTGTATCGAATTGGATTACGCTTTGGGTGTAGGAGGCGTTCCAAAGGGGCGTATTGTTGAAATATATGGGCCTGAATCTTCAGGCAAAACTACGATTGCTTTGCATATAATCGCCGAGGCTCAGAAATCCGGCGGAACGGCAGCGTTCATTGATGCTGAGCATGCCCTTGATCCAATATATGCGGGCAACCTTGGCGTTAACGTAAATGAGTTGTTTATCTCCCAACCGGATACGGGTGAGCAGGCGCTCGATATTGTCGAAATGCTCGTAAGGAGCGGAGCAATGGACGTGGTCGTTGTTGACTCAGTGGCCGCGCTCGTGCCGAAGGCCGAACTCGAGGGGGATATGGGCGACTCTCATGTCGGACTTTTGGCCAGGCTCATGTCCCAGGCGTTGAGAAAACTGACAGGTATAATCGGCAAGACGAATACAATATTGATTTTTATCAACCAGCTAAGGGAAAAGGTAGGCGTAATGTACGGCAACCCCGAAACAACAACAGGCGGCCGCGCACTGAAGTATCATGCGTCGGTAAGACTAGATGTGCGTAAAGTGGACACGATCAAAAATGGAAACGAGCTAGTCGGTAACCGTACGCGAATAAAGGTCGTTAAAAATAAGGTGGCGCCACCATTCAAAATCGCCGAATTTGATATCATCTATGGGGAAGGGATTTCAAAGGAAGGCTCGCTTTTAGATCTAGCCGTTAACAAGAAGATAATATCTAAAACGGGAGCGTGGTATTCATATGGGGATATGCGGTTAGCACAAGGACGAGACAATGCCAGGTTGTTTTTAAAGGATAACGCCGAATTATGCGCTGAGATTGAGGGAAAGGTTAGAGATGCGTTAAACCAAGAGACGGCATTGGATCGAAAATAGGCTTATATCAATAAATATATAATACGACTATGAGGGCGTGATGTAGTCGCGTCCTTGACTTTTATTTTCAATAGCGTTACACTTAAAGTGAGTGAATATGCTAGTATGTAGTGTGCACATAATGCGAATTATGGAATAAATCGTACATGCGGGCTGAAGACCCTCAGACTTTATATAGATTGACGGAGGTGCAGATTACCTTTGAATTGGCTGGATATTTTCATACCGGTTATCACGGGCGCGATTGCGCTTGTGGCCGGAGCAACGGGCGGATATTATTATAGACGCAATATAGCGGAAGCGAAGATAGGGAAGACCGAGGACGCTGTAAAAAAGCTGATTGAAGATGCTCAAAAGCGGGCTGAGACATTAAAGAAGGAAAAAGTCCTTGAGGCTAAGGAGGAAGTTTACCGCATAAAAAGCGAAAACGAACGTGAAAATCGCGAGCGCAGAAATGAGCTGCAGCGGCTTGAACGCAGGCTTCAACAGAGGGAAGAGCTGCTGGACAATAAGTTCACCAGCATTGAGGTGCGAGAGGAAGGTCTGAATAAGAAGCTAAAGGATGCTAACGAGCTTGAAGCTAATATAAAGGAACTTCACGAAAAGCAGAAGCAGGAGCTTGAACGTATTTCATCCATGACCAGAGAAGAGGCAAAGGAAGTGATCATGGAATCAGTTGAGCGGGAGGCCAGGCATGACGCGGCTGTTTTGCTGCGTGAAATTGAGACTAAGACCAAGGATGAGGCGGATAAGCGGTCACGCAATATAATCACTCTGGCAATACAAAGATGCGCGGCTGATCATGTGGCTGAGACAACGGTATCCGTTGTACCATTGCCCAGCGATGAGATGAAGGGCCGAATTATTGGACGCGAGGGTAGAAACATACGTACATTGGAAACAGCTACAGGCGTAGACCTAATAATCGACGATACTCCAGAGGCTGTTATACTATCAGGGTTTGATCCGGTTAGGAGGGAAGTGGCACGTATAGCCCTCGAAAAGCTAATTCTTGATGGCCGAATTCATCCGGCGCGCATTGAAGAGATGGTTGAAAAGGCTAGGAAGGAAGTAGACGTTAAGATACGAGAAGCCGGGGAGCAAGCTATATTTGAGGTTGGAGTTCACGGGCTGCACCACGAACTGGTAAAACTCCTTGGACGGCTGAGATACCGCACAAGCTACGGCCAGAACGTACTCAAGCATTCCATAGAGGTAGCCCATCTGGCCGGAATAATGGCAGCGGAAATTGGCGCGAACGTGCCTTTAGCAAAGAGGGCGGGCTTGCTGCACGACATAGGAAAGGCTCTTGATCACGAAATTGAAGGTCCCCATATCCAGATAGGAGCGGACATAGCAAAGAAATATCGTGAAAACAATCAGGTGGTTCACGCGATTATGGCGCATCACGGCGACATTGAAGCAACCACTATTGAGGCCGTGCTTGTACAGGCCGCCGATGCAATTTCTGCCGCCAGGCCTGGCGCAAGGCGCGAGACATTGGAGAATTACATCAAGCGCCTTGAAAAGCTTGAGGATATTGCGAACTCATTCGAAGGGGTCGATAAATCATTTGCCATACAGGCCGGACGCGAGGTGAGAATCCTGGTAAAGCCTGAAAATGTTAACGACGCGGATACCATCATTATGGCTAAAGAAATAGCAAAGCGCATTGAATCCGAACTGGACTATCCAGGCCAGATTAAGGTCAATGTAATTAGGGAAACCAGGGCTGTTGAGTTTGCAAAATGATGTTAAGCTAAATACTAATATAAGTTAACGAAAGCAGGCGGACTTAACTGTCTGCCTGTTTTTGTTCCACGTACATAATAAAATGATGCCCTTTGGTGGTTTAGAACCAAGCGCGGATGTATAGAATTAAATAAGCGATCAATAATGGGGGGATAACATATGCAGTTTCCGGTAGCAGATGCGCACTGCGATTTTTTATATGGTATGGTAAACAGAGGTTACTCCATTGATTCCCTAACGGGTGAGCAGACGGTATATTTGCCTTATCTTTTGAAAGGCGGGGTTGCGCTTCAGTTCTTTGCAGCGTGGATTGACAGCAAGCTAAGGGTTCCTTATCTGCAGCAATGTATGGACATGGTAGATGCATATTATCGAATGTTAGACGAACACCATGATACGTTTTGTCCTCTAAGCAATCAATTCAATCCTTCTTGTGGTAAGATAGCCACGGTATTGACGATAGAGGGGGGAGAGGCCATAGAGGGTTGCCTTTCCAATCTTAGGCTTTTCCACAGGCTTGGCGTGCGAGCTATGTCGCTTACCTGGAATGAATCCAATGCTCTGGCGCATCCCGCAATGAGCAGGCGCAACAAGGGCCTTACTGTTCTTGGGCGGCGCGTTATTGAGGAGATGGATAGATTGGGCATGGCCATAGACCTCGCGCACCTGAGCGACGCCGGTATTGACGATATCCTTGAGATAACCGATAGTGCCGTATTCGCGTCTCATTCAAATTCTAGAGAGGTTTATCCACACCCAAGATCCTTAAAGGACGATCATATTAAGGAAATTGCGAGACGCGGCGGCGTAGTGGGAATTAATTTCTATCATGAACAGCTTACCGGCAAATACCCCGCTTTATCCGAAGATATAGTACGCCATATAGACCATGTGGCTTGTATTGGAGGCATAAAAAGCGTATGCATTGGGTCGGATTTTGACGGAATGGGGCGCTATCCTACGGACTTAAACAACCCATCCCAGATTCAGGTGTTGTTAGAGCGCCTTTTTAGGATGGGATATACGGAAGCTGATATTCGTGCGATTGCTTATGATAATCTTTATGATTACATTATTAAGTTTTGCTGATGATACAGACCTATGGTAGGTAATGCGGATAAAATTTGTCAGCTCTCATCCGCGCCAGGTTTACCGCCTTCATCATCGCGAAGCTTTATAACATTCGCTGCCATGCGCTTGCGGTCCTCAGCAACTGTAGCATAATGTCTCTGGGTTGTATTTACATCCTTATGTCCCAATACCTCTGCAACAAGATAGATATCCCCAGTTTCATTATAAAGCATAGTTCCATAGGTGCTGCGCAGCTTATGGGGGGATATGCGCTTTAAAGGGGCGGCGATTGCAGCGTATTTTTTAACCAGATTTTCAACGGCGCGAACCGTTATGCGCTTTCGTTGCCCCGACAGGAATAGCGCATCCTCGTGGCCTTCTTTTGGCATTATTTTTTCACGCTGTAATTGATACAAAAGCAACGCCTTGCGTACCTCGTCCCCAAACGCCAGCATATCCTTGCCGCCGCCTTTTCGTGTAACAACAAATTCATTGTTCATGAAATTAACATCTGAGACATTTATTCCAACCAACTCGCTTATTCGAATGCCAGTACCTAAAAACAATGTCAGTATAGCCAAATCCCGGTCACGTGTAGACCTGTGATACGATTTTTGCCTTTCCGTAAGACCATCACCGTTTTCCACAATGTCCAACAAATTGGCAACCTCATCCACATCAAGTCGTATTATAGGTTTTCTGTGGATTTTAGGGGTATCTACCATTGAGGCGGGGTTATTGCTAAGCTTTGAACGCTTATTAAAAAATTTGAATATTGAACGTATGGCTGACAGCTTTCTTGCCTTAGAATGCTCGTTATTGGTTAGGAGCTGTTCACCCTTGGAATATACGGTAACGTACTCAATAAACATCTCAATTTCCATAGGGGTTAGAGCGTCCAAGTCAGATAGCTCAATCGATTTGACGTTTGGTTTTTGTATTATTCCTTCTTCAATAAGAAAACTGAAAAAGAACTTTAAATCATTAAGATACCCAAACCTCGTTAGAACCGATGCGGTGTTCTCAATTCCTCTACTGAATTCCATGCAAAACGGAGGTAGATCGCACAGCATTTCGCGTATTCTTCCTGTATATTCAATTCGCTTTGCTTCATCATAATCGATATTTCGCATTGCTCTGATCCTTTCCAAACCTATGAAATTATGAGGGATTAAATAAGCGCCACAATTATTCTACTACAACTATTCGTAAAAGGCAAGTTTTACGAATAGTTGTAGATTGATCATACCAAATGATCAGCGTTTTCCTTAATCTCACGTCTAGCAAGCATATCGCAGTAGTTATTTAGCTCATTTTCAGCATGACCCTTTACCTTAATCCAATTTATCGAATGAATTTTGGATAGACGAATAAGTTTTTCCCATAGATCTTTGTTTTCAACAGGCTTCTTTGAGGATGTAACCCATCCGTTTCGCTGCCAGTTTGTAATCCAATTCTGTGTAAATGCGTTGCAAAGATATGCGCTGTCTGTATACAAATCAACAAGGCATTTAACCTTTAATGCTTCCAGTGAATTTATAGCTGCCATAAGCTCCATCCTGTTGTTTGTCGTATTGCGTTCGCTTCCCGACAGCTCTTTGCGGTTGTTTTCATATAGCAAAACAGCGCCCCAACCTCCAGGGCCAGGGTTTCCTGAGCACGCGCCGTCCGTATATATTGATACCTTTTTCATATATAAAACCTATTCCCGCTTATTAGCGTCAATCCTTTTTTTATTGCCACCATATCCCCGCTTAAGCTTCCTGGCGCCATACGGTACATTTTTATCAGTTTTGCTCGAATAATACTCGGATACACTTAATGTCCTGTAATCGCCGCTTTCGGCATCAATACATTTGCAACAGTTGTCACAAATCTTATGAGGATCCAAATCACATATCCGGCATTTGCCACAGTTGGTACATGCGTCAACTCCGCTTAGTATACAAAGCTTTTTCATTTGCAGCCCTCCGCATTTGAACTTATGCAAACAAATGTTTGTTTTTGTTTGCATCTAATCAAGGATGATGGTATAATGTTCATATCTACATTATACCACCAAAATTGGAGGCAAAACCATGGAAATGGACAATCTAGGCAAACGTCAGAAAGAAATATATGAATTCATCAAGCTATATTTTGACAAACACTCTATACCGCCAACGGTAAGAGAGATTGCTGAAGCCGTTTCTTTAAAATCCACATCCACAGTTCACTTGCATTTAAAGGAACTTCAGAAACGCGGCCTGATAAGCATGGAACCTATGAAGCAGAGATCGATTACAATAATGCGGCCTGAAGGGGCCCATGGTGTGTTAACCCATCTCATAGGGAATGTTGCGGCGGGACAGCCCATACTCGCATATGACAACATTCAGGAAACGTTTACGCTTCCTAGCTCGCTGCTTCATGGGGCAAGTGAAACCGAAGTGTTTATGTTAAAGGTAGAAGGCGAAAGTATGATTGACATCGGTATCCTCAATGGAGATTTAATAGTAGTGCATAATGCTATTGGCTCGGAAAACGGGGATATAGTTGTCGCCAGGGTAGGCGGCGATACCGCTACTGTTAAGCGGGTATACTATGAAAAGGATAGCGTTCGCCTTCAGCCTGAAAACTCAAACATGGACCCAATATATGCGCCATACGATGATGTTGAAATCATCGGGAAGGTGATAGGCCTGATACGACGTTATTAATCCAATCATACATAAGACATCAAATTTTTCTTAATGCGTCCAAGGCCATCATGGCTCCAATCCTGCCGTGAGCATAGGTTAATCCACCCTGAAGATAAGCTATATAAGGTTGCTTTATAGGCGCATCAGCGCTTAGTTCTATCGACGCTCCCTGAATAAATGCGCCGGCCGCCATAATAACCTGGTGGCTATAGCCGGGCATATCCCAAGGTTCCGGCACGACAAAGCCGTCTACTGGGGAAGCCTTCTGTATGCTTCTGCAAAATGCGATTAGGTCCCCTTCCTTTTCAAATCTCAATGCCTGAACGATGTCCGATCGTTTTGCATTGCTTGAGGGCATTGTTATCATGCCGAGCTCTTCGAAGATACGTGCAAACAGGACCGCCGTTTTTAACGCCTGGGCAGTAATATGAGGAGCCATAAACAACCCCTGGTAGAATGGAATATAGGATGCAGCATAAGACCCTACTTCCCTGCCAATTCCAGGAACGGTAACCCTGTTCGCTATTAGGTCAATTAGTTCCTTTTTGCCAGCGATATAGCCGCCGGTAGGCGCGATGCCGCCGCCAGGGTTTTTTATAAGCGATCCTATTAGAATGTCCGCTCCATAGTCTGAAGGTTCGTTTATACATGTGAATTCTCCATAGCAGTTATCAACAACGATAGCCGCATTAGGAATCGCAGATTTAATTGCGCTAAAAGGCGCCTTCATGTCATGTGGCATAATCGAATTGCGCCATGCGTATCCTCGTGATCTCTGAACATATACTACTTTAACGGAACTGTCCAACGAATTTAAAAGCATGCGGGTATCTATTGAGCCATTATTATCAAGCTCTATCTGTTTATAGCGCACCCCCAAATGCTTTAAAGAACTTGGTATGTCCCCATCTCCAACCCCTATAGCATCTTCCAGAGTGTCATATGGCCTTCCGGTAACTGAAAGTATCGTATCGTCTTGCCTTAGCAGGCCGCAAAGCGCCGTAAATATAGCATGCGTGCCGGATACAAAATATGGCCTAACGATTGCATCCTCACAGTTAAACGAGCGTGCAAAAACACGATCGAGCGCATCACGCCCTATATCATCATAGCCATAGCCGTAGGATGGGCTAAAATGCCTGGCGCTTATGTTTTCCTGTTGAAAGGCATATAAAACCCGGGCTTGATTGCTGAATTCCACATCGGATATATTTTTAAACACCGTAACCAACGCTTCCTCGGCCCTACTTACGGTTTCGTATGCGCCGGAGCTTATACCCAGCCGTGAATATACGGCCATCTCAATTTTTTTATTCATGCTGTTTTTTATCCCCTGAGTGTTTTAGGTTTATATCAATCCGTTTAGATGGAACTATGCTTGAAATCGCATGCTTATATATCAGTGTCTGGGCGGAACCCGTTTCAATTAACATGCAGTAACTATCAAAGCCTACGATTTTTGCATTTGCTATATGATAACCGTTTGTTATAAATACCTCCACAGATATTTTTTCCTTTAAGATGGTGTAAAGCACCGCGTCTTGCAGTCCTGAAGGATTTAGTGTCATATTAACCCTCCTCCATATATAATTTACTCTGTAATAATTCCATAACCGACTCAGCAAGGATTTCATTGGATTCGTATTCGGTGATATCAAACCAAAATATGCGCTTGTCCCGCTTAAACCAGGTTATTTGACGCTTGGCAAAACGGCGCGTATTACGTTTAATATCCTCCACGGCATCAGCAAGGCTGCATTCGCCATGAAGATAGGCCAATATTTGCTTATATCCTAAACCCTGCAATGCGGGTAAAGACCTTTCATAACCTAAGAGAGCCTTTACCTCCTCAACCAGGCCACTATTGAGCATTTCATCAACCCTAGCGTTGATTCGCTGGTATAATAGCTCTCTTGGCATAGTAAGACCCACAATGATGGGTGAATATATGCACTCTAAACCATTGCTGTTAGAAAAGTCATTTCCATAATCCGACAACGCCCTTCCAGTCTTATAGTATACCTCCAAGGCACGTATAATCCGCTTTTGATCGTTCTTATGAAGGCGTTCAAATGATCGCGGATCTACTTCCCTCAAGGTTTCATAGAGTATGCCAGGGTTAGCCTCCTCCTGTCTATGCAGGTCTTCCCTCAGCTGCTTATCAGCACCCGTCTTGGTAAAGTTAAGGGGGTATGTCAGAGCATTTATGTAAAGTCCCGTGCCACCAACTATAAGAGGAATTTTGCCCCTGGAGCGTATATCCTCAATACACAAATCGGCCATGCGCCTGAAGCCAGCAACGCTGAACTCAGCGTCGGTTATATCTATGGCGTCTATCAAATGGTGCCTTACGGCTAAACGCTCCTTTTCATTAGGCTTTGCGGACCCAATATCCAAGCCCTTGTATACCTGTATTGAATCGGCCGAAACTATTTCAGCGTCCAGCTTATTTGCAACAGCAACTGACAGCGCCGTCTTTCCGCTTGCCGTAGGCCCAATTATCATTGGAAGCGCTCTGTTGTCCATATTCATAGAACCCTCTTGAACATCTTCTCAATCTCACGTTTGCTTAATCGTACGATAACCGGCCGGCCGTGCGGGCATGTAAGCGGGGCCCCATCCTTAGCAAAATAGGATAAAAGTCCTAATATTTCACTCCTATCGATGTATTGTCCGGCCTTTATCGCGTGCTTGCAGGAAAGTTGGATTATTGCCGAACGCTTTAGGTCAGCGGCGGTAGCTTTGGATTGGTTAATAAATATATCAGCCGCCTCCTTTAGAAAGTCTACCGATTGAGGACCGTCGAACATATATGGTACCGCTCGAACGCTCACTGTAAATGCCCCGAATTCCTCAATATCGAAACCCATCGCCGTAAGATCCTCCAAATTTTCTATGATGGCATCGAATTCACGCGGAGCAAACTTTATAATCTGCGGAGTAAGCAAAATTTGGGACTGCAATCTGAGTTTATCCGATATAAGCTCCTCGTACAACCTCCTTTCGTGCGCCGCATGCTGGTCTATAAGATAAAGATCGTTGTCCTGCTCCACGATCCAATAAGCGTTAAAAGCGCAATCAAGCACCTTAAAACGGCTTATATCGAGGTCGATTTTTTCCTGCCTAATCGTTAACGAGGGGTTAGCTTTTTCAGAAGAAGGAGCAACCTCTGTGGCAGGCGGTATGGACGAATTTTTGGTGATTTGCCCAGCCTCCTGTTCCTGATCAATTTCTCCGGTGACTGAAGCAGATTTTGGCATAACCGTCAAATCATTAACATCAGGTCTCCCCTGCCCATCCCTTAGCTTGATCCTTCCGTTTACCGGCCTGACGCCCGAATAAGGCGTGTCACTCAGCGCAGGGGTCCATATTGCCTCATCATTATTCTTTGATGTTTCCTTATTATGATTATGTGTATAACGTTCAACGTTTTCAATAGTATCTATAATGGGCCATATTGGTTTAGACGTCTCCTGCTCCATCCTGTCCACTGTGTTTGTTATATCAGCTTGACCGGCTATGGAATCAATATTGCGCTTTCCGCTTATAGCAGCCATAACAGCCCTAACCATTGATCCAGTAACCCTAGTCTCATCTTTAAAACGAACATCCAGTTTGTTTGGGTGAACATTAACGTCTATATCCCTGCTTGACATCTGTATCTTTAATACAGCAAAGGGAAAGCGTCCCCGCATAATTCTGGTGTCGAATGCCCGCTGAACCGCAAAGGAAAGTTTGGCTGATTTTATGTATCTGTTGTTTATATAGAGGGATTGCCTGTTGCGGTTGCTTTGTGAAACCGATTCATCGCCCACGAATCCAGTAATAAACATATACCCGTCGTCAAATCGAACTTCATGCAAGTTTGGTATTATAGCCGCTCCGTATACGGTATATATCGCATTTTTTAAGTTGTTATCCCCAGCGCTGTGATAAAGGATCCTTGAGTCCTGTACCAACTTAAATGAGACATCCGGTCTGGCCATAATAAGCCTTGCCACATAATCCGCGACATACCCTGATTCGCTGCGGGTGCTTTTAAGAAACTTCAGCCTGGCGGGAACGTTGTAAAACAGATTCTTCACCTCAATGCTGGTTCCGTTTGGGCAGCCACATTGTGAGTGGTCAAGTAGCTTCCCTCCCTCAATAACGACCTGGGCCCCAGCTCCGCTGTCCTCAGTTTGTGTTTTCATGGTTATCTTGCTGACGGCGGCTATCGACGCAAGCGCTTCGCCTCTGAAACCAAGCGTTTCTATATGCGTCAGATCCTCGGCTGTAGCCAACTTGCTCGTAGCATGGCGTTCGAAGGCAACGGTCGCGTCGTCATAGGATACGCCGCCGCCATTGTCTGTAACCCGCATGTATTCAATACCGCCGCCTTGTATCTCTATGGTTATTGACGTACTGCCTGCGTCAAGCGAGTTTTCAGCTAATTCCTTTATAACTGAAGCCGGTCGCTCAATAACCTCGCCGGCAGCTATCTGGTTGGCTACATTGGTTTCTAGTATCCTTATCTGCTTCATTGTTTTTCACCCTTCGCTTTAGCGCAAAGCTCATTTAGAGTAAACAAGGCCTCAATAGGGGTTAGCGCGTTGGTATCCAGCTGCAAAAGCCTATCGATCACCTCGTTTGTATTTTTTTCTGTCTTATTATGCGCCTCTAATTTATTAGGCACCTCTTCAGCGTCCGTTCTGCTTATATCAGAAGCTTCCAATTCAGACAAAATTTCGCCTGCCCTGCTAATAACTCCATTAGGCAGTCCGGCAAGCTTTGCGACCTGTATACCAAAGCTCTTGTCCGCGCTTCCGCGCACAATTTTATGAAGAAATATTATCTCCTCCCCTATCTCCCTTACGGAAACTCTATAGTTTTTTACACCTGGGAGCTTGTCCTCAAGTTCGGTTAACTCATGATAATGTGTTGCGAATAACGCCTTTGCCCCACACTTTTCCTTGTCGGCGATTCGCTCTAGCACCGCCCATGCTATGCTCAGCCCGTCATATGTACTGGTTCCACGGCCGATCTCATCGAGTATAAGCAAACTGTTTTTTGTTGCGTTATTCAGTATATTTGCCATCTCACTCATTTCAACCATAAACGTGCTCTGCCCCGAGGATAGGTTGTCAGAGGCTCCTACGCGGGTAAATATTCTGTCAACAATACATATGTCGGCGGTTCGCGCAGGTACGAAGGAACCTATATGAGCCATCAGGACTATAAGCGCAACCTGGCGCATATAGGTACTCTTTCCAGCCATATTGGGACCGGTAATTATAAGAAGCCTGTTATCCTCTCCGTCCATAACTGTCATATTGGGTACAAACCCATCCCGCATTCCGCGTTCAACTACTGGATGACGGCCATCGGTTATTTGTATAGTTCCGTTTTCATTTATGGCGGGACGGCAGTATCCGTTTGCCGAAGCAAGTTGGGCCATAGACTGGTAGGCGTCTACTTCAGCAATCTTTGACGCTGTTTCCTGAAGCCTTGGCAAACAGTCGGTAAGCACAGACCTTATTTCACAAAAAAGGTTATACTCTAGCTCAATGCATTTCTCTTCGGCGCCTAAAATAGCCTCCTCTAAACGCTTTAAATCTGGGGTTGTATAGCGCTCCGCGTTTGCGAGTGTTTGACGCCGTTCATATTCATATGGTACAAGATGCTGGTATGATTTTGTTACCTCAATATAATAACCAAAAATTTTATTGTACTTTATTCGCAGATTTTTGATACCCGTTCTTTCCCGCTCGTTCGCTTCCATCTTGGCCAGCCAAATCTTGGCGTTTGAAGACGCTTCCCTAAATTTATCTACATCAGCGTTATAACCCTTGCGTATTATACCGCCTTCACGTACTCCTATAGGCGGTGCATCTGAAATAGCGTTTTTTAGCAGTTCGCATATATCCGGCATTGCATCAAAGCTATCTGAAATCACGGTAAAAGCCGGAGACTTTAGAGCAACAAGGAGGTCGCTTAATGGTGGAAGTTTCTCCAGCGACGTTTTAAGCGCAAGGCAATCCCTGGGACTTACGGTGCCATACGCTATTTTACTGCACAAGCGTTCAATATCATATATCCCGCTGAGAGCTTCCGTAACAGCATTTTTTAGCATTACCTGTCCAAACAATTCATCAATAGCGTCAAGCCTTCGCTCTATTCTTTCAGCCTCATTCAAGGGTTGATCTACCCAAACGCGCAGCAGGCGTGCTCCCATCGCGGTCTTTGTGTTATCAAGCTGGTTTAATAAGGTGCTCTTTTTGCCAGCGTCGTGCCGAATCGGCCTGGTAAGCTCCAGGTTCATGCGGGTGGATGCATCTAGCTGCATATATCCATCGCAGCTATAGGGAGATAGCTTTCTAATATGCCTAAGCGCGTTTTTCTGAGTCTCCTCCAGATAGCTTAATAATGCGCCCGACGCGTTTATTCCCAAATGACTGTTTGATTCAAACCCAAAGCCCTTTAGCGTCAGCACCTTAAAGTGTCCTAAGAGCCGCTCATAGGCCCTGTTATTGGCATATTCCCTGTTTGAATATGTCTGTGTATAGTAAATTCCCTTTAAATTGGGAAACCTCTCGGATTCGGATTCGTTTATTATCAACTCCCTTGGTTTTATGCGTGCCAGCTCATCAATAAGAACCGAATCGGTTGAAAGCCCGAACTCTGTGGCCCAAAACCCTCCGGTAGATACATCGGAATAAGCCAGACCGGCCATGTCGTCAGATATATATAGCGATGCGATATAATTGTTCTGTTTATCATCCAGCATCGTTTCCTCTATAATAGTGCCAGGAGTAATAACACGAACAACATCACGAACAACAAGCCCCTTTGATTTCTTCGGGTCGGTCAGCTGTTCGCATATTGCAACCTTATATCCCTTATTTACAAGTTTATTTATATAACCATCCACAGAGTGGTGTGGGATTCCACACATTGGAGCGCGCTCTTTCAGCCCGCAATCCCTTCCAGTTAATACGATCTCCAGTTCACGCGAAGACTTAACCGCGTCTTCAAAGAACATCTCATAAAAATCGCCAAGCCGGAACATTAGTATGCAGTCGTTGTATTTCTCCTTAAGTTCCATATACTGCTGCATCAGTGGCGTAAGTTTATCCATATTAATGCTTTCTCCCATAATTATACCATTGTTCCCGAAAGAGAGTTATGCACCACGCCGTCGATGCGTACACGGACTATCTGCCCAATTAGCGTCTCGCTTCCAGTGAAATAAACCGTCTTAAAATTGGTAAGTTTTCCATGCATATATGTGGCGTCAGATCTTGCGTCGCTGCCTTCCACAAGAACATCTTCAACCCTCCCTATATACTTGCTGTTGTTGGAATATAGGCCCTCGGCGACGGCTCTATTCAATTCCTGCAATCTACGCTTTTTTTCTTCCT
>DBFNRV010000075.1:0-3291 GCA_048421225.1 Christensenellales bacterium | reverse complement strand
CACGATACACACGTATGGTTTTAAAAGAAAGTCTGATTGAGCTTTTAAAGGAGAAGAGGATTTCAAATATATCGATCAAGGAGATATGCGAAAGAGCTGATATAAACAGGAGTACTTTTTATTCCCACTATCAGGACCAATATGACCTCATGCGCCAAATGGAGCAGGAGGTATTGGGGGAAATAAGAGAGTATCTCAACAGCTATAGCTTTGACGCAAACGAATCAGAGTCTTTGCAGCTAATGAACAGAATTTTTCAGTACATAGCTGGAAACGGGGAATTGTGCAAAACGCTTTTGGGCGAGAATGGAAATATAGACTTTCAAAAGGAAGTCATGATGATAGTTCAAAGTCAGTGTATTAAAGAGTGGACGGAGAGGCGGTCAGTAGATCCTGATACGGCGGAATACCTGTATACCTTTACAATAAACGGCAGCATTGGAATTATACAAAGATGGCTAAAAAGCGGTTTGGAGGTACCTGTATGCAATATGGCGGAAATGGTAATAAAGCTTACAAACCAGGGGCTATCCGCTTTTGTATAGATAAGTGCTAATTCAACCCCTCCCGCGTAAACAGGGCGGCCGTTAAGCGAAAGGATAGCAATGGGAAATTATAAAAATAGAAATACCTATAAGCAGGAAAAGCCGAGTGAGAATCCGCGTATTAAGAGGGTAGTAAGCATAATATCAATAATTGTGTTTATCGCACTGATGCTCACTCTGTTTTTTACAGTTGGAAAACAGCTTATTGAGTTTGTATCCGAGCCGGAACAGTTTAGAAACTGGGTTAATGAAAGCGGTGTTTGGGGCCGTATTGCATTTGTGGGGATGATGACCCTTCAGATTATTGTTGCAATAATTCCGGGGGAGCCGCTTGAAATTGGCGCAGGGTACGCCTTTGGCGTTTGGGAAGGAACCGGGCTTTGCTTGTTGGGAGCGCTGGCAGGAAGCGCGCTTGTATTTATACTGGTGCGCCGTTTAGGGGCCAAGGTGGTATATGCGTTTTTTTCGCGTGATAAGATAGAAAAAATCAGCTTTATACGGGATTCAAAAAAGCTAAATCTACTTACTTTCATACTATTTTTAATTCCAGGAACTCCAAAGGATGTTATGACCTATTTTATTGGGATTACCCCGATGAAGTTAGGCACGTGGTTGCTAATCACTGGTACCGCGCGCATACCTTCGGTGGTGACCTCTACCTTTGGGGGAGATGCGTTGGGACTTGAGAATTATAGCCTAGCAATATGGGTTTTTGCAATAACGATTGCAATAAGTATAGCCGGCATACTGGTTTACAAAAAAGTTAGCAAAAAACATACGTAATATTATAATGATAATATTACTTTGTGTTTTGAAACCAAATTTCGTGCCACCGGGTCATTATTTTTAAAGGATGGCCCTGATATATTCAGTTTATCGTTTACGATAAGTTAAGTGTTTAGCTCATAAATATACTTCATTACGTCATATGCTATATAAATTAATATGTAAGGAGCGATAGAATGGATAACAGTATAAAATGCTCGGTTGCAGAGCCATACCCGCCTGTCCAGGTTTGCGGGCCAAATCCGTCATATGCAAAAGCTATGTTATTTAACGTGGGAAGCTGTATTTCGGAAATGTCTGCAATAAGTCTCTATATCTATAATAGTATTGCAATTACCGATAGTTATCCAGATGCGGCAGACCTCTTTCACAGGATAAGTATTGTCGAGATGCGTCATTTAAATATATTTGGTCAGCTTGCCGCCTTGCTGGGAGCAGACCCAAGGCTTTGGCGATGCACCAACAGAGGCAACATATATTGGAATCCAGGGTATAACGAATACCCAAGAGAAATAGCGTCTATGATCAGATATGCTATCAGCGGAGAAAAAAAGACAATAGATAATTATAGAAGGCAGGCATCGTGGATTAATGACCCAAATATCGTAGCATCTTTAAATAGGATAATACTTGATGAAGAGTATCACAATAAACTCCTTCAAGCTTTATATGATGATATTTGCTCTTAGCAGATTAAATCGTTACGTCCGGACTAAGCAATAAAACTGGGCAAGATCAAGATCTTGCCCAGTCGACGGGTTAGTTTACATATAATGAAACAGCACAAGGTTTTTTAACTATAATGGCAGATTGCCAACTCAATTAAAATATGTATCGCCTTTATCGAAGCATTAAGCTTTTTTTATATAAAGGAGGGCATTAAAAAGCATATCAGTCAGCGGGGAAGGCCCTAAATATTTCATGAATGGACACCTGCTAAAATTGACGGAAATCTGTATTATTGAGAAACTTGGGGCATAGGCGGCGGCTTTAAATATTTTGGTTTAAAGGCTGAAAACAGATACAAAAGGAAACTTTGACAAAGGCATAGCTGCTCTCCACGTTACGGCAATAAACGATTTATATAATGTTTATAACAACCGTTTCTCTCAAATACATGAGACATTTCAGCAAGGAAACGTTGATTTTAGGCTGTTTCATTCAACGCAAACAGTCGATTTTGCAGGAGACCTTTATAACTCTGATTGTGATGGCTAAATCTGCTTTATACGATTTTGCTAAAAATGGCATTAGCACCTCAAAATTAAGCCGCAATTTTAATAGAACAGTCCCATAAAAACTAACCCTTAAGCTAAGACGATCCGTTATCTTTTGATAAAGGGATTGAGATACAGCGCCAAATTGGAGGGCAATGGCATATAAGTACCATGTTGTTGCTGTTCACAAAAAATATTAACAATCCCCTATAGCTTTGCTAAAGGGGATTCCGACATGGCTGCGGAACTAGGATTCGAACCTAGACAATACGAGTCAGAGTCGTAGGTGCTACCATTACACAATTCCGCAATGTATTTAAAAAATCCCGTGGTGCCGTCCGCCTTACTATAACACCCGCCCTCAGGCAGGGGGGTGCGCTGTGAATATCTTTTGCTTGCCGCTCGGCACAAGGCTCGATTGACCGCGGCTACATCGGTATTATCCAACGAGCGCTCCCATGGTTATTGCGTCGGTTTATAACATAAAACGTGACGCACACCGCAGGATTAATGGTGGGATTAGTTGGAATCGAACCAACGACCTCTACGATGTCAACGTAGCGCTCTGACCAGCTGAGCTATAACCCCTTGCGCAAGTAATATTATACATGAATTTTGGAACTTTGCAAGCATAAATTATTTTGCCCCCGCAAAATCCTTTTCTAGCGCCGGGGTTCCATGCTATACTAATAAGGACATCTGGCGGCTGAAAAAGGGGCGTGCTTTGGGCCATGGCGCATGGT
>DBFNRV010000074.1:0-7674 GCA_048421225.1 Christensenellales bacterium | reverse complement strand
CTTTTTGGATGATGCTCCTAAGTCTATATTATCCCTCTGCATTTTTTGGAGTTCTTAGAACCTTTTTTGCAAAAAAGGTTCTAAGCCGCCGGAGGCGCGTTTATTGCACAGCCGACATGCGCGGCCAAAATCACACCTTGCGTACGCATGAGCGGTGAGCGAACGCGTGCGGAAAAACTCAAAAAACGGAGCTATCCGTTTTTTGAACCGCCTATGGCGGTAAAAGGTTCTAAGCCGCCGGAGGCAAAATCGCCATAGGCGATTCGCGTCGCGTTTGATCAGCGCAACGCGAGTTTAACCCGCGAAAGCCAGCTTTTGGTTGCAAGCAACTGTCAAGCTGGCTTTCGCTCTCAAGGTATCAAAAATCACCGTACATGCCGCTGATTTTTGATGGATTATAAGATTTGGGGCGATAGTCTCAAACCTATGTTATTTTCTTTGCATTTTTTGGAGTTCTTAGAACCTTTTTTGCAAAAAAGGTTCTAAGCCGCCGGAGGCAATTAAATTCGTGATTTTGGGCGACATGCGCGGCCAAAATCACGCCTTTCGGATCATTTATCTTCGGAAGCGCTAAGGATTATTTCCATAACCCTTTCCGTGCCGTTTGACGCGGGATCCTTGGCTATGGCGTCCCTGAACTTGTCGCGGTTGGCGTACAGGGCGGTAACGGCGGTTACAAGGGTGTCGGCCGTAAGGCGCTCCTGCTCCACCACCATGGCGTAACCCTTGCGCTCGGAATACGCGGCGTTGAGGATCTGATCCCCGCGGCTTGCCGACCTGGGCAGAGGGATGAACACCGCTGGCTTTTTAAGCGCAAGAAGCTCGAATACCGCGTTAGCCCCAGCCCGTGATATTACAAGTTCGGTGCAGGCGAACACATCCTTCATCTCGCCGCCAATGAACTCCCGCTGAACATAGCCGTCATAGGCGACGCTCGGGTTGCATTTACCCCTGCCGCAGAGGTGCACGATATTGAAAACCGGAAGCAGCTTAGGCAGCGCGCCGATTAGCGCCTCGTTTATCGCGGCGGCGCCCAGGCTGCCGCCCATTACGAGAAGCACCGGCTTTGAATCGGAAAAGCCTAGAAAGCGCCTGCCCTCCGCCTGATCGCCATGAAGCAGCTCGGGCCTGATGGGCGAACCGGTGTACACGCCCTTGTCGCCTACAAACTGCAGGGTATCTTCAAACGATACGCACACCCTGTCGGCAAACTTCGCGCTTATACGGTTGGCAAGGCCGGGCGTATAATCGGATTCGTGGGCTATTACGGGCGCCTTGTTATGCGCCGCGATAACCACCGGCACTGAAACGAACCCGCCCTTTGAAAACACGACCGTGGGCCTAATCTCTTTAATTATTCGTTTTGATTGAAATACGCCCTTTATTACCTTGAATGGATCGATAAAATTCCGCCATGAGAAATAGCGCCTTAGCTTGCCGGATGAGATGACGTGGTATATCACGTTATCACAATCCTCCATGAGCTCCCGTTCGATACCGTCGGCAGTGCCAATATAGTGTATTTCAAAACCCGCGTCTATCAGCCCGGGCAATAGCGCCATGTTGGGCATGACATGACCGGCGCTGCCGCCTCCGGTCAACAGAATTTTTTTCTTCACTCTAAATACCCCTTAAGTCAAACTATCAAATCTATGCGCCATCCATACACTATATGCCGGAGACCCAAAATTTGTTTTGGCTTGCAGTAAACCGCATATAAACAAAGTATACCACCGGCAAAACAATAGGGCAATCGACAAAATAACCTATCCAGGCCGCCTTCCCCGCAGCCCAGCCGCTTTCAATCCATCCGTTTTTGCGCCAAAAACACGGATATAACCGCTAATTTGTTAATTGCTACCCGAGCGCGCCTATGCTATCCTAATATATAGGTAGTATAGCCAGTTTGGCGCGCTTAAACTTCATTGCGATTGTGAAATTATATGGCGATTTACCATAAATCGGGAAACGGGTACAGGGCATACCGCACGCGGGCCGCTTTCGCCTAAGGATACGGCGCGTACATTGCAAGGGTGTGTTATACTCGTTATAACAATACGATGAAGCGAGGACGTCGCCATGAGTAATTCTTTAACCCCGGATTCGGTGGCATACTGCGGCCTTCTCTGCGCCCTGTGCCAGCCAGGTAAAGCCCGCGGCTGCCGGGCAAACGACCACTGCGGCAAGAGGGGAGCTCCCAACGGCTGCTATCAATACGACTGCTGTACGTCAAAGGGCATTAACGGCTGCTGGGAATGCAGCGGCGCACCCTGCGGAAAGGACATGCTTTCTGTGGGCAGGGTAAAGCTTCGCGCGTTTATAACCTGCATCAAAGAGGACGGCATGGATAACTTTTTAAAATATATTGAGCGCAACTCAGAGAGCGGCGTAGTATACCACCGCAACGGGATCTGGGGCGATTATGACCTGGAATCGGAAGAAGCGGTACTAAAGCTTCTGAGAACCGGAAATTCGGACAAATGATTTTCGCCGTCAGTACGCGCGGCAGTTTTAAGGGATTACAAACGCGCCGTTTAACAGTTTTGAAAGCCTGCGCAGCGGGCGGCGGCATTAAAAACAAAGCATTAAAAGGAGGCCGGATTTCGTAAATGAGGGATATGAAGGAATGCACTGTCCAGGAGGGGCTTGACACGCTGGATACCCTGCTGTCGCGCCTTGTGGTCATGCGCCACATGCTTAGGGACAGGCCAATGAAATACTTGGCGCGGTTTGCGGATACGGTTAGAAACGGGGATGCGTCCGGCGCCGCCCACGCGTACCATTCCATGACGCGCGCCATGCTGGATTCCGGCGCGCGCAGAGTAACGGGCGACCTGTTTAAGGACTGCATTCTGGACAGCCTTATGTTCGGCGCCCACCCATTTTCCATAATGGCGGCGCGCGGGGAAATGGACGAGGCGGTATATCACGCCATGCGGGGGGAGCTGAATATACTTCAGCTGCTCAGCACCCTTGACAGCGAAACCGTACTGCGCTGGACGCACGAGCGCTTTAGGGACCTAAAGGCGAAGCCAAAGCGCGTGCGCGACCAGACCTCAGCCATGGCAAGCGCGGCATGGGGCGGCGCCGCGGTCAGGCCCGCCACGATTACAGCTATTAAGGATGAGCAGGCCGCCGTGCTTGAGCGCCTTACGCTGCTGCCGCTCGAGGCGGACTGGCTGTCATGGAATTACGGCGCCCCGGGGCTGCGCGACGCGTGCGTGTCCGACGAGGCGCTTGAGGAGATATACCACAGGCTTACGGACAGCTCGGACTGGCGGCAGCTTATAGAGGATCTATGGAGCTTTCACGCGTCGTATGGAAGCGGCGCGTTCCTTAAGGCCCGCTTTTTCACAGCGCGGGGCGGAGCGCTTCTGCCCATTCCCGAAATCACCACGATGGAGCCCTATTTTGAAAACCAGCATTCAAGGATGCTGCAAAATACAATAAGGTTTATGCGCGGGGAGCCGTGGAAAAATATGCTGATACTGGGCGCCCCGGGTTCTGGCAAAACGCGGGCCGCCCTTGCGGTGGCAAACGAGCTGCCCGAGCTCAGGTTGATTGCCGTGGGCAGGGGCGAGGAGGCGGCGTTTAACAAAAACGTATTGCATACGCTGATGGATCAGCCGCTCAGGTTTATGGTGCTCTACGACGGACCCGAAACCCCTGAGGCGGCGGCGCCCGACTTTGCCGCGCGAATCGCCGCGCCGCCCAACGTCATGCTCTGCATGACGCTGGATTCGTCCAAATGCGCGCCTGAGCGGTCGGGCGTCTACGACATGCGTATAGAGCTCCCGTGCCTTTCGCTGGACGAGTACCGCGGGATTGTAAAGCGGGTGCTGGCGGATATGGGCGTGGCCGTCGATCAGGACAGGTTAAGAAGCGCCTGCGTGGACGCCCAGGCCGATTCGCGCGGCATGCCGGCGCTTGCGCTTAAAGCGGGTTACAGCGTCGGCGCTCGCCTAAAGCGTTCAAACGCGCATGTTAATGCCTTAAGCCCATAGAAGACGGCCTTAAAGTAATTAAAGCTCCCTAAATCAAGGCGATTGGGATATAATCAGCACATGGAAACGATTATACACGAAATACCTCCCGTATATGACGCACGCTCTCGAATACTCATTCTGGGCACCATGCCCTCGCCAAAGTCCAGGGAGGCGGGGTTTTATTACGGGCATCCTCAAAACCGCTTCTTTAAGGCGCTGGCCTCGGCGCTGGGCACGCCGGTCCCAGCCCCCGATGAAAGAAGGGAGTATCTGCTCTATCACCGTATAGCCATGTGGGATGTGCTTTCCCGCTGCGATATTACGGGTGCTGCGGACTCGTCTATTAAAAATCCAGTGGCCAACGATTTTTCAGCCATATTCGCGCTCGCCGGCATAAAAAAGGTTTTTTGCACCGGCATAACCGCCGCGCGCCTGTACAGGCGGCTTACCGGCGGGGAGTGCGTTTGCCTGCCATCCCCAAGCGCGGCGAACCGCAGGGTAGGACTTGACGGGCTTACTGAGGCATACAGGGCTATACTTCCCTATCTGGAGGATTAGCGTTTAACGTTTTATACAAGGAAAATGCGTATAGCCTGCCCATGGAGAAGAACGCGCGCGGAACAGTCCTAGCGCCATGCCAAAGGCCGCACAGGCGGCGCAAACCCTGAGCGCGCCTATAAGCGCACAACCGCGCGGGCGCCAGCGGCTCACCGGTAGGCGTAAGCGGACGATGCCAAAATCGCGTTTTTTGAAATTGGCTGTCCCATTGGCCAGGCAATAAAACAAAGCAAAGGGGGATTTCCTATGAACGACACCATCTATGCCCTGTCCGCACCGGCCGGCGGAGCGATAGCCATTGTGCGCCTGAGCGGGTTTGACAGCATAAAGATATATAAGGCCGTTTTTACCGGCAGGGCCAAGCACAGGCACATTTCGCCCGGACGCATCGTACACAGTGGAAATATCCTCGACCAGGCCATGGGCGTCATCTATGAGGCGCCTAAGAGCTATACGGGGGAAGATATGGCGGAATTTTTTATTCACGGCAGCATGGCGGTGGCAGCTTCAGTGATGGAA
The DNA here is from genome assembly GCA_048421225.1 of Christensenellales bacterium. Classification (GTDB taxonomy): domain Bacteria; phylum Bacillota; class Clostridia; order Christensenellales; family CAG-138; genus UMGS946. The sequence continues at coordinate 2,611 of DBFNRV010000074.1, read as the reverse complement.
GCGCTGTCGTGCCATGGCGCGCGCCCCGCCGAGCCCGGCGAGTTTACAAAGCGCGCGTTTATGAACGGCAAGCTGGATCTTACGCAGGCCGAGGCGGTGATGGACGTTATAAGCTCATCCTCCCAAAGGGCCGCCCAAGCAGCGCTTTGCCAGCTTGAAGGCGCGCTCAGCCGGCGCGTGGCCACGGCCGAGGAGCTGATGCTCGACGCGCTTGCGGAGATTGACGCGCGGCTGGATTACGCCGATGAACTCGACGGCGGGGATATGCGGGACGCGCCAACAGCGCTTTTCCAGGCCAGGGATATCCTGAACGAACTTGAGAAAACGGGCCTGCGCTCGCATGTGCTCAGGGAAGGCGCCCTGGTCGTTATTGCGGGAAAGCCCAACGCCGGCAAGTCGTCGCTTTTAAACGCGCTTATTGGGAACTCGCGGGCGATAGTTACCCCATATGCCGGCACCACGCGCGACCTGATCGAGGAACAGTGCGTTATAAACGGCGTTTTGATCAGGCTTATGGATACTGCCGGGCTGCATGAGGCTGACGACCCCGTAGAGCTGATAGGCATTGAAAGGGCGTGGAACGCGATAAGGGGGGCCGACCTCGTATTGCTTGCCTTCGACGGTGCGGAGGACTGGAGCAAAGCCGACGACGCGCTGATACAAAAGACATCGGAGCTTGCCAGGCTGGCGGTGCTGTGCAAGTCGGATCTCCCGCAGCTTATCAGCGCGGACGGCCTGGCGCGGCGCACCGGCCTTAACGTGTGCTCCGTAAGCGCGGACAGCGGGGCGGGCCTAAGCGGGCTTAAGGCCATGATCGCCGGGCTTTTGGCTCCGGATATGGAAAGCGCGTGCATAACCAATCAGCGGCATATTCAGGCGGTGCGCGCGGCCGGCAGGTTCCTTGAATCGGCGGTGAAAGCGCCTGACGCGGAATGCGCGGCCACGGATATACGCCTGGCGCTTCATGAGCTGAGATCCATAACCGGCAGCGAGCCGGACGCCGCGGTAATTGACAGGATATTCTCAAGGTTCTGCGTGGGTAAATGACGCCCTCCCTAAAAACCCTCCGGCACGGCGGGCTGGGCAAGCGTTGAAATAAAAATAGCGGCTCGCCTTTGCAAGGCTTGGCTCTGGATATGAAAATGACGCCTTTAAAGGGCATTAAGCCGTTAAAAAGCGTCATTATTGCGTTTTTTCAGAGGGCCAAGACGCCTATGCCAGAGCCAGTTTTAAGGGGCTCCCGCAAGGAAGTAGGCAGGCGCTCAAGGCGCTCGCCAATTTCAGCTGTTGAAGGCCCGCCGGACGGCAAACGCCTTAAAGTTCGATTGTGCCCGCCCAGCTCAGGAACCTGTTTTCATAAAGCTCCTTGTTATTTACGTCACAAGCAAAGGTGCACAACCAAAAGGCGTCGGGGCCTTTATGCATTGTTGAAACGTAGAAATAGGTCTTTCCGTTAACTGTCGCCTCATACGTGATATACAGGTATTTGCCGTTTTCGTAGCTTTGGATTCCCGACTCGTTGTCGGCTTCTGAGCCGCTGGCTATCACTTCAGCATATTCATCCAGAGTGGTATTCCCATCCAGGCCGATGCTCTTAAGGATATCGAACTCCTCCTTTAGCACTCCTATACGCACCTTCTGGCTTTCGTAATAATAAGTAAAACTGACGTATTCGGACTTATATAAGTCTTCGTCAACGGTAATTGAAAATCCATCCTCGGTTATCTTATGCTCCATTAAGAACAGCGAGCATCCGAAACAGCCGACTAAAAGCAGGGCTGCAAACACGAACGCCACGGCCCTTTTTATTTTTGTAATAGTTGTCATTTGAATTATCCTCCATGAATCAATTTTATTGGCTAAGCGGCGCTCGGACCCCGCCGGCATGCCGGTCGCATGGGGCTCCGCCCCAAACCCCGCCGCCATGCCGGTCGCATGGGGCTCCGCCCCAAACCCCGCCGCCATGCCGGTCGCATGGGGCTCCGCCCCAAACCCCGCCGCCATGCCGGTCACATGGGGCTCCGCCCCAAACCCCGCCAAAGGAGACTTTTTGTAAAAAGTCCCCTTTGGAATCCCGAAAAACATCGTTTGACTTTCATTGTTTTGGATTCTTATCGCCATAGGCGGTTCGCATCGCGCTTGATCAGCGCATTACAAGGTTTACCCGCAAAATCGCCATAGGCGATTCGCTTAGCGCTGTTCAGCACTAAGCGAGATTAACCCGCAAAACAGGCCCTTGGTTGCAAGCAACTATCGGGCCGTATTTTGCTCTCAAGGTATCAAAATGCCGGCGCACATGTCGCCGGATTTTGATGGATTATAAGATTTGGAGCGATAGTCCCACACTTATGTTATCCCCTTGCGTTTTTTGGAGTTCTTAGAACCCTTTATCGCCATAGGCGATTCGCTTAGCACTGTTCAGCACTAAGCGAGGTTTACCCGCAAAATCGCCATAGGCGATTCGCTTAGCGCTGTTCAGCGCTAAGCGAGATTAACCCGCAAAACAGGCCCTCGGTTGCAAGCAACTATCGGGCCGTATTTTGCTCTCAAGGTATCAAAATGCCGGCGCACATGTCGCCGGATTTTGATGGATTATAAGATTTGGAGCGAT
>DBFNRV010000073.1:0-8348 GCA_048421225.1 Christensenellales bacterium | reverse complement strand
TTATTTATATTAGCACATATATTATTTAAATGCTATACTATTTGGGCAATTTAATTCAAAAAATTTGTTGTGGAACCGCGCTTTTTACTATTTAACGCACGCTACAACATGTCGATGTTTCCTGTTTTTTCGGCTGGCATTTACCTATTGCCAAGGCGGTTAAAATGTATTATTATATAAGTTACCATTGCTTAATTCCGAATCGATTCGGAATGGATCCATAAGCTGCAGAGCGAATTTTTATTAATAAGGGGGTCGATTGCATTGATACAGGTTGTATACGGGAAAAAGGGAACCGGCAAGACAAAACATATAATCGACATGGCCAACGCCGCCATAAAGGAGGCCACTGGAAGTGTTGTTTTTATACATGTTAATAAGGATTACATGTATGAACTTGAAAGAGGCGTCCGGTTTATCGACTCAACCGAGTACAGGGTTAAAGGGCCTAAGATGCTGTCCGGATTCGTCGCCGGCCTTGCGGCACAGGACTACGACCTTGAATACATATTTGTCGACGGCTTTATGAGGATGCTTGGAGATCATCCGCTCGAATCCCTGGAAAGCCTATTTTTAGCTTTGGACAGTTTTGCGTCCGATTTTGGCATAACTATTGTGATTAGCGTAAGCGACCCAAGCGAAAACGCGCCGGAGTTCCTCAAGCCATATATAACCTGGCATGGAAACCGTTAAAGTTTTATACATTCTATATCTTATTGCGTTCAATGCGGTTTCCCTCATAATGATGGGAATCGATAAGAATGCCGCTGTTAAGGGGCTTTACCGAATACCCGAAAGGACTTTAATGGCGCTCGCCGCTTTTGGGGGCTCGCTGGGAGCGATGCTGGGGATGCTGGTTTTCAGGCATAAAACCAAGCATAAAAAATTCACCATTGGAATTCCCCTGCTTATGGTTTTTAGCGCTGCGGTGGCCTATGTGGTATTTATGTTTGTATAAAATGGCTCTTTATGCCATTGCGATTATATGAATGCCTTACATATATATAATAAGCCGTCCATTTCAATCTGAAAGTACGGCTTATTATTTTTCATCCTTACTAGACACGCCTATGTGTAATATCATGCCTTAGTCTAATACCAGAAGGCCCGAAAAAGTTATCTTTTTATGTATGCAGCCTACGTTTTATGGAATCCTTCATCCTGGAGTTTTTGTCCACTATAATCATAATTATGGATGCGGCCAGGCAGGGTATTAGCACAAACCATGACCATTGAGGCAAAATTGATTCGTTCATGTAAAGGTCAAGTATCATCTCTATCCCCATAATATCAACGCCAACCGAACCAGCCACCCAGGCGGCGCACGCCGCTTTGCCAAGTCGTCCGCTATGTATAAGCGATACATTTAGTGACACAATAGCTGCGTTAAGAAGTATAATGGGTAAGGCAATCGACGAGAACCATTCGTCTCCCGGGAGCAGCAGGTTTATTACGTATAAAAATGCAATCGCGCCTATTCCGTCAAGAATGACATATACGATAGGGTGCCATTTAAGCATGAACAGAGGCAGAACAAACATTAGCCAGCCAAGGGCAAGGGCGCTTAATACATACAGCGCCCAGTCGAGCTCAGCGCTATATATCACATCCGCCAGCACGCATATACCTGAAATAAGCATGAGTACAACGGTTATGATTATTGCCGCAAGCCGCCGCTCCATGCGCCCGGTTATATAATCGATGTGCGTAGGATAGGGCTTTATCACCCCTTCGTCATAGGGTTCCTTCGGGTTCTGAGCCTCCACTCCGCACAGCGGGCACTTTTTCAGGCTCTTTTCCAGCTCAACCCCACAGTTAACGCAATAAGACACAGGATAATCCCCCTTCCGTAATGGTATCGGCCATGCGGCCCAGCACGTTGCATGCCGCCAGGATTCACAGCTCGTTCGATTCTATTTTAACCTTGATCCCCTGCTTGACAAGCGATGTAAAGAACAGCCTCTCCATATGGCTCTGGGCTATCAGCGACGACAAACTGATGGACAGTCTGCCGTTGAGCGTTGACGCCCCTGCCTCGAACACATTGAACCTGGCTGTATGAAGTATAAAATCAATTCTCTCAATATGTTCATACATGATATCCGGCAACGTTATTCTTCCAAGGTTTGAAAACGGCATTGTAAACGTCGATTCGCCGCATTTCATGTAGGCTATAAACATGGCGGCCTTCTTTATAAACAGGGGAACCATCCGTATGACTGGATTCCTCTCGTCACTGACGTTCTTGCTTATTCTGGCGTTGAGGTTCTTTTCAGTAACGTTCAGCCTCATATAGTGATGAACCTGCGAAAGTATCTCCTCAAACGTGAACTCTCCGTACTGCGGGTCTATCCCCGGGTTCAGATACTGCGAGAAATTTCTTATCGTAGCAGTAGGGTAGTATTTCCTCAGGTTTATAGGAACGCTTACCTTTACCTGATACTGAGGACGCCCCTCAGCAAGCTGAAGCATATAGGCGGCCTGTATCAGCAACGCAACCATAAATTCGGTCAGTGTGGCGCCATACGAGTGCGCACGGCCGAGCGCCTGGCTTACGTCCATCTCGCCGGTTGTAACCCGCATAAGGCCAAGGGGAAGCCTAGTGCCTGATATGCGGTACGCCTTACTCTCTGATCTGGTTGGAAGCACCCTCATCTTGGAAAATTTTTTAAAGCTGTCCTGAATCTCCTCTGCGGATGCGGAAACTCCAATATCTAAAATGCCGTGAGTGCATGGCACCTCATGCCCCGTCCCTCTAAGATATTGTGCCAAAAGCGTCTTGAAGAAGACCATAGCGCCCCCTCCGTCCGTAACCACATGGTGTATCTCCAGGCTCAGCCGGTTAGCATAATATCGTATCCTGAACAGGGGCTCGCCCCTTTCAATCGGCGCACATGGATTAAGCGCATCCGGTTCTACCATAACCGGCCTGTCCAGCTGCTCCAGATAATACCAGAACATTCCTGTTTTAAGGCATACCATAAACGTTGGAAACCTAGGAGAAACCGCATCCAGCGAAGCCTGCAGCTTGTCTGGGTCAATGTTCGAGCGCATAACCGCCGTAAACCTAAACATAGGCGTCCAAGCGCTCGTCTGCGTTACGGGATAAATCTTTGCGGCATTATCCAGCCTATACCAGCTTCGCCTGGCATGCGCCATTTCAGTTATCCTCCCCTGATCCAAGTCTAGTAAGGATATAGTCGGCAATTCTCTCAAGGGCGACCGCTGTTTCCGGTACGTCAAAAGTATGCCAAACGTGCCACATTCCTTCCCATTCATCAAGCGTTACATCTACGCCGTCCCTTGCCATATTCGTTGACAGCGTTCTGGCGTCGTCCAAAAGCAGCTCGTGCGTGCCCACATGGATAAGTGCGGGCGGTATACCTTTGAAATTTCCAAAAGCCGGCGATATATAGGGGTTTTTCAAATCCTTATTACCGGTGTAGCATTCAGCGGCTCTCTCCAGCTTGGCTATTGTCAAAAGGGGGTCCTTATCCTTCATGGTTTCGTAGGTCTTTCCCGACAGCGTCAAGTCGGCCCACGGCGAAATCATGACAAGAGAGGACGGTATCGGCAGCCCCTCGTCACGCGACCTAATCGCGGTCGCGCATAAAAGCCCTCCGCCGGCGCTGTCGCCGATAAAGGTAATCCGCTCTGGCGACACCCCGAGGCCAAGCACCGTATTATACACCTTCATCGCATCGTCGAGCGCAGCTGGAAACGGATGCTCGGGCGCGAGCCTGTATTCAAACGATAATACGTTCATTTGAAGCGCCTGAACGAAATCCACCGCAAGCACCCGGCTGCTTGTAAGCGAACCCGATATGTACGCGCCCCCATGAAAGTAAATGGCCACGGCGTCTTCAGGCGAGTTTTCATGGTGGTACCACTCCGCGGGTATATCGCCAATGTCCCACCTTATAATATTTACATTGCTTGGGAGCTTTCTCGTTTCAAGCCTTCCCAAAAGATCAATCCCGTTCCTTTCTGACTCCAGGCTCAGGTTGTTTGTTATCGGGCGCAGGCCCCGGATGGCCGCGCGGATGATTTCCGAGAGTGTCGTGGGCATGCGTCACCTCTTTAAGCTTAATAATTTTCTCATGTGGTTAGTAGCTGGGAACTAAATATTTAGTAAAGTTTTCTAAGTCCGGCTAAAAACGGGATTCCGCATGAATCCCATTCTTTCGGCTTCATATTATGCTGATCACGACTGAACGAGAAACGCATTGATAAACATGTCAAGACTCCCGTCCATTACAGCCTGTATATTTCCGTTTTCAACGCCTGTCCTATGGTCCTTTACCAATGTGTACGGCTGGAACACATATGACCTTATCTGGCTTCCCCATTCTATCTTTTTCATGTCGCCTTTTATCTCGGCCATATGTTCCATACGCTCCCGCTCCTTAATTTCAATCAGCTTGCCCCTCAGCATCCTCATCGCCGTTTCCCTGTTCTGTATCTGGCTGCGCTCGTTTTGGCACTGGACCACTATTCCGGTTGGAAGATGGGTGATTCTTATGGCGGACGATGTTTTGTTTACATGCTGGCCTCCAGCGCCGCTGGATCTGTAGGTATCAACCCTTAGGTCGTCGGGATCTATGGAAATATCCCCCCTGTCGTCCTCAAAGATAGGCGTAACATCCAGCGATGCAAACGAGGTGTGCCGCCTTCCTGACGAATCGAATGGCGATATCCTGACCAGCCGGTGGACGCCCTTTTCCGCCTTAAGATATCCATAAGCGTTATCGCCGTCGACTTCAAAGGTTACGCTTTTAATGCCCGCCTCATCCCCATCAAGCAGATCAAGCGTCTTCACAGCAAATCCCTTTTCGTCGCAGTACCTAGTATACATTCGGTACAGCATGCTGACCCAGTCCTGAGCCTCTGTTCCTCCCGCTCCGGCGTGAAGCGACAGCACCGCGTTGCTCGCGTCATAAGGTCCCTTTAACAGCGTTTCAAGCTTCAGCGCCTCAACTCCCCGTTCAAACACGGTATATTCCGCGGCGATCTCGTCGAGCATGGACTCGTCGCCCTCTTCCTCGGCCATTTCAATAAGCGTTTCCAAGTCTTCGCCGCGAAGCGCCAGTTTTTCATATTTGTCAATCTTATTTGATATGGCTTTTATCCGCTGATTGACCTTGTTCGCGTTTTCAACGTCGTCCCAAAAACCCGGAGCCGACATGCCGTTTTCCAGCTCTTCCTTCTCTCCCTTTAACCTGGCCAGGTCAAAGGGATTCACCTGCCTCTTTCAGGGTTTCGATTGCAGCCGCAAGCTGCTGACGGTATTCGTCAAGCTGAACCATAAAGATCACATCCCTCTAAAATAATTTAATAATAAACTCAATATCACCAAGTATTATAATGCCCGTTACTGACTCCTTCCACAGCACTGTTTGTACTTTTTACCGCTCCCGCACGGACACGGATCGTTCCGCCCTGGGGTCTGTTTTACGCGTTTTGGCTTATTCCCCTCCTCCGATACCGGCTCAATGGGCTTTGCCACCTGTTCGCGCTGCTGTGGAGCTACCTTAACCGTAGTGTGGTACAGCGTCCTAACAGTAAGTTCGCGTATACCAGCTACCATCTCGTCGAACATGTCAAATCCGGCGTTCCTATACTCTATTACAGGGTCTTTCTGGGCCATGGCGCGCAGGCCTATCCCCTGCCTCAGCTGGGTCATAGCGTCGATATGATCCATCCAGTGCGTATCCACCGCCCTGAGGAGGCGTATGCGCTCCACTTCCCTCATGTCGATTCCGTGAGACGATATTTCAGCCTCTTTTTCAGCATATATAGAGCTCATTCCGGTCAAGACCTTATCGCGCATGGCATTTCGGTTCTTTATCTCTTTCGCCAGTTCTCCGGTCTGGAATTTTACGCCCGTGAGCTCCTCAAGGGAAGTTGCCATACCGCCTATATCCCACATCTCCTCGCTAAGGTTCGCCTGACAATATGTATCAAGCCTGGAATCTACGGCTTCCTCTATCATCTTCTTTACTGAATCCGATATATCCTCTCCCATAAGCACCGCCCTGCGCTGTCCGTAGATGATCTCGCGCTGCTTATTCATTACGTCGTCATACTGCAGCACATTCTTTCTTATATCATAGTTATGGGCTTCCACCCGCTTTTGCGCGGTTTCAATCTGCTTGCTGAGTATGGATATATCCATGGGCACATCGTCCTCAGGGGCAAGCCGCATCATTATATTCTTAACCCTGTCCGCGCCAAAGCGCTGCATCAATTCATCCTCAAGCGAAACAAAAAAGCAGGTCGAGCCTGGGTCGCCCTGGCGGCCCGCCCTTCCCCTGAGCTGATTGTCAATGCGTCTTGATTCGTGCCTCTCGGTGCCTATTATATGCAGTCCGCCGGCCGCTACCACCCTTTCATGCTCGTCGTCGGTCTGTTTTTTATACTTTTTGTACAGTTCATTATAGGCTTCACGCGCCGCAAGGACCGCCTGATCTGAGGTGTCCGAATGGCTGTTCGCCTCTTCAATCATGAACTCGTCCATTCCCTGCCGCGTAAGCTCTTGCTTAACTAAGAACTCAGGGTTGCCTCCCAGCAATATATCGGTTCCGCGTCCCGCCATGTTGGTTGCAATCGTTACCTTGCCAAACTTGCCCGCCTGCGCCACGATCTCCGCCTCACGCTTATGATGCTTCGCGTTTAGCACCTCATGGTCGATGCCGCGCCGTTTAAGCAGCTCGCTGAGCATTTCACTCTTTTCTACCGATATTGTGCCGACAAGGACAGGCTGCCCTGTCTTATGCACCTTTTCAATGGAATCTACAACAGCCTTGAATTTTCCCATCTGGGTGCTGTAAATAACATCGTTCATATCGTTTCTGATAAGGGGTCGGTTGGTTGGTATCTCAACTACGTCCAGGTCATAAATCCCCTGAAACTCGGCCTCTTCGGTCTTTGCGGTTCCCGTCATGCCGGCCAGTTTTTTATACATACGGAAATAGTTTTGGAAGGTTATGGTGGCAAGCGTCTTGTTCTCCCGCTCCACCTTTACCCCTTCTTTGGCCTCGAGCGCTTGGTGAAGGCCGTCTGAGTACCTTCTTCCTATCATAAGACGTCCCGTAAACTCGTCAACAATGATTACCTGGCCCTCCTGAACAACGTAATCCTTATCTAGGCTGAACAGCGCGTGCGCCTTAAGGGCCTGCATGATATGGTGGTTAAGTTCGGAATTGACAGGATCGGCTATGTTGTCCAGGCCGAAATACTGCTCGGCCCTATCCATACCTTGGCGGGTAAGCGCGGCCGTCCTTGCCTTTATATCCACCATATAGTCGCCGCTCTCCTTCTGCTCGGCGCCATCCAGCAGTATTTCAGATCGAGTGAGCTTTTCTATATTGGCCCCGCGCTCCAGCTTACTGACAAAGCGGTCGACCTTGACGTACATATCCGTAGACTCCTCGCCGTGACCGGAAATTATAAGCGGGGTTCTCGCCTCGTCGATCAAAATCGAGTCAACCTCGTCAACTATAGCATAATTGAGCTCGCGCTGAACCATGCTCTCCCGGTAAACCACCATATTATCGCGCAGGTAGTCGAAACCAAATTCATTATTTGTTCCATATATAATATCGCACGCATATATATCCTTGCGTTCCGACGGTTCAAGATCGGTAGTAATACAGCCTACGGTAAGGCCGAGAAAGCGGTGTATCTTACCCATCCATTGAGCGTCGCGCTTTGCCAGATAGTCGTTCACCGTTACAATATGAACGCCCTTTCCCTCAAGCGCGTTTAAATACGACGGCAAGGTGGCTACGAGCGTTTTTCCCTCTCCGGTTTTCATTTCCGCTATACGGCCCTGATGCAGGACAATTCCTCCAAGCACCTGGACGTCGTAATGCCGCTGCCCTATTGTCCTGACGGCGGCTTCCCTCACAACCGCATAAGCCTCGGGCAGGAGGGAGTCCAGCGTATCGCCCTTTTTAAGCCGCTCTTTAAACTCAGTTGTTTTTGCCCTCAGCTGTTCGTCCGAAAGAGCCTTTATAGAAGCCTCGTATCCATTTACAGCATTTAACATTGGCCTTAATTTTTTTATTCTACTTGAACTCGTGTTTCCGAGCAATACATCAATGAATCCCATAACAGCATATCCTTCCAAAAGGTAATTCATAGTATTTTATCACGCCGCCTATTATATTACAATCGCCATGGTGTATGGTTTGCACTCTGGACACATTTTAACTTTTGTTATGAATACCCTTGATAAATAAATGTCGGTATGATATCCCTTCTTGCCCTCGCATATAATGAGAGACGGCGAGAAGTTGCACGAAGATATACAAAGAAGCACAATACTGTTAGCAAATTAAAATAAT
>DBFNRV010000072.1:0-9343 GCA_048421225.1 Christensenellales bacterium | reverse complement strand
CGCAGATATCGTAGATAAAGCTGAAATCAATCACCTGATCGATCTTTCGCAGCAGGTGATCCGGCCTCACCAGCAGATCATATGTCGCCAGCTCCAACTGCATCTGTTCGCTTTCTTTCCGTTTCAGCATCCCGTTCACCCAATCTTATTTTCTTCCTTATATATTCGACGTTTATCCCCCGTTTTCCTTTTCAATTTCCACAAAAAAGGGCCGTCGACTGACTTTGTCGACGGCCTGAGGCCGCAGCATTCGCTGCGGCCTCTTACAAAGGGGGGCCGTTATAATTCCGGCAACACGTTCAGTTAGACTGTTTCAAGTCCAACCAGGACGCGCATAAGCAGTAGAGTGTCCGTTATATTGACAACACCGTCACCGTTGACGTCGGCCACTATCATGGCAGCCTCGTCCAGTTCGTCATAACCGACCTGCTGACGCGCTATAATCAATGCATCGGTAATATTCACTTCTCCATCCAAGTTTACATCTCCAAGTAGAGCAAAGTTTGCTGTAACCGTCATATCTTCCGTTACACACGAGAAGTCCTTATCCCATCCAATGAAGATGTACGGGAAGGGTTCCGCTTCATGTCCGGTCACTTCGGGCGCTGCCGCCGCTTCGCCTTCATTCACTTCATCAGTGAAGATTACTTCGCCCGTATGGCCATCCACGAAGGTTACCGTATATGTCGGGGCGCTGAAGTCAACGCTTCCGTTGGCCGCCTCTATATCGGATACATCGACGTCGGTAGACGTTCCGTTAACTATAACGCTTGCACTGCTGACCTCAATGGCCAACTCTGTAACGTCTGACGCATCCTCCGCCGCCTTGAAGCTTAGCGTCATAAACTCGCCAAAGTAATTGCCGCTGGTATTTGCAACTGCGATTGACAGCACGCCCGGAGTTGAATCATTTACTATCATCATCGAACCATCGGGAGCAATGTTGGTATATCCAGCATAAGTGAGGACTTCGGGGTCATACTCAACATTGAATACCGCCGCCGCGAGGTTATTGGCGCTTATAGGCACCGTCACGGTTTCGCCTGGATTGGCGTTAACGCTTCCAACTCCGATTGAGTAGATTGCGTTTTCATATATGGGTTTGATTATCATATCCTCGGTTACGCTTGATGCGTCCGCTGACCAGCCAACAAATGGATTGCCATCAAGAACTGGCGCTTCGGGTATGATAGCTGAATGAGTATCTGCTACATACTGACTGAGGATCGTCGTACCATTTGCGTCAACATATACTACACTGTGGAACGTTGTTCCCATCATGGGATGGCCGTCCCATGAACTCTGTCCGTCGGGCGCCCAGCTTTCAACGTTTTCGTTATCATAGTATATCGTGAGCGACTTGGCGTTCTTAAATACGTTGGCTCCGATATTAGCTGGAACATCTCCAAGGAAGTACGCTTCCGTCATCGAAGTTGTGCCATAGAATGCGCTTCCCATCAAGGTATTCAGGTTTGGACCAAATACTACGCGGGTAAGACCTGAGTTATTGTTAAATGCATATTCGCCAATGAGTTCAACATCATTGAGAAATACATATGGGATATTTCTGCAATTTGCAAACGCATAAGCACCTATGTTCTTTAGCGCAGAAGATACGTCGAGACTGGTGAGTCCGTTACAGCCAGAGAAGGCGTATGCATCTATGCTTTCAACACTTTGACCGAGCTTAACGGTGTTGAGGTTGGTGCAGTTGTTCATCGCGTAGGTGCCTATGAAGGTTACATCCTTGCCATAATCGATACCCTCAATGGTTTTGCACTCATAGAAAGCATATGGTGATATTGTAGTAACACCGTCTGGAACTACATACATGGTATCCGGCCTTCCATTTGGATAGAACACCAGTGTGTCCTGCGCCTTATTGAACAGGACGCCGTCGATGCTGCTAAACGTTTCGTTTGCCGGATCAACGTCTATTGACGTCATGGATAAGCCATAGTAGAAAGACGTATAATGTATGTTTTCAAGGCTTGCCGGCAACCGTAGGCTCTTGAGGTTAGAGTTGCGCGACAGTGCATGCTCGCCTAGGGTCACAAGCCCATCGGGAAGGGTTACTGATTCAAGCGCCATTATCGAGTAGATACCGTAGTCGCCAATCTCAGTTACCGTGGACGGAACTCCATATGAAGTGCCCAGCTTGCCAAGCGGATAGAATATCAGTTTGGTGACGTCCTTGTTGAAGAGTACGCCATCTATACTGCACATATACGGGTTGTTCTCATCAACTACAAAGCGCTCCAGCTTGTCGCAGTAGTTGAATGCCATCGAACCGATTTCCTGCAAGCCCGTACCGAAGTTTATGTACTCCATGTTGTTGCAGCGGTTAAACGCGCTTGTGCCGATGGAGGTAACGCTGTCGGGTATCTCTGCGTATGTTATTCCGCTGCAGCCGTAGAAGGCAAAGCCTCCGATTGTTTCGAGCTTGTCGTTAAACTCAACCTTATTGAGCTTTGTGCATGAATAGAACGCATTGTTTCCAAGGGTAACCAGCTCCTCTGGGAATACTACCTCAGTAATCTCTGTGCAATAATAGAATGTTCCATAGCCGATCTCCCTTGTCGTATCGGGCAGGTCGATTGAAGTAAGCTTCTTGCAGTAGTTGAACGCACGATCCCCTACAACCTCAATGGTGCTCGGGAACGTAACGTTGGAAAGATTTGAGCACTGCATGAACATGCCTTCCGGAATCACAGTCATGCCTTCTGGAAGTACGACATTATCCAGATTTGAGCAATAGGAGAATATGCTGCTGCCAAATTCTGTTATTGTCGCCGGTATTGTAAGCCTTGTTATTCCGGAGCAGCGCGCAAAGGCCGATGAGTCGATCTTTGTAACGCCTTCAGGTATAACGAGTTCAGTAAAGCCTTTGCATCCGTTGAACGCCATGTTTCCAATGGTCTTAAGGCTGCTGCCCAATGTCAGCGTTGTCGCCGCGGAACAGTTATTGAATGCCGAGCTTCCTATATCGGTTATTGTGTCTGGAAGGTTGATAGCCAATATCTTTGAACAATTCGAGAACGCCGACGATCCGATTTCACGCAGGCTGTTTCCAAATGTAACATTGAGCATCTTAGAGCAGCTATAGAACGCATAGTTGCCTATAGATTCAACGCTGTTGCCAATATTGACGTTTATAAGCGAAGAGCAGAAGTTAAATGCGTACTTACCTATCGTCTTAAGGCCGTTTCCGGTATTCAATTCGGTAAGCCCCTGGCACCATGCAAACGAGTATGCGCCGATTGACTCTAGCGATTCGGGCAGAGCAAGCGTGGTGATTCCTTTACAGGAGTAGAATGCGTAATCGCCTATGGTCTTTACGTTATTGCTTATTACAACCTGAGTCGCTCCCTGGCAGTAATAGAAAGCATATTCGCCGATGGTCTCGACGGAATCAGATATTATGATTGAAGTCATGCCCCTATTGTTATAGAACGCATAGCCTTCCACCGTTTTAACCCCGTCCGGCACCGTATACTCGCTTATGCCGTTGTTGGTTGGGAAAGCTTTCAGCGAGGTCATATCCTTACTGAATAAAACTTCATCGATATCACAGTAATTCGGGTTATCATCAGCAACGCTTATTCCAGTAAGGCTTGAACAGTATGAGAATGCCGCCAGCCCTATATCTGTTATTCCGGAATGAATGTTGACACTTCCCAGCGAGCCGCATCCAAAGAACGCCTGTTCGCCAATGGTTGTAAGTCCTGCGGGGAACTCTATCTCACTTAAGTTGCTGCAGTAGGATAAGCCGTAACCTTCAATGGTGGTAAGGCTTTCCGGAAGCACTACATTCTCAAATGTTCCGAAATAGAGTCCATATCTGCCTATTGTTTCAACTCCATCGGGAACCTGGTATGTTGTGTCGGTCTTGCCGCCAGGATAGGAGATTACCGTCTTTACGTCCTTATCAAACAGCACGCCGTCGATGGACGTAAAGTATTCGTTCTCCGGATCCACTTCTATGCTTTCTAAGACCGTGCATCTTGTAAAGGCGTTTTCACCAATAGAACGGACGTTCTTGCCAAGTGAGATGCTCCTGATCGTGGATTCGAGGAAGAAGGCTTTTTCAGCTATTGCCGTTACAGGGTAATCCATAATCGTATCAGGAATTACAACGTCCATATCGGCGCCTGTATAGCCTGTAATGGTTACTTCGTCATTATCCTCGACAACATATTCAAACTGAGCGGTTGTCTGTATTTCACCGGTCTGGGCGTCAACAGTAAATATGTACTGGTTGCACGCATAGTCAGCTACCGCAATATACAGGGTTTCACTTGACCCTACGTTAACGCGGATAGTTGTCTTGGCGCCAACTTCGGCTTCGTTGATTCCAAGCTGCGCGATTGGATCGGAGAAAATGCCCATGTCGTCCGCATCCCAGACTTCGACGTAGGATACGAAGCGGTTATCTTGGACTTCCATGGTAAGCGTATTTCCGTCAGACACGCAAGATACTACTTGCGGTGGCGCGTTATCGATTGTAACGGGGAATTCCCAGAAATAGTTCTCGTTTTCTTCAGGAACAAAGCCTTCGTAATCAAGCTCAACCTGAACGCGGACCATTACAGTCGTTCCCTCGGCAAGCGCCTCGCCGGCCGAATTGGTTCCGTGCCATGCTTTAATGCTGTCTTCCGCGAAAGCGCCCGCGGGCAATATGCTCTCGTAGTTATCATTGTATACGGACTTATAGGAATAATCCGCGGTCTGGTTGTAATAAACTTCTCCGGTCTTTACGTCCGTAATCGTATAGGTAAGCCGTCTTGCATCCCTAAGCAGCGATGTGTAAACAAGGTCAACCTTATCATAACGTCCATCCTTGCGAAGCGGGGACAGCGAGTTCCTCTCCGACATGTGGCCGGGGTTGGAGATGTTTACATACGGGTTAACTCCAAACGGCAGGAACTGTGATGTTCCAGTGATCATACTGCCGCCGTAGTTTGTATATTGGCTGCTCCAGCAGGGAAGGCCATTGTAGCTGTCCCAATAGTATCCTGTGTCTATTATCGGGGCCTTGTTCCAGTTTCCGTAAAACGCCAGATAAGGAACGTTCAGATCGACGCCGATAACGCCTTCCTCAGTAGCAAGCCGCCTGAGCTCTACAAAGCCCTCGACATATATTCCGTTTTCAAATTGTCCGTCAAGCTCAGCCTTAATCTCATCGTTGAGCGTAATAACGACCTCGACCTCGGCGGAACCGTTGGCCGGCACGACCGCTATATTTTGATCCCAGTTTGTGGTTATGTTGGCCTGACTCGTAATATCCCTTGCGCTCTGAGACATGAAGTAAACCTCTTCGTCATGATATGTCCCGCCCAGCTCAGACGTCTCGGTCAATACTGTCGGCAATATTTCATAACGAATCTGTTCATCAGAGGTATTCTTAATTTCAAAGTTCAGTGTGTATACACCTGACTTTTCGGGATCATCGCCCAGTTCCAGCTTCGGGCGAACGTTATCTTCTACAGTAATATAAGCATCCGTGGCTATAGCGTTTGCTATGTTAAGCAGTCCTGCGCCCTGCTGGCGAGGCGAATAGGCCACTCCATCATCATTTTCTGACGGGGTCGCGGTGCTCATCATCAAAGTATTGATGAGTTCAATGCGTTCCTCGGCATCCATTCCTGGGTGCCTTTCCTCCATAACCTGAAGCATTATTGCCATCGCTCCGGCAACGTGAGGAGACGCCATGGAGGTGCCGCTCATAAGGCCATATGAGTTATGGTTTCTTGATGAGAAGATATTGCCTCCTGGAGCCATTATTTCCGGCTTGATTGTAAGTCCTGCAGTTGTTCCCCAAGAGGTAAAGTCTGAAGGTTCCCCTCCGACCTCGTTGGGTTTCGCGCTGGTATCCGTTGCAACGTAAAGCGTCCCTACGCCGTCAACAGCGGACTCAAGCATGTGCTGCCCATCGGCCATGCTGATAGAAATACATGGAGTAGGATTCGCGAGAATCTGCATGTTCAGCATTCCGTCCGTATCATTGTTATATACAATGCATGCGGCTGCGCCGTGGGCTATCGCCTGCTCATGCTTTTCTGAAAAGTTGGTTTCTCCGCGCGATACCAGAGCAACTTTTCCTTCTACGTCGAGGCCCTCATAGTCGCTGGCTTCGCCATAACCCGGAATCACTACATATTCAAGCGTCTGACCGCCCAGGACATGGATGAACTGGCCGTTAGGGTCATAATTAATTGATGAATCGTTATAGAATATATCATTGTCGCCAACTTTGAAGTAGTTTCCTTCTATAACCAAATTCTCTACGCTTGCTACTGCCAAGGACTGGGCATAAGTGGCTGGTGCGCCTACAATGCCGTTGTCCGGATTTGATGTTAAGCTCTTGTCAAGCTCCCACAAGTTATTGCGCGCCGCGGTTGTATCGTTGCCCGCCGCTGCGGCAATATTTATTCCGGCTTTGCTAAGGCGATCGTAAGCCGCCATCGTGGTTACCATATCGTCCCTGTAGGTGAAGCCGCTCGGGGAACCTAAGCTCATGTTGATAACGTCTACGCCCAGCGGCACACAATCTTCAAGCGCTGCAAGGATATCGTCAGAATATGCGTTCCCGCCGTCTGGGAATACCTTAAGGATGATCAGCTGTGCTTGAGGAGCTACGCCCTGTACCTTGTTATCGGCTGGATCCGCAGCCACGATGCCGGCTACGTGTGTGCCGTGATCGTTGCCTCCGTTGAGATGGTTTACGTTTGTATCGCCTCCTGCATAGTCATATGCAAAAGGCAGCTTGCCGCTGAGGTAAACGTCGTCCACAGTTATGGGCAGTCCCCTCTGAGCGTTCAAGCTGTTGTTTGCTAACACTTCTTCAATATAGGATCTGTCAAACGCCGGGTTTTCCGGCTCGACCGCAAAAGCATCATGATCTGTGTCAAGTCCCGTATCAAGAACCGCAACGGTGATACCCTCACCGCTATATCCGAGATCCCACAGTATTGGCGCTCCTATTGTATCTCCGCCGGTATTAACCTTTGGTTCTACCGGCAGTTCATAGCTCGCCGCGACATAGGCCCGCTCAACGCCCTCCGTATTACGAATGGTTTCTAACTGGCCATATGTACATTCAAGAGCGAAACCGTTAAACAGCGTAGTATAGTTATACTTTAACCGCATGGTCCCTTGCTCTTCTTCATTAGCCTGGGAAGCAATTTTGCTGAACACGTTTTCGTGATCGGCAAGCATTGATTTCTGTACGTTCAGTCCCTTACTCGTGAGCTTTCCATCCTTTAAGGCTCCGGAAAGATCAGCAAGGGGTTCGTCCTTGAGTTCAACGATGATTCTCACAATATCGCTGTCGTCGTAAGAATCTCCGATGGCTTCTCTGGCTCCGGCCAAGCTGCTTAAAGCTACGCTTTCGCCGTCCATCCGCCCTTCGTCTGCCGGGTTGGCGTTATCGCTGCTGCCATTTTCCGCAAGCGCGTTCAACGGAAGCATGGTAAACACCATAAGGATTGCCAGCAAACATGTGAGCAAACACTTTGGGGCCCTCTTCATACTTGTTCCTCCTAAATAAGTTTAAGTGTGAGTTACCATTAGTTGCGTTATCAAACAACTAATGTTACGTCATTAACTAATATACAGTGTTTCGATATATTTGTCAACTATTTTGGGTTGGATAATTATTGATTTCTATATCAATTTCATAAGTTTATTGCTTACTCATCAACAGTTTTGATCAAATGCTTTTTATTCTTTTAATATCATAATTTAGCGTATATATCAACAGTAATATTTTGAGAGTTATTGAATTGTATTCTGTATATTAATGCGTTTGGTTATAATTTGGAATTAAATAAAAGTTAAAGTACAAATTAAGGAGAACTGCAATGCATCTTGAAACGGAAAGATTAATTATTAGGGACTTTACATTCGGCGACCTGAATGATTTACATGATATATTCAGCGATACAGAAACCATGAGGTTTATTGAACCGCCGTATAGCAAGGATAAAACCCGGAACTTTCTTGAGACATTCTGTATTCACAGGGATCCTCCCGGCGCTTATGCGGCAGTGGAGTGTTTGTCTAAAAAGATGATTGGCTATATTCTGCTTAAACCGCTTGACGATCCCGAGATATACGAGATAGGCTGGATATTTAACAGATCATATTGGGGTAAGGGATATGCATACGAAAGTTGTTCGGTAGTGATCAAATATGGGTTTAATACATTGAACCTGCACAAGATTTGCGCTGAAACGATTGATCCGGCCAAATCTTTAAATCTTATGGAGAAACTTGGTATGAAATTGGAAGGAATAATGCGCCAACAATCAAAAGAGCCTAATAACACCTGGCAAGATATATATTGGGCAGGAATAATTATGGCTGATATTAAGTAAATACTATCCTTGTATGGATTTCCATACTATGATAGGACGAGTTATGTTTCCACTATTCCAGCAGAGCCGATCTTGCCATATCAAACAGGTTTCCGATAGCTTCCTTGTTGAGGCTGTAATAGATTCTCATCTCTCCCCTTCGCGTATGCACCAGTCCGTAATCCTGCAGCATAGACATATGCCTTGAAATCGTGGCTGTTGTTAGATTCAGCTCATTTGCAAGTTCCTGCCCGTATGCGCTGGCGTTGGATATACGGCGGAGTATTTCAAATTTGCTCCTATCGCTTATAATCCTAAGTATATTGCAGATGGAGTCATTCGTTAATTGAATTTTATCTATATGAAAATCCTCATCAATAAGTATTCCGATATATACCTGACGACTATCCTTGCCTATCAGTACATCGTATGTGTATATCATGTCAGTACATGCTATAACGCTTAGGTTCACAACCATGTCCAGCGAATCCTCAGGTATTGATTGCTTTGCAATATGGTCTAGAAACGAGAAGAAGCTATGATCCAGAAAATAGCCGTCCCAATAATCATATGTGCTCTGAATGAGCGGCATTATTTTATTAAGCGCCTTACTAAGCCTTGGGAATACCGACCATATCAGGCTTACCATTTCATCAAAATGATCTTTAAATCGCAAAAGTATTTTATAAACATTCCATTTTGTTTCATCTGTCAATTCAAGCTTATCAAGCTGATCAATATAATCAATATTGGGTTCGTCATCTTCTAGCATCCTAATGCTTAACCCGCCGCTATTTATATTTGTTATTTCAATTTTCTGGGTTAATATGCTGTCCGCCATCTTATGAATATATTCAATAGAGTCTTCAACATCCAAAATAGAGATATCTAAAAAACTGTACGCCAACACTTTGGCAAGGCACATGCTCTGTCTCTTATTATCGGATTCAAGCTGTTTAAAATAGTATGAAAGCCTTGGGTCGCTC
>DBFNRV010000071.1:0-2780 GCA_048421225.1 Christensenellales bacterium | reverse complement strand
TACCTAAAAGTACAATCCATCAAAAGCCTGCGACATGTGCGCAGGCTTTTGATACCTTGAGAGCGAAAGCCAGCTTGACAGTTGCTTGCAACCGAAAGCTGGCTTTCGCGGGTTAAACTCGCTTAGCGCTGTACAGCGCTAAGCGAAAGGCCTATGGCCGCATTTTGCGGGTTAATCTCGCATTGCGCTTAACAAGCGCGACGCGAATCGCCTATGGCGATAATAGGTTCTAAGAACTCCAAAAAATGCAAAGGGATAATATAGACTTAGGAGCATCATCCAAAAAGTAAAATCCATCAAACTCCGGCGGCATGTACGCCGGATTTTTGATACCTTGAGAGCAAAATATGGCCCGATAGTTGCTTGCAACCGAGGGCCTGTTTTGCGGGTGAAGCTCGCATTGCGCTGTACAAGCGCGATGCGATGCCGAAGGCGAATAGCGGCATGTACGCCGGATTTTTGATACCTTGAGAGCGAAATATGGCCCGATAGTTGCTTGCAACCGAGGGCCTGTTTTGCGGGTGAAGCTCGCATTGCGCTGTACAAGCGCGATGCGACGCCGAAGGCGAATAGCGGCATGTACGCCGGATTTTTGATACCTTGAGAGCAAAAGCCAGCTTGACAGTTGCTTGCAACCGAAAGCTGGCTTTCGCGGGTTAAACTCGTAATGCGCTGAACAAGCGCATTACGACGCCGAAGGCGAATAGCGACATGCGCGCAGGCTTTTGATACCTTGAGAGCAAAATATGGCCCGATAGTTGCTTGCAACCGAGGGCCTGTTTTGCGGGTAAACCTCGCTTAGCGCTGTACAGCGCTAAGCGAAAGGCCTATGGCCGCATTTCGCGGGTTAACCTCGCGGCGCGCTTAACAAGCGCGCCGCGAATCGCCTATGGCGATTTTACCTTGTAAACACGGCCTTAAAACGCTATACTCTTATATGTTAACAGCAAAAATGACACGGGGGTGAGGATATGAGGCTTTTTGATACGCACGCGCACCTTACGGACAAAAAATTCGACGCCGACAGGGATACGCTTATCCCATCCCTTCCCGACGGCGGGGTCGAACTTGTGATGGACGTGGCATGCGACGTGCATGAGACTTACGGGGTAATCGCCTTAGCCGAGAAATACCCTTTCATATACGCGGCGGTAGGCACGCACCCGCACGAAGCCTCCGGAATGGAGCAGGGGCACCTGGATATTATACGGGGCCAGCTTAAGCATGAAAAGGTGCTGGCCATAGGCGAGATCGGCCTCGACTACCACTATGACTTTTCGCCACCGGATGTTCAGAAAAAATGGTTCGCCCTCCAGCTTGAGCTGGCACAGGAGTGCGGCGTGCCGGTGATACTGCACATACGCGAGGCGTTTCAGGACTGCATGGATATACTTAGGGCGCATAGGCAGGGAATAAAGGGCGTAATGCACTGCTTTTCCGGCAGCTATGAAATCGCCCGCGAATGCCTGGATATGGGCCTGTACATCGCGTTTGGCGGCGCGCTCACGTTCGCAAACGCCGTCAGGCAGGTGGAAACGGCCGCCCGCCTTCCCATGGACCGCATAGTGATTGAGACCGACTGCCCGTATATGACGCCCGTACCGTTTCGCGGCCGGCGCAACGATCCGTCGCTGGTTAGATACGTAGCCGAGCGCCTTGCCCTGATCAGGGGCATGGACGCTGAAACGGCGGCTGAAAAGACGCTTGAAAACGGCGTGGCCCTGTTTGAAATGCAAAAATAAAAAGCGGACCGTATTTGGCTTGACAGCCCGCTAAAACTGGGTACAATAAGACCAGGATTACCAAACTAAAATACTGCGGAGGAATTTTTACATGATCAACAAGGAAATGACAATACAGCAGATCCTCATGGCCGACGCCGGCATCGCCGACATACTGATGGACGCGGGCATGCACTGCCTTGGCTGCGCAATGGCTTCAGGCGAAAACCTGGAGCAGGCCTGCTCCGTACACGGCATAGACGTCGACGGCCTGGTAAACAAGATCAACGATTTTCTGGCGTCAAAATAAAAAGGCGCGCGGCTTTAAAAAGATGCCATGAATTCCAGAACCGCGTGGATGGTGCGCAGCGCGCTGATAGCGGCGCTGTACGCAGTCCTTACATTTATAATACCGTTCAGCAGCGGGCTGATGCAGGTCCGGCTGTCCGAGGCCATGTGCGTGTTGCCGTATTTCATGCCCGCGGCGGTGCCGGGCCTGTTTATCGGCTGCCTAATAGGCAACCTCGTCTCCGGCGCCATACCGGTCGACGTGATATTCGGCAGCCTCGCGTCCCTGCTTGCGGCCTATATAGTATATCTCATGGGCAGGCGCGGCGTAAGCAAGTGGCTTGCGCCCCTGCCCGCGGTCGTTATAAACGCCCTGGTCTTGGGCGCGGTTTTTTGCTATGCATATGGGTTGGCCGGTTTCTGGGTGTGCGCGCTCTATGTCGGCGCCGGCCAGTGTATTGCCTGTTACGGCTTTGGCATGCCGCTAATATACGCAGTAGGCCGGTATGGAGGAAGGGCGCTAAACGGGCGGGGCTGATTGTATTCAGGACATTTTAAATTACTGCGATTATGTCGGCGCCGGCCAGTGTATTGCCTGTTACGGCTTTGGCATGCCGCTAATATACGCAGTAGGCCGGTATGGAGGGAAGGCGCTAAACGGGCGGGGCTGATTGTATTCAGGACATTTTAAATTACTGCGATTATGGCGGCGCGCGTTTTTTACTTAAGCACATACGCACGTCCGCTATCTGCGCCGATCCTGCGCGAAAA